>WLOT01000180.1 GCA_009699125.1 Actinomycetota bacterium
ATCGCTCGACCGATTGAATGTTCCAAAGCTTGCTCGACGCCTTGCTGGCGTCGTTCTGGTCGCGGCATCGGTTGCAGGAGTCGCCGGATTGGCACACGATTTCCGATCATCCACCGATGCGGTGGGTAACAAAATGATTGTCGTGGCACTTGCGGTCGCCGTCGTCGCTGCGGTTGTCTATTTCTGGCGTCCGCTCGTTTCAGTTGCGGGTCTGACTGCGTTCGGACTTCTGGTTTCGTTGTCAGCGAATCCATTAGTGAGCGGCTTGTCGCAGACTCGCGACTCGGCTGTTGCGAAGACCGCCCGAGCAATTGCGTCTGAACCAAGTGGGTCAGGTGCGTGGGTGGGGGAGACCTACGAGGTTGCATCGCTTCTCACTACTTCTGGTGTTCAGAACTTGAGCGGCGTGAACCTCTATCCCAATGTTCCGGCTTGGGAACTCATCGATCCGAATCACCAGTACGAGAACGTATGGAATCGCTATGCACAGGCGGTGTGGTCGTTCGACACAACTTCGAAGGTTCCTGTCATGCGTCTCGTCCAGGCCGACACGATTGAGGTCACGGTAAACCCCTGTGACCCGGTTCTCGACAAGTTCAATGTGCGCCACCTGGTGACGCCGCGTCGAATGGCGGGTCCGTGTCTCAGTGCGCCTGAAGAGGTCGCTGGCCCCGAAGGTGTTCCCATTCTCTTCTACGAACGCCGCCCTGTTGGGGCCTCCTCAGACGAGGGCTGGACGGTCCGATGAGGCCGAGAACCTCCCTGCTAGCCTTTTTCTCTTCAGGGCACCTGCGTTTTGTTGACAAGCCCATGAGTGGAAGAGCCAAGCGTTGAAGTCAGTTAGCGAACTCTGGGCCTACCGCAACCTGACCTACAACCTCGCCCAACGCGAGCTTCGGTCTCGCTATAAGAAGAGCCTGCTCGGCTGGCTGTGGTCGCTGCTGAACCCTGCTTCGGTCCTTGTCGTGTACACGCTGGTATTCGGCTATTTCTTCGATAGCAAGGCTCCGGTCGCCGGGAACGGGCGAACGTCTGCGTTTGCGCTCTACCTGTTTGCCGGCTTGTGGGTCTGGAACCTCTTTAACGGCACGGTCCTCGGGGCAATCGCGGCTCTGCAATCGTCTGGTCCGTTGCTCAACAAGGTCTATTTCCCTCCAGCCTGTCCGGCTCTGGCCAACACGATCACCGTCCTCCTCCAAGCGATGATCGAGGCAGGCATCCTGCTGTGCATCATGATTCTGCTCGGCAACGTCGGCTGGATGCTCGTGCTCTTCCCGCTTTTGATTCTGTGCATCACGTTGTTCTCCGTAGGCGTTGGTCTCGCTTTAAGCGTTTACAACGTCTTTTATCGAGACGTGAATTATCTCGTCACGATCGGAATGAATGTGCTGTTCTACGCAACACCGATCATTTATTCGATCACGCTGGTTGAGAAGAAGAGCATGACGTTGGCGCGTATCATGGAATTGAATCCCATTGCGCAATACGTGCAATGGTCACGCGACATCTTCTATGGGTTGACGATGCCGAGTACTGCCTCGCTCATCATCCTCCCGTTGGCCTCATTTGCAGTCTTCGTACTTGGACTCATGATCTTCAATCACAAGTCCCGTGACATCGCTCAGGAGTTGTGACGCGATGAAAGCCATTGAAGTCCAAGACGTCTCAAAACGCTTCCGTTTGTACAAAGACCGTCCCGGCAGCGTGAAGCAACTCTTCACGAAATTCGGACGTCCGAAGTACGACGACTTTTGGGCCGTTCAAAACGTCTCCTTGGATATCAATGAGGCGAGTGTCGCTGGCCTCATTGGTCACAACGGATGCGGGAAGTCAACGCTTCTCCGCATGATGGCCGGCATTCACTTTCCAACATCGGGCACGGTTACAACGCGTGGCCGCATCTCGGCGCTTCTCGAATTGGGTGCAGGTTTCCATCCTGAACTCACCGGCCGCGAGAACGTATACCTCAATGCATCAATCTTGGGGCTGAGCCGCAAACAGACCGATGTCATCTTCGATCGGATCGTGGATTTCTCTGGTCTCTCTGCGTTTATCGATAGTCCGGTGAAGCACTACTCGAGCGGCATGTATGTCCGGCTCGGCTTTTCGGTCGCAGTGCACGTCGATCCGCAAATTCTTCTTGTCGACGAAGTCATTGCTGTAGGCGACGAGGACTTTCAGCGGCGTTGTCTTGATCACCTCGCAGGTCTGAAAGCCTCGGGCGTAACCATCGTCTTGGTGTCACACAATCTCGGGGTCATCGGCGACCTTTGTGACCAGGTGACATGGATGGACCACGGAGTCATCAGAGATAGCGGTGAACCGTCATCGGTCATCGCGAACTATCTCAACGAAGTGAACTCGGTGGAATCAGAGCGACTCCGCATGGAGGCCGAAGCAGCGGGTCTCCTCCCGACGCCAGCAAAGGCGACCGAATCGGAAATGGTTGACGATTCGGGCAACCCCCTCGAATTCGGCGTCACCGGTCAGCCCATCAATCTGCGAGTTGCGCTTCCAGAAGCTCTCGCCGCTGAAGAGCACACCTACTCGCTGATGATTCAGACCGAGTCCGGCGTCGTCGTTGGTGAAACGGAAATGAGTGCGCCGATGGCTCAACCCGGCCCGCTATCGAACGGCTACACGATTCGCTGCCGATTTGATCCGTTGTTGCTCGCCCCCGGCATCTATGAAGGTCGTGTTCGCGTTCACGGCGGGAAAGCCGTTCGCGCGGAGGCGATGCGCGATTTCGGTTTCTCGTTCCGAGTGCGGGCAGAGTCTTCGCCTCCTGGGGGGCTCCTCCGGATTCCCGCCACGTGGCTCGAAGACAACGGTCGCTGAGCAGACGATGGCGCAGTTCTCGGGACTGATCCCAAAACTTGACCCTTA
Organism: Actinomycetota bacterium; assembly: GCA_009699125.1. Lineage (GTDB taxonomy): Bacteria > Actinomycetota > Acidimicrobiia > Acidimicrobiales > Acidimicrobilacustridaceae > Acidimicrobilacustris. The sequence goes on from WLOT01000180.1 coordinate 2,887, forward strand.
CGCACGTTCGTTCAATGCAGAGCGTGCCGCTCGCGTCACGATGGCTCGTCGGAAATTGGAGCCCAAGGGTGCAGCCCCCGGCCTCTCAATTCTCGTTCTCCACAAGGACCGCCCGGAGCTCTTGGCCCGACTTTGGCTGGGATTTACGAAGCTTCGCAGTCTGTGTGCTCGAGAAGGAATCGATGTCGAACTTCTCCTTGGCGACACCGGCTCAACAAATCCCGAAACGCTGGCGCTTCTTGACGGTCCACCCGAGGGCATCGAGGTCACTCGAGGAATGCAGTACCAGTTCTCCCGTTGCAACAACGACCTGTTTGAGAAGTCCCGCTACGCAACGGCGCTGTTCATGAATAACGATGTGTTCATCGACGAACGGCCCGAGGGTGTCGTCGAGGCGTATAGGGAGCTCGTGGCGGACCCCGAGCTCGGTGCTGTCGGCGTTGTGCTCCTCTTCGAGGACGGAACCGTTCAACACGCAGGTGTCGAATTCCTCCAAACCCCCGAATTGTTTGCAGTGCCGTATCACCCGGGCACACACCAGCCTCAAGTGCACCAATTCGGCGAGTCATTCGATTCCGCCGCTGCGACCGGTGCATTCCTTATGACCCCGAGCGATCTCTATGCACGCTCAGGCGGTTTCGACGAGCGGTATGCCGCTGAATGTCAGGACATCGACTATTGCCTGCGTTTGCGGCGCGTCGGTCTCGGCATCCGCACGATGGCTGTTGGGCCGATTTATCACGTCGAGAATGGCACCCGTGAACCTGGCGAGGAGAACTGGGCCGATCGTGCGCTCTTTGTTCGACGCTGGAGTTCTTTCGTGGAGTGCATCACACCATGAGAAACGTCTTGATGCTCACCTCGGTGATGAAGCGGGGCTATGGCGTTTCAGTGGTTGCTCGCGAAGTCGCCGATCGGATGGGCCCAGCGGGCTGGAAGATGTACATCGGCTGTCTGGAAGTCGACGAGTTCTACGCTGCTGACG
>WLOT01000181.1 GCA_009699125.1 Actinomycetota bacterium
GGGAAGGATCCGCGCCAGTGCAGGTCGAGTTCGAATTCCTGATCCTTGCCGTCACACGTAATACGGAGTTCATTAAGCGGATCGATCACTTCGATGCGGTAGGGACCTACTTGCTGATTCATTCGATCGGTGCCAAGAACATCGGACATCCGAATCGTGTGTTGAAGATCGCCGCGTCGAATGCACGCAAACGCATCGGTCACACCAAGATTGGGATACTGACCAAGGCCAGTGATGAGGAAAACTTCACCGGTGCGATCGTGAGCGTTCCAATAGGAACGGTCATAGAAATTTCGATCGCTCGACGCAGCGTGAGCAAGCGAATACGGAGCTTGATGCAGCGGGAACTCATCGGCTGGAATCGGCATTGTTTCTCCCCAAGTACGAAGACGGATGCACCCATCGGTGCAGAAGTCTCGAACCTTAGAACCCCGCGACCTGCTCTCGGGACTCGGTCTCGGATATGGAGCCCAGGAGCCTGTCGGCTACGATCACCCGCTTCAGGGCGATTAGCTCAGTTGGCTAGAGCACTGCCTTCACACGGCAGGGGTCGCTGGTTCGAGTCCAGTATCGCCCACACGAAATACGAGCAGGGACCGTCCATGCGGGCGGTCCCTCTTGGTGTTGCAGCGACTCGCCTCGAAGGACCACTCGCTCGCTTTCGCAGACACGGCGACATCCTGCAACGAGTCAGCACCCAATATCGCAGTGGTCTGCACCCTTTCGAAAGTAAACCGCCTCTATGGCGAACCCTTTTCGAAATAGATTTGCAACTCCCGTAGCTCTCTCGCTCTTCGTATGCATCGGAATTCTGGCGGGATGCTCTGCGCTGACGAAACCTGAATCCGGACCACAGGGACCGGTTGGCGAAGTTGGACCAGTGGGTTCGCAAGGAGCGATGGGCGCTCCGGGTGCACCTGGGGAACAAGGTGCACCCGGCATTCCTGGCGCACCCGGCGTTCCCGGCCCTCCAGGAGAGCCGGGCATACCCGGAATTCCCGGGATACCCGGCGCACCAGGTGCGGTCGGCACTGCTGGCGATTCCATTCTCTCGACTTTGTCGTGTTCCGTTGGCGACACGATTCGCTGGTCAGGGACAGCGTGGGAGTGCACTCCTTGACCAACGAACTCCCTCTAAAGACGTAGACGTCACATCGAATTCGGCTTCGAAAGTTTGCGCACGCTCGAGAAGCGAATGCTGCTCCCCTACGATCGCTCCGTGAATCTCCTGCAGCGTTCTGTTCGAACCACCATAAAAACGGACTTCAGCTTCTTCGAACATGTCCGACCAATTCGTTCTGCTCTGGTGGTTCTTGGTGTTCTCGCCGCCACGTATTCCCGAAACGATGTCAGAGCACTCCTGCCCCTTGGCATCGGAATGCTTTTCGCAGCCATCGCTGATCGAGGGACGACGCTTCAACGTCGGATGACCTCAATGGCTGGTGCATTGGTCGCCGTGACACTCGGGACCGCAGTCGGTGGACTTGTCTCGGACAATCAGATTCTTCACGTCTCAATCGGAGGCTTGGCCGGGCTCGTCTGCGGTCTTGCCGGAGCTGCGAGCATTCCCTCGATGACGGCCGGAGTTCTCGGTCTTGTGGTCTTCACGATCTTCTCTGGTTCACCAATTGATCTTCTCGACTGGAAAACGAACGCACTCCTGATGCTCCTCGGAGCGGCGATCATGATCGGCACCGTGCTCGCCGAGTTTGCGGTCCGAGCACTCTTCGGCAGGAAGCCAATCCTCCGAGGAGAAATTGCCGAGGACAGTTACTGGACTCGGGCCAGCGTTCACCTTCACTGGTCGGATCAATTCGTCCTGCATTCGATCAGACTCGGAATTGTGATCGTGATCGCAACGATGTTGGAGCAGATACTTTCGTTTCCTCACTCGTATTGGATACCAATGACAGTCGCTTGGATCTCCCGTCCCGACCGAGACGGAACCGTCGAGAAGGTGACTCTTCGAGTTGCCGGTACCTTGCTCGGAGTCGGTGTCGCTGGAGCATTGATTGGGCTCACACCGGCAACCAACGCCGAGTCAATCGTCATGGTCGCAATCGCTGCGTATGTCGTCTTGGCATTCCTCATACCGAACTACGCCATCGCAGTTGCCGGCATCACGGTGTTCGTGTTCTTCCTCTTCCACACGGTTGGTTACCCGATGGAGGGATCGATACAAGCGCGTATTGCCTCAACCTTCATCGCAGCGGCACTCGTACTGATCGCTGTTCGTATCGGCCCACAGTCACAAGACAGGGCAGTCGCGAACGCGTCGTGAGTGATTAGGCCTCGCTCGTTCGGTAATCACCGAACTTAGCGTCACGCTTCGACAATGCGCCGGTGAGACCACCCTCTGAATCCTTCTCTGCGATGAAGGCTTGGAAGGTTTCGGTTCCCATGGTCAACGCACACAGTTCAGTACCCTGACGAATCGCTGTCGGGAAACCCATAACCGCCATGCCCCGATGCACGGTTCGCTTATTGATCTGAGCGATGTCGGTTGGAATCATCGCGATGCGCTTCGCCTTCTCGAGTACCTGCGCCTCAAGTTCCTCGGCCGGATACGAGCGAGTGGCGAATCCAGATTGAGCGGCCTCAACACCGCTGATCCAATCGCCCGTGAGCATCAGTTCCATTCCGAGCTTGGGGCCAAGGAGCCATGCGTGCCATTGCATGTCAGGAGTTCCGAAACGAACAGCGGGATAACCGATGCGAGCATCGTCCGCTACGTACACGAGGTCACAACCTGTCGCGAGCTCCGTGCCACCAGCAAGGCAATAAGAATGAATCTGCGCGATGACAGGCTTGGCGAGATCCCAGATGCTCATCCACGTTTCAGTGACTTCGCGCGGGTAACTCCCCAGACCATCCGCAGATTGGTACGCCGGTGGTTCACCGTCGGTTGGACTGCCTGCGAGGTCGTATCCCGCAGAAAAGCACTTACCCGCTCCGCGAATAATGGTGACGCGAACGCTGTCGTCAACATCGTGAGCGCGAAGTGCATGCATGATCTCTCGCCGCATCGTCGCCCCAAGTGGGTTGCGCTTGTCAGGATTGTTCAGCGTGATGCGTCGCACCATGGGTGCAGGTTCATCAACAATGATTCGCTCGTACGCCATAATTTTCCCCCTAAGTAATTGATTGATGATGGCACGCGATCGCAGCAACAACCAACGAGAACTGATTCAACTCAGATGGCCGGAATCGCCCTACTGAGCGCCCACGAGACACAACGTGGTCTTTCCATCGGAAAGCGGGACGGGAAACGTGAGCGGTGGACACGGTCGTGGCGAGTCAACCTGTGAACTCACAACGCTTGCAGACTGTTGTCCGCAAGCCACTGGTTGAGCGATCTTGCCGGCATCGCTTGCAAGAATAAAAACGCAACTCCCGGGGACGTACCTCCCCGTTGAGGTTCGTGACGTGGTCGCAGTTGTCGAAGAATCCTGTGACGTTGCGTAGGCGCTTCCGATTACTAGAGCCAGAGCTATGAGAACCGCAACCGCAATCGGTCCCCACCTCCAAAGCAAGGCCGTTTGAGCCGACACAACAATTCCCGATGGCGGCGCTGGTCGTGGGTCTGTGAGATTCGGTCTCGTTGCCTTCGGGGTCTGCGTCCGCACGGGGTCAGGGAGCGTGCGGTCGTAGTCCGTGCGCTTTGCCTGGTCGCCCAGCGTGTTCCATGCTGCGTTCGCGGCACGACTCCGAGATTCAGCATCGGAACGCTGTGTCTCCTGTGACGAACGCCGATCGGGGTGGTTCGCCCTCGCGATCGTGAGATACGCCCGCCGAATCGTTTCCCGATCAGCGTTGCGAGAAACCCCCAACGTCTCGTAATGCGAGGGATCGGCCATGACCTAGCGCAAC
>WLOT01000182.1 GCA_009699125.1 Actinomycetota bacterium
AAGCCTTCGGCGGTATCGCCCGATGGCAGACCGACGGGGACGTTGGCCTCGAGCCAGGCCCGGGCCTCAGCCCGGAAGGCCTCTTCGGCCGGTGTGAAGTTCAGATCCATGGGGACTCCGTGTAGGGGGAACAACCGCTCCGGAGGGGCGATCGTAGGCCCTCCATCATTGATTGGTCAGGTTGAGCGGCGGCAGCGACGAACGTCACGCGACCGATTGGGAGCAAAACCTGACGGGTCGTCAGGTTTTGTCCTAAAGTCCACAGAGCGGGGACGAGCCCCGACACCCCAGCCCTCGAGGAGAGCCATGACCATCACCGCTCCCAATCCCGCTTCGGCCGACACCAAGCGCGTCATCCCGAAGATCGTTTCTGTCGATGACCACATCATCGAACCCGCCGATGTCTGGACGAGTCGCCTTCCCAAGAAGTACCTCGAAGCTGGTCCTCGCCTCGAGCGCTTGCGCGTCGACAACCTCAAGTTCGACGGCATGAACTACTCGTTCGACATCGTTGGCAACAACAGCCCCGGCGGAAAGTTCGCCGACTTCTGGTGTTACGAAGACCTCAAGATCCCGATGCGTCGAATCATCACCGCTGTTGGCTTCGACGTTGAAGAGCGCACCATGCTTCCGGTCACGTATGAAGAAATGCGCAAGGGATGCTGGGATCAAACCGCCCGCCTTGAGGACATGGACGCAAACCACACCGAAGCGTCGCTGTGCTTCCCGACATTCCCTCGTTTCTGCGGACAAACCTTCGCCGAAGCAAAGGATAAGGAACTCGCGCTTCTGTGCGTGCAGGCCTACAACGATTTCATGGTTGAAGAATGGTGTGGCGGCGCCGGCAAGGGCCGTCTCATTCCGCTCATCATCGTTCCGATGTGGGACGCCAAACTCGCCGCTGCCGAGATCTACCGCAACGCTGCACGCGGCGTGCACGCAGTGTGCTTCTCCGAGGTTCCGCATTTCCTTGGTCTTCCCACCATTCACTCCGGCGAATGGGACCCGTTCTTCCAGGCATGCAACGACACGCAAACCGTGATCAACATGCACATCGGTTCGTCATCACGTATGCCGGCAACCTCGCCTGACGCACCTGCCGCGGTGCAGGCAACGCTCAGCTTCAACCAGGGCATGTCGTCATTGGCCGACTGGATCTTCTCTGGCATCCTCCCCCGCTTCCCAGATATCACGCTGGCGTACTCCGAAGCACAGATGGGCTGGATTCCGTACTTCCTTGAGCGGGCACAGAACGTGTGGTCGGAATTCCGCGGCTGGGCATTCGACCCAGAAATCGTCAGCGAACCGCCGGAGTTCTACTTCCGTCGTCAGGTCTACGCCTGCTTCTTCCGCGACAACTTCGGCCTGAAGAATCTTGAAGACATCGGCGTCGACAACGTCACGTTCGAAACCGATTACCCGCACTCTGACTCAACGTGGCCACATACCGAACAGTTCGTTCGCGAAATGGCCGTCGACCTCGACGACGAGACGCTGTACAAGATTGTTCGTGGCAACGCCATCAAGATGCTGCATCTCGATCTGGTCTAAGCAAGCAACAACCTGAACACTCCGATCGAGGGGGCTACGGTTCTTCCGTGGCCCCCTCGTCGCGTTCCCGCAAAAAGCGCTCGAGTACCTTGCGCGCCTACGGCCCACCGTTCTGGCGCGATCTCATGTTCTGGATCGCCTCCGGTCTCTCACTTCTCGTGGGCATTCTCATCGTGGTCGCGCTGTTCATGTTGCTCAGCACTCCCCGCACCGACGCTGGTTGGGCCTGGACCATCGGACTCTTCGTTGTTGGCGTGTGGATTGGCTTCGTTGTGCTGTCGCTCGGCCTCAACACCGCCCGCGGCGTCGAGCGCGGTGCCCAAGAGGCCGATGCTGCTCGTGGAGACCGATTCGAGGCGCACGGACGCAAAGCCGGCAAGGTTGTCGGCAACAGTCTCGCCAAAGTCACTGGACGATCGAAGAAGTCAGGCTCCACGTCATCAGGTGCCGAAGAAACGAAAAGCGAGCCGAAACCCACGCTCGATGATGCCGCCCGATCGCTGGGCATGATGGTTGGCCGCCGACTCGGCAGCCGGAAGGACAAATCATGAGCTCCAACCGGATCAACCCTGATGAGTATCGAGTCAAACCAGATTCGAAGGTCGACCTCAGCAAGTGGTCAACCAGTGCCACTGATGGCTTTAGTGGCGACAAACAAGAGGGTGCCGCTCTGCTTCCTTCACTTAACGAACAGCTCGCTGATCTCCAAGCAATGCTCTATGCCGAGTCGAAACACAAGATGCTCATCATCTTGCAGGGCATGGACACTTCCGGCAAAGACGGAACTATCAAACATGTCTTCCGCACGATCAATCCTGTCGGCGTAAAGGTCAAAGATTTCAAGCGCCCAAACGATGTCGAACTTGCTCACGATTATTTATGGCGTGTGCATGAACACACGCCGCGCAACGGTCGCATCGTCATTTTCAATCGCAGCCACTACGAAGATGTTCTCGTTGTGCGCGTGAACGATCTCGTTCCGAAGGTCGTCTGGGAACGACGTTATGAACACATTCGCGGCTTCGAACAGATGCTGGCCGACGAGGGAACGACCATCGTGAAACTGTTCCTCCACATTTCGAAAGACGAACAACGAGCCCGGCTGCAGGAACGACTTGATAACCCCGCGAAGCACTGGAAATTCGAACATGGCGATGTCGCCGAGCGTGCGCATTGGGACGCCTATACCGATGCCTACGAACAGGCTCTTGCCGAAACTTCCACCAAGAATTCGCCGTGGTACGTCATTCCATCGGATCGCAAGTGGTATCGGAACCTTGTGATCTCTCAGCTGCTCATTGACAAGCTCGAGTCACTGGATATGGCCTATCCCGAGCCGGCAATCGGTATCGAGAACATCGTCATCGACGGCTAGTTGTCAGGCCCGCAAAATCGCGATCGCGCCTTTCACGATCAAGAACACCGACACGACGCTAAACAGGACCACCAGCACTTGTTGCCAGTGATTGTCGAGCCATCGATGCCAGGTACTCAGTAGTCGTTCACGACTCTTCGGGCGAACCGTGAGGTACAGCACGGGTATCACTTCCAGCAGTGAACCTATGAGCACATAGAGACCAACGGCTACCCACTTCTCTGCGCCGTGAAAATGTTGCTGGACTATTTCGCTGCCGGCGGCGTAGGCGAGCACGTTGGCAGGCAAGAAAAGACCCAACCCGAACGCGGTGACCACCGACATCGTGCCGACTCGGTTCATCCACTTCGGGAGATCACGATCAGTGTTGCTTCGCGAGCGACGCAGTTCACGTACTGCAACGTAGGCAACGACCAAACCGACAGTGAGATCGATCGCGCCGAGCCACCAGTGTTTGCGATGGCCAGACCCTGAGTCATGCACCGCGCCACCAAGAACGACCATCGCAGCACAGCAAACACCGATGGAAACTGCCCAGCCGAAGGCGGCAGCCCAAGCGGTCCGCACCTTTTCCGATTCAGACATCATCAACACTGCGGCGATGACGAACAACGGAGAAATCGTGGTTGCAATCCCAAGGACCAGCAGGTTGATACTCACTGGGTCTCCCCCGCCAATCGAACGAGAGAAGACCCTAGCGAGTTTTGGCTTCGAACCTTGCTACTGCGAACTCAGCTCAAGCGCCGACGTCTGAGCAGTTCCATAGCGAATCCGGCACTGAACAAAAGCACCGCCCAGCCCACATAGGCCAACGCGTCTGAACCAGTCATTGGAAGTTTCTGACCCGCGATCGTGATGACGTCAGGATGCGGCGTCACCGTTGGATGGATCGTTGCCCAGACAACCTGACCAAGCACATCCTCA
>WLOT01000183.1 GCA_009699125.1 Actinomycetota bacterium
CCAATAACGGCGACGTTGTCACCGGGCTTCACTTCAGCCGCATAGACCGACGAACCCCAGCCGGTCGTGGCGCCACAGCCAAGGAGCACAATCTTGTCGAGCGGAAGATCAGGAAGCACCTTCACTGCCGACCACTCGTGAACAACGGAATGAGTCGCGAAGGTTCCGAGACCGGCCATGATGAGCGCGTCTTGGCCCTTCACATGAATACGCGAAGTGCCATCAAGCATTCGGCCGCCCATGACCATGGACCCATTGTCACAAAGGTTGGAATGGCCGTCGGCACACGAGGGGCACTGCCCGCACACTGCGACAAAGGAGAACACGACGTGATCACCCGGAGCGAAGCCACGCACGTCGGGACCGACAGCTTCAACGATGCCCGCACCTTCGTGGCCAGCGATCCAGGGATAGCCGCCGTGAGGCATGTCTCCGGTGATGAAGTGTTCGTCGGAATGGCAAAGGCCAGATGCAACATTTCGCACTAGCAATTCCGCGCCCTTCGGCTCGTCAATCTCGACGTCCTCGACCGACCATGCGGTGTCTTCCGGACTCCACAACATTGCTGCACGTGCCTTCATGCCAACTCCTTCGATTGATTGCGAATTATTCGGTCAGGTCTCAAGCAGGCCGACGAACCGTCAGAGACTTGCAGTTGTCGTACATGATCAATTGCTGTTCATCAGCGCTGAAACCAGCTTCGGTGAGATCGGTGATGAACGTGAATGGATCAGCCATGCCTTCGGTGTGTGGCCAGTCAGAACCCAACATCAGTCGGTCGGCACCAAGTGTGTCGCGAAGAAGATCAAGATCGTCTTCATAGAACGGCGACACCCAAACGTTCTGCTTGAACTGTTCGACCGGATTGTTCGCGAACATCGACGGAGTCTGGCCATAGATCTTGCCGAAACGCTTAAGAAGCGGACGTACCCAGTTCGCACCGGTTTCCACAGTGGCGAATCGAATGTTCGGGAATCGATCCATATCGCCGTGGAGGATGAGTGCAGCAAATGTGTCGGCAACTGCGTCGTGCGAGAGCGCCTGACGAAGTGGCTCGAACTTATGCGCTTCCATCTCCGACTTCTCGCCCCACATGGTGATGAGGTCGTAGTACGCGTTTGCGCCGCCGTGATACACGATCGTGACGCCTGATTCCTGAACGCGCGCCCAGAACGGATCGAAGCGCGGATCCCCTGGCGACTTCAATCCTTCATCGGTGCGAACTGGTCCGGTACCGACAAGGACAACGCGCGCATCGCGATCAAGTGCCCACTCAAGTTCGGCCACTGCATTGTCAACGTCAGACAACACGATGTACGGAGTCGAGAAGATGCGGTCTTCGTATGCGAATCCCCAATCCTCTTCGAGCCAGCGATTGAAGGCGCGGAATGCAGCCTGCGCGGCAGGAAGGTCGTCGCCAAGCGCTTGTTCCATTCCAACCGCAAGCGTCGGGAAGAACAGAGCGCCTTCGACGTTCAAGCTGTCCATTGTCTTCAAGCGAATTTCACGATCTCGGTACGACGGATCGCACGGAAGCAGCTCGCCAAAGAGATCCTTGACGCTGTCGCCCTTCGGGTTGCGACCACGGAAGTACTGCTCGAGGCTGCCCGGCGCCGAAAGCATGTCGAACGTTGGATTCGGGATGAACCGATTGATCTTGCCGCCAACAAGCAACATTTGGCGACCATTTACTTCGGCCCACTGCATACAACGGCGCTTGAACTCGGGCTCGATATAACGAGTGAACGCGTCCATCGGTTCGTAATAGTGATTGTCAGCGTCGAACACCGTGGTGATCTCGGTCATTGTTCCCCCTCAGTGGATCTGCCCCGATTCCCCCGGGGCGATTCGCCTACGGTAGCCAATCTCCACCCGCTCTCACACCTGAGGTGTGCCGTGTCTGTACCCACGAATCTTCCCGCTTCGCCTCCCACCGACGAGATCTCTGATATCGACGGCGCTTGGTTGAGCGCTGCCCTCGGATCAGAGGTCACGAACGTCACCGCTCTTCGTGTCGGCACGGGCCAGATGGGTCAGTCCTGGAGGCTCACAATCGAGTGGGCCGACCCGGCGAACGGGCTCCCGAAATCGTTCGTGGCGAAGATGGCAGGTGGCGATCCGGAAACTCGAACGCTGATTGCCGATGGCTACCGCGGCGAGTATCTCTGGTACACCTCGATCGGTTCCACCGTCGATATTCGAATCCCGAAGTGTTGGTACGCCACGATCACCGACGATTCGGTGTCGTTCGTTCTCTTGCTTGATGACCTTGCGCCTGCCGAACCCGGAGCGCAGATTCCCGGTGTCACCGTTCCCGAGGCTCATGTTGCGTTGCGCGAAATGGCCGGACTCCACGGCCCTCGTTGGGGCCATGCATCTCTCCTCGAAATTCCTGCACTGCGCCCGCCCTCCGAGGACGGCGCAGGTTTCCACGCACAGATCTTCGCCGGAGCCGTTCCTCAGTTCGTCGCTCAATTTGGCGAGTGGATGTCATCCGACGACATCGAGACGCTCAACGACCTTTCAACCTGGATGGGCGACTGGCTCCTCTCGCGACTCACCAACCTCACACTCATCCACGGAGACTTCCGTCCCGACAATCTGATGATTTCTCCGAATGGTTCGCCTATCACCACTCTTGATTGGCAAACGATCGGTCTCGGTTTTGCTGGTCGTGATCTCGGGTACTTCCTCGGGCTCGGTCTCGATACCGAACTGCGTCGAGCAAACGAGCGTGAACTCGTCGCCACCTATCACGACGCCATCACAAAGCACGGCGTCGACATCACCCTCGAACAATGCTTCGACGACTACCGACTCGGCACCCCGCAAGGTCCGCTTGTCACCGTATTGGGCGCGGTTTACGCAACTGCAACACCATCTGATGCATCAAACGCGATGTTTTCCTCGATGATCACGCGTTCGTGCGCAGCGATTCGTGACCTTGACCCGCGCTCGTTGCTCTAACGAACTACCAGCCAAGCTCTTTCGAAGTTTTCGTCGCAAGTCGAAGTTCAGCAAACGCCAGCGCTTCAACGTCGGCTACTTCATCCTTCGTGACGCCGAGGGCGTCGACGTATGAGCCGTTCGCCCAGATCAAAGCGGTCAACTTGATCGCCAGTGCCGTTGCCATTCGTTCGTTGATTCCGAGCGTCATGAGATTGTCGGCCGCGAGCTGAATCTGCAATCGCGTTGACTCGGCAAACCGTTTCTGTGGAACTCCGCAGATGATCAAGTACTGAAGGAGTTTGCCGCGCTTGGAGAAATATGGTCGAGCGAGTTCGACGAGCGAATTATCGAGACTGCCTGACGATTCGCCTGGCGTTCCACGACGCTGTTGTTCGGCCGTGACGACATCGACAATCTTTTGCGAGAGGTCGTCGGCGACGGCAGCGAAGAGGTCGAGGCGAGTACCGAAATATCTGTGGACGTAGCCGTGATTCAGCCCGATCTTGTCAGCGATTTCCTGCATCGTGATATCCGGGAGCGGCTTCTTGTCCATCGCCTTGCTGGCAGCATCGATAAACATTCGAGTTGCTTCGGCCCGGCTATACCGCTTGGGCTTCTCGCCCACTAATTTCATCGCCATTCCACAATGGTAACGAGAATCGGTCTTCCGTTCAGATAGCGGACAGCGCCGAACGAAAGAAGGGCGACCCGAGGGCCGCCCTTCCGTCAATTCGATCCAACTGATGAATTCAGGCCTGCAAGAAGTTGATACCGGTGGGAGCGACCTGGAACACCTCAGAAGCGAAACGGCCGCCAAGCTTGGTGGCATCCCACTTCTTGTTGTTGTTGGCGA
>WLOT01000184.1 GCA_009699125.1 Actinomycetota bacterium
ACTGATGCATCACTCATTGCCGCCGGGCTTGGGCTACTCATTTGGAGTGTTGTTGCACTTGATCGATCGCGCCGTATTCGGACAATCGTGGGTGCGCTGGCATTCTTCTCCTTCGGCCTCGCTGTTTCCGTCCGCTACACAAGCGCTGCTGTTCTCGGAGTTGCCGCAGTCTTTGCATTGATCGTCTGTCTCCGACCCAAATGGAAACTTGGCTGGTCGACGCTCTTGTGGTGGGCCATTGCATCGCTCCCGCCGCTAATCGCTTCACTTGCCTATAACGCTGCGTATTTCGATGGACCGTTTTCGACGGGCTACAACGCAAGCACGGTGCAATTCTCGACAAGCGCAATTTCGCCAAATTTGCGCATCATGCCCGGCCGTCTTTGGCAGGCAATGCCAGTGTTCGTCATCGGTCTCGCTGCGGTTGCCGTCTTGATCGCGGTGCAAATCATTCATGCAGTTCGTGAGCGTTCGAAAAACACATCGTCACAAGAGGCTGCGCTCGCCGAGAGCCAAGGCGAGTTCGCTGAACTTCCTGAAACCAACCAAGCAATTGACCCCTCACCTGCGACGATTGATCGCTGGATCGGGAGCTTTCTTGTCGTTACGTGGGCCGCAACCTGGGTGATGTATTCGGCGTACGAATGGACCGCGAACCTCGGCGGAGGCTTCGGCGGCGGTCGCGCGGGTGGAGCCCCCAGTTTCGGCGGCGGCGGTGGCCCGGCGATGGGCGGAATGTCGCAACCGGTGTACAGCACCGTTCGCTTCTATCTCCCTGCGCTCGGTGCCATTGCCTTACTGGTTGCATGGCTGTTCACCCGGATGCCCGCGGTAATCGGCATTCTCGCCCTCGTTGCACTGTTCGCCTTTGGTGGCCACGAGTTCATCAACACCGTGAACAGTTCGTGGGCCTCGATGTCGATCGGCGGTGGCGGCGGTTCGATGGTCGGTCCTGGTGCAAATGGTGGACCGGGAAACCAAGGAGGATCAGGCGGCTTCCCACAGTTCGACCCGTCAAAGTGTCCGAATCTCCCCCAACTCCCCCAAGGCGGCCCGAGCCAGGGCGGCGGAGCGCCCAGCGGTCAACGACCACAAGGGGGCAACGATTTTGGGACACCCCCAAATGGCCAGCAGGACAGGGGCGGAATCACCTTTGACGAGAACGGCTGCCCGGTTCTGCCCGGAAGCACTTCGTCAGGAAGCAGCAACTCAACTACCACGAGTTCGATTTCACCGGCATCAGCAGGCGCCTCCGCGTAACGCACACAACGGGTAAGACTCGCGACATCGAAACTCTGCTCCGTCACCGCCAAACACTCGCGACACCGTTTCGAATCGCGGCACTGATTGCGCTCCTGTGCATCGTGACTGCTGGCTGCGGCTCGACAACAAATTCAAATCCGTCTGCCACACCCAAAACCTTTGGCGAGATTGATTCGGCCATGAAAGCGCGAGTCAGTAGCGAAAATCTTGATGGCGCAGGGCTTCTTGTTGTTGCGAATGATACCGAGTACCGAAACACGATGTACGGGGCCTACACAAACGAAACAGTAATTCCCATTGCCTCGGCAAGTAAGTGGCTTACCGCCGCAACGATGATGACGCTTGTCGACGAGGGCAAAGTTTCGCTTGACGATCCAGTCTCGAAGTTTCTCCCCGAGTTCACCGGCGCTATCGGAAACGCCACCATCCGCCAGTTACTTTCGCATACATCGGGAATCGCTCAAGCAAGTTGCATTTGGGAAGAACAGCAAACGCTTGAACAGTGTGTGAGGACAGTCGCAGCACAGAAACCTGCATACGCAACGGGAACAAAGTTTTCCTATGGCAACACGAGCTTCTCGGTTGCCGGCCGGGTCATCGAAGTTGTTACCGGACAATCGTTTGAAAAAGCATTTGAATCACGAATCGCGAATCCAGTCGGGATGATTCATACAAGATTCGATGGCAACTACTACCCCACCGAGTCGAACCCCGTCCCCGCCGCGTCAGCCGAATCGACGCTGAATGATTACGGGAAATTCGTTCAGATGATCTTCAATCGTGGCCAGCTCAATGGGGTTCAGGTTCTCACTGAGCAGTCCGTGCTCGAAATGGAAACCGACTCCGTCAAAGGGTTGAACACGAACGCCGATGCCGCGGTACAAACAACTGGTATCCCCACCTACGGATTAGGAACTTGGCGCGACGTCACCACGACCGATGACGTTGGCGTCATCACTAGCGGCAACGGCGCGTACGGCTTCTACCCGTGGGTTGATCGTTCCCGAAACGGATACGGCATCGTCTTCGTTTTTGATCAACGCGGCTCTGACGTTGCCGTACCCGAATCGCAACGTGAAATGCATTGGGTATGGGCGGCGCTGGACAACTTGGGTGTCCCCCAGACCTCAACACCCACAACGACCTACGGCCGCTGAATCAACCGCTTAGGGCTTGATCGCTCGCTTCACAGGTCGGTCCCAGCCGGGCTGGCCCGTTGCCTTCGGGCTCGGCCATAGGCCTGGCCCCATCTCAAGAATGCCGTGATGCGAGCCGTACTCGCCGAGAAGGTTGAGGTACCGAGCAGCATCGAAGGCCTCGGCCCCACGCACACCAGTACCTACCCAACCACCGCTGGCCAATAGTTCGATCGCGACCACCGGACAGATCGCCGTTTGCCACAACACTGCTTGCGAACCCCAGTCGCGCATTGTCGTTTCGTTGTCGGCAACGTGGTACAGGTACACCTCTCGTTGCGCGCCATCGAACGTTCCACGCACCCATGTACCTGCGCATGTCTTTCCATGCATGAGATGGCCAAGTTCGGCAGGATTTGGAAGCAACGACGCAAGAACATCGCGCGGCGCCACCATTGCATCGCCGACTTTGATTTTTTCAGTTGAGTCCAGGCCCAAATACGCGAAGGTCTTCAACCAGTCGATGAACTCGGCACCGAGTCCGTACTTAAACGTGACGCGCTCGCAATCGACTTCCCGCGGAACAAGAAGAACTTCCTCGTGCTCAACGTTGACGCACTCAATCGGGCCGATACCCGCAGGGAAATTGAAGACCTCTGGCTCACTGAAGCATTCAGTCGTGTAGAAGCCCCGCTTCTTTTCCCAAATCAACGGTGGGTTGAGGCATTCTTCGATCGTTGTCCAAATCGAAAAGGTCGGCGCAAAGTCATAGCCATCGATCGAAAGGTTGGAACCATCGCGGATTCCGATTTCGTCGATCGTGTCGAAGAGATGATCGGCGGCGTATCGAGCAAAAATGTCGGAGAGGCCTGGCTCAACGCCCATTGCGACGATCGCCAGCAAACCCTTCTCGCGCCAGGCTTCGTCAGCAGCAAGCTGCGCCGCACCAAGCGGAACTCCGACCTGGTTGTACGGGTCGGTCGCATGCGGCTCGCTGAGGTTCATCGCCATATCGAGATAATTCGTACCTGCGGTGAAACATGCATTGAAGATTGGTTCGTTCAAACGCGGGTCGCATGCGTTCACGACAATGTCGGCGTTGCACTCAGCGATCAAAGCAACAATGTCGGCTTCGTTTCGAGCATCGACGCGCGCGGCGCGGAACCGCCCAGGATCATCGAGTTCATCGATCGCACGCTGTGCCGACTCAACCGAAATATCGGCAAGCGTGAACGATGAGAAGAAGGAACGGTCTTCGGCGATGGACGCCATCGAGGCGCCGACACCACCTGCTCCAATCACCAGGATGTTCATGACTACCCGTCTAAGGAACGCCTCGAGTGCGAGGTCGTGACCTTC
>WLOT01000185.1 GCA_009699125.1 Actinomycetota bacterium
AAGTTCGTTGATGGCGAAGATGCCGCGGTTGGTGCGGGGCACGAGGCCGAAGTGGATGGTCTCTTCATTGGAAAGATGTCGACCCTCGGCGATTTTGATGGGATCGACCTCGCCGATGAGATCGGCGATCGAGGTATCGGGGGTGGCGAGCTTCTCGCCGTAGCGCTCGTCTCGGTGCACCCAGCTAATTGGAGTGGCGTCGCCCATTTCGGCCACGAGGTCGCGAGCGGGCTTGGAGACAGGGGCGTAGGGGTCGTCGTTGATCTCGGAACCGGCGACGATCGGCATCCATTCGTCGAGCAGATTGGTGAGTGAACGGATCATGCGAGTCTTGGCCTGGCCTCGCTCACCCAGGAAGATCACGTCGTGGCCAGCGAGAATGGCGTTCTCGAGCTGGGGAAGGACGGTGTCCTCATAACCCAGACCGCTGTCGAAGAGCGGTTCGCCGGCGATGATTCGCACAATGGCGTTCTGACGGAGTTCTTCTTTGACCGGGCGGCTGACCCAGCCCGACGCACGCAATTCTCCGAGAGTGGTTGGCCGCTCTGACATCGTTTCCTCCCCTGCCGGACCCGATGGCCGGACGATGGACGACTCAACCT
Organism: Actinomycetota bacterium; assembly: GCA_009699125.1. GTDB lineage: Bacteria > Actinomycetota > Acidimicrobiia > Acidimicrobiales > Acidimicrobilacustridaceae > Acidimicrobilacustris. The sequence goes on from WLOT01000185.1 coordinate 603, forward strand.
ATCGCCGCGGCCCCCTCGGCGGGCGAGCCGAGTGACGAATCTGCCTGCGCACAGTTCGCCCCTCGCCTTTGCCGGTGAGTAGCGTGATCCTGCTCGGCCAGACGGTGTCTGTCCTTGCCACTTTCCAGTCACAGCCTCTTTTAGGAAAGGTCTGCTCGTGACAGCAACCAAGGAACCGCCGGCGATCACTCCGGGCATCTCGTCCCCCACGATCCGCAAGGCCAACCGACGCAGCAATTTCGCCATTGTCGACCTTTACAAGTCCTCAGTGGGCAAGAAATGGATCATGGCTCTCACCGGCATCATGCTGATGGGGTTCGTGCTCTTCCACATGATCGGCAACCTCAAGATGTATCTCGGGGCCGAGGACTTCAACCACTACGCAGAGTTCTTGCGTCAGTTGCTCGTCCCGATCATTCCGCCTACTGGTGTCCTGTGGATTCTGCGTCTCGGTCTTATCGGCGCATTCGCGCTGCATATCCAGTCGGCCTATGCGCTGACCCGCATCAATCGCAAGGCCCGACCGGTCAACTACAAGTCACCACGTGACTACGTGGCCGTGAACTGGGCAGCGCGCACGATGCGTTGGAGCGGCATCATCGTTGGTCTGTTCCTGCTTTGGCATCTCGCCGACATGACGTGGGGCTGGGCCAACCCAGACTTCGAGAACGGCAATCCCTATGGGAATGTCGCCACAAGCCTCGACCGTGCCCCTGTTGCCGCGCTGTACATCATCGCGAACATCGCACTCGGGTTTCACCTCTACCACGGCGCCTGGAGCATCTTCCAGAGCCTCGGTTCCATGAGCGCCCAGTTCAATCCCCGCCACAATCCGATCCGACGCGGCTTTGCTGCGGGCTTCGCGATTCTTGTGGCTGGCGTCAACATCACATTCCCCATCGCCGTGCTTACCGGCGTGGTCGGCTGAAGGAGCAACAGATGAGCACAATCACTCTCGACTCCAAGGTCCCCTCCGGTCCCATTGAGGACCGTTGGACCAGTCACAAGTTCAACATGAAACTCGTGAACCCCGCGAACAAGCGGAAGTTCACTGTGCTCGTGGTTGGCACCGGTCTTGCCGGCGCCGCCGCAGCAGCCACACTCGCCGAACTCGGCTACCAGGTGAAGTGCTTCACCTTCCATGACTCACCGCGTCGTGCACATTCAATCGCCGCACAGGGCGGCATCAACGGTGCGAAGAACTACAAGAACGATGGCGACAGCGTTCATCGTTTGTTCTACGACACGGTCAAGGGCGGCGACTTCCGTTCACGCGAGTCCAACGTTCATCGCTTGGCCGAAGTCAGTGTCAACATCATCGATCAGTGCGTTGCGCAGGGCGTTCCCTTCGCTCGCGAGTACGGCGGTCTTCTCGACAACCGTTCGTTCGGTGGTTCACAGGTCAGTCGTACGTTCTACGCACGTGGCCAAACCGGTCAGCAGCTTCTGCTCGGTGCCTACCAGGCCCTCATGCAGCAGGTATCGCTTGGTCGTGTAGAACTCCATACCAAGACCGAGCTTCTCGATGTCGTCACCAAGGACGGCGTTGCTGCAGGCATCGTCACTCGCGATCTCGTCACCGGCGACATCAAGAGCTGGGCGGGTCACGCCACGCTGCTTTGCACCGGCGGTTACGGCAACGCCTTCTACTTGTCCACCAACGCCATGAACTCGAATGTCACGGCCGCTTGGCGAGCGCATAAGAAGGGCGCGTTGTTCGCGAACCCTTGCTACACACAGATCCACCCCACCTGCATTCCGGCCAGCGACGAATTCCAGTCGAAGCTCACGCTTATGTCGGAATCGCTTCGAAACGACGGCCGCATTTGGGTCCCGAAGCAGTTCGACGACAACCGTGCTCCGGAAAACATTCCGGAAGAGGACCGCGACTACTTCCTTGAGCGCAAGTACCCGTCCTTCGGCAACCTCGCACCTCGTGACATTGCGTCACGTAACGCGAAGCAGGTTGTTGACGAAGGACGCGGTGTTGGCCCGATCAAGAACGGCGTGTATCTCGACTTCGCCGAATCAATTGGCCGTCTCGGCGAGAACGTTGTGTTTGAGCGTTACGGCAACTTGTTCGACATGTACGAGCGCATCACCGACGAGAACCCGATGAAGATGCCGATGCGCATCTACCCGGCCTCTCACTACACAATGGGTGGTCTATGGGTTGATTACAACCTCATGACCAACATCCCTGGCCTGTACGCACTCGGTGAAGCCAACTTCTCCGATCACGGCGCAAACCGTCTTGGCGCTTCGGCCCTCATGCAGGGTCTGGCCGACGGCTACTTCGTTGCCCCGAACACGATCGGCGATTACCTCGCTGGCTTGCTCGGCAAGACCCCGGTAGGCACCGACGATCCCGCGTTCGCTACGTCAGTGGCAACCGTGCAAGACGACATGCGCCGTTGGATCAACGTTGGTGGCACCAAGTCGCCGGAGTACTACCACCGTGAACTCGGCAAGATCGTTTGGGATTACTGCGGCATGGCCCGCGACAAGAACGGTCTTGAGAAGGCACTCTCCGAAATCCCCGCATTGCGCGAAGAGTTCGAAAAGAACGTTCGTGTGCTCGGCGATCCAGATGGCGTCAACCAGTCACTCGAAAAGGTCGGCCGCGTCGCTGACTTCTTCGAACTCGGCGAATTGATGTGCCGCGATGCACTTATGCGTGAAGAGTCCTGTGGTGGTCACTTCCGTGTTGAGCATCAGACCGAAGAAGGCGAAGCCAAGCGTGATGACGAGAACTTCTCGTTTGTCGGCGCATGGGAATGGGAAGGATCCGGCCAAGCCGCGACTCTTCACAAAGAGCCTCTTGTGTTTGAAACCGTGAAGCCCGTCGAGCGCAGTTACAAGTAACCAGGAGCCATTGTGAATCTCACACTCAAGGTCTGGCGCCAGAGCGGTCCTACCGATTCCGGCCATTTCGAGACCTACGAAGCAACCGATGTGAAGGACGAAATGTCTTTCCTCGAAATGCTCGACCTCGTCAACGAAAACCTCATCGACAATGGCCATGAGCCGATCACGTTCGATAGTGATTGTCGTGAAGGCATCTGTGGCACTTGTGGCCTCATGATCAACGGTCAGGCCCATGGTCCCCAAAAGGGAACCGCAACCTGTCA
>WLOT01000186.1 GCA_009699125.1 Actinomycetota bacterium
CGAGGGCGGCACCGGTGCCGATTCCATCAAGCAACTGATCGACCGCATCGACTTCGATGAGGAAGAGATCAAGCTGCGTGGCGCCATCGACCACAACTCGAGCGGCCGCAAGCCGCTCAGCGCGCAGCGGCGCCAGAAGGCCATCAAGCGCCTCAAGATCGTTACGGCCTTTAACCGTCGTGACGAAAACGGTCGTCGTATCAACGACCCGCGCGCAATGATCCTCGACGTCGTCCCGGTGATCCCGCCGGAACTTCGCCCGATGGTGCAGCTCGATGGTGGCCGCTTCGCGACCTCCGATCTCAACGATCTCTACCGTCGCGTCATCAACCGGAACAACCGTCTGAAGCGTCTTCTTGATCTTGGTGCTCCCGAGATCATCGTGAACAACGAAAAGCGCATGCTTCAGGAAGCTGTCGACGCGTTGTTCGACAACGGTCGTCGTGGCCGTCCGGTTACCGGTCCTGGCAACCGTCCGCTTAAGTCACTTTCCGACATGCTCAAGGGCAAGCAGGGTCGCTTCCGTCAGAACCTTCTCGGTAAGCGCGTCGACTACTCCGGCCGTTCGGTCATCGTGGTTGGTCCGACCCTCAAACTGCATCAGTGCGGTTTGCCGAAGCTCATGGCGCTCGAACTGTTCAAGCCGTTCGTCATGAAGAAGCTTGTCGACGCCGAACTTGCGCAGAACATCAAGTCTGCAAAGCGCATGGTCGAACGTCGTCGTCCGCAGGTGTGGGACGTTCTCGAAGATGTCATCAAGGAACACCCGGTCATGCTGAACCGTGCTCCTACGTTGCATCGTCTTGGCATCCAGGCCTTCGAGCCAGTTCTTGTTGAAGGCAAGGCCATTCAGATTCACCCGCTCGTTTGCGCAGCGTTCAACGCTGACTTCGACGGCGATCAGATGGCTGTCCACCTTCCGCTGTCAGCAGAAGCGCAGGCCGAGGCCCGCGTGCTCATGCTTTCGGCGAACAACATCCTTTCGCCGGCCGATGGTCGTCCGCTCGTCACCCCGACACAGGACATGATCATTGGTGCCTACTACCTGACTGAAGAAGTCAACGGTGGTTCGGGCGAAGGTCGCGTGTTCCGCAACCTCGAAGAGATCGAGCGTGCCTACGAAGCTGGCGACATCGAGCTGCATTCGCTGATCCAGTACCGCCACCCAGATCACGTCGTTGGTGAAGAGGCCGGTCGCAAGACCTACCGCACCACGACCGCTGGTCGAATCTTCTTCAATACGACGCTGCCCAAGGGCTTCGAGTTCCAGAACGCGCGTATCGACAAGAAGGCAATGGGTCGCATCGTCGACGAACTTGCGCACAACTACGACAAGGCAGATGTGGCCGGAAGTCTCGACCGCATCAAGGACCTTTGCTACCGCTACGCGACCAAGTCCGGTCTCACCATCTCGATCGAAGACGTCAAGACGCCTGCGGTCAAGAAGGAAATTCTGGATCGTCACGAGAAGGAAGCAGAGAAGGTCGAGACCCAGTTCCGTCGCGGCATCATCACTGATGGTGAGCGTCGTCAGAAGGAAGTTGAGATCTGGACCACAGCAACCGACGAAGTTCGTGTTGCGATGGAAGCCAGCCTCAAGGAAGACAAGTTCAACCCGATCGACATGATGGTCGGTTCGGGTGCACGCGGAAACATGATGCAGGTTCGCCAGATCGCCGGTATGCGCGGTCTTGTGGCGAACCCTCGTGGCGACATGATTCCTCGTCCGATCAAGTCGAACTTCCGTGAAGGCCTCACGATGCTCGAGTACTTCATCTCGACGCCTGGTGCTCGTAAGGGTCTTGTCGATACCGCTCTTCGTACCGCTGACTCCGGTTACCTCACCCGTCGACTCGTCGACGTTGCGCAGGAACTCATCATCAACGATGAAGATCCCTTCGCTTCTGGTGGTCCGGTCCGTGGTATCTGGATCGAAGACATCGAAGCCGACCGTCCCGGCAAGCGTGCGTGGCTTGAGACTCGTCTCTTCAGTCGCACACTCGCCGATGACGTCACGCTTTCCGACGGCACGGTCCTTGCAAAGGGCACCGTCCTCGGCGACGACGAAGTTGCACTTCTTCGTGACGATCAGCAGGTCACGCGAGTTCGTGTGCTCTCACCGCTTACCGATGATTCCGATCTCGGTGTATCGGCTGCGTGTTACGGACTTTCGCTTGCAACCGGCAAGCTCATCGAAGTTGGCGAAGCCGTTGGCGTTATCGCTGCACAGTCGATCGGCGAGCCTGGCACTCAGCTCACCATGCGTACCTTCCACACCGGTGGTGTTGCTGGTACCGACCTCGCCGGCGGTCTGCCGCGCGTTGTTGAGTTGTTCGAAGCTCGCAGCCCGAAGGGCAAGGCGACGCTCTCGCGACTCACTGGTGTTGTTCGTATCGGTGAAGACGAAGGCAAGGGTCGTGTCATCACGGTTGTTGCCGATGACGGCACCGAAGAGGCGTACATCGTTTCGGGTCTTGCTCGTCTCGAAGTCACCGACGGACAAGAAATCGTCGCAGGCGATCCCATCGTCGACGGTCCTCGCGATCCCAAGGAACTCATCGAGATCAAGGGCGTGCAGGAAACCCAGCAGTACCTCGTCACCGAGGTACAGAAGGTGTACCGCGATCAGGGTGTGCCGATTCACGACAAGCACATCGAACTCATCGTTCGTCAGATGACGCGCAAGATCACTGTGCAGGAAGCCGGCGATTCCGATTTCCTTCCGGGCGAGCGCGTCGACTCCAAGGTGTACCGCGATGCCAGCCGTGCACTCGTGATGGAAGGCAAGCAGCCCGCCGAGGGTCGCCCCGAAATCATGGGTATCACCAAGGCATCGCTTGCCACCGATTCGTGGCTGTCGGCGGCCTCCTTCCAGGAGACCACCCGAGTGCTCACCGAAGCCGCCATCGAGTCCCGTTCGGATTCGCTGCTCGGCCTCAAGGAGAACATCATCATCGGCAAGCTCATCCCTGCCGGTACCGGCATGGCGAAGTACCGCGATATTTCCACCGCGGCACCCGAGTACCAGCCGATGGAGTTCTGGTCATCCGGTGACGACGACGAGGCTGGCGATCTTGCCGATCTCCTCGCCAACCGCATGGCTGGCGATGTCATCGCTCCGGCTCCAGTCGACATTGACGAAATGGCCGCACTTGCCGACGCGGCAGCCGAAGCAGCCATGGCTGCTGAGATGGTTGCCGGCGCTGGCGATCTTGCCGAAGCAGGCGAAGAGCTCCCCGATGCTCAGGTCATCGATCTTCCCGTGGCTGAAGCCATTGAAAACACTGAAGAAAGCGGCTCTTCCGAAGAGTCGATGTAGTCCCGGTTTCGGGGGGTTTGCCCAGAACGGGCTGACCCCCCTAACCTTGCCCTCCGCTTCGGGGCCGGTCCCTGTCGCGATATGAACGCCAGAAAGGTTCGTTGTGCCCACCATTCAGCAGTTGGTCCGTAAGGGCCGCCAGTCGAAGCCCGCAAAGGGCAAGACCCCGGCCCTCAAGGGCGCTCCGCAGCGTCGGGGCGTGTGCACGCGCGTCTATACGACTACGCCGAAGAAGCCGAACTCCGCACTCCGCAAGGTTGCTCGTGTTCGTTTGTCTTCCGGCATGGAAGTCACTGCCTACATCCCCGGTGAAGGACACAACCTCCAGGAGCACAGCATC
>WLOT01000187.1 GCA_009699125.1 Actinomycetota bacterium
AGCGATGCTCTCAGGCTGCACCTCAGCACTCGACATGTATTGGCACGCCGATGCCAGCCTCGACGAAGCAGCAAAGGCCCGCTTCCGGCTACAGACCGGACCAATTTTCATTGGATCGAACGGTCCCGACAACGTTCCATTTCAACAACGGCTTGCGAACGCGAATGCATCGGCCCCACATTCATGGATCCTCGCTCACGGCACCTACACGATGGACCCCGAACAACTTGCTGACGTCGGTGGCCTTGCCGCCAAAGAGGGTGCGCGCTTTCACATCCACGCTTCAGAAAATGCTGGTGAGGTCGCCGATGTCCAGGGACGCTATGGGCGAACACCTGTGGAGTTACTCGACGACAACGGACTCCTTCGCGAGGGCACGGTTCTTGCGCACGCTGTCGTCCTTACTGATGCAGAAATTGCACGACTGGCGGAAACGCACACAGCGGTCGCCCATTGTCCAAGTTCGAATATGAAATTGGCGTCTGGGTTCTGTCGTGTTCCCGAGTTGCTCGCCGCAGGCGTGACTGTGGGCCTCGGCACCGACGGCCCATCGTCGTCGAATGATCTCGACATGTTCACCGCCATGCGAGTCGCTGCACTCATCCAAAAAGGCAACCGCCTTGATCCCACAGTCCTGCCCGCCGCAGCCATCCTGCGAATGGCAACTATGGGTTCCGCAGCGGCGCTTGGCATCGATCAACATGTCGGCTCTATTGAAGTCGGCAAGAAGGCCGACCTCGTTCGCCTCGATCCATCCTCGCCCTCGCTTACGCCGATCTACGACCCGATCTCGACCATCGTCTACGCCGCTTCGCGGGCTGATGTCGTTGACGTATGGATCAACGGGGTGGCCGTTGTCGAGAACCGAACCTGCACCACGATTGATCTTGATGCGGTTCTTCGCGATCTTCGCGATGAGGCCCGGGCCATTTCGCAGTAACCCGGGTGCTTCCCGTCTCGCTGCTGCGCTCGCTACCGTTGCTCTCACATGACCGGACGGCCTGAAGACACAACAAACGCCGACTCCGGCACAAAGGCGTTCAGGCACATCCCCGCGCTTGACGGATTGCGCGGTCTCGCTGTTGCGGCAGTGGTGCTCTACCACTTCGCTCCGGAACTTGTCCCTGCCGGATTCCTCGGGGTCGACATCTTCCTCGTGCTTTCCGGTTTCCTGATTACGTCGCTTGCTCTCGAAGAAGTTCACCGCACAGATTCAATGTCGGCGTCCGGGTTCTTTGCCCGACGCGCCCGCCGACTCCTACCTGCCGCAATCGCCACCATCGTGGTTGTCGTCGTCATTGCCAGAATCCTTGATCACGGATCCGTCGATGCGTCGTTGCGGGGCCACGCCGTTGCGTCACTCACCTACATCGCGAACTGGTGGTCGATCGCGCAGCACAACTCGTACCAAGCCGCGTTCGGCACCGAATCGCCCCTCAATCATTTCTGGTCGCTTGCGGTCGAAGAACAGTTCTACCTGGTATTTCCGATTGCCCTCATCGGAACGATTGCTCTGTTGAAGCGCCGCATCGGAGTGCACCGACTCGCTCATGTCGCACTCATCGGTGCTGTTATCGGGGCCATCGCATCGTGTGCGCTCATGTGGATTCTGCGCACACCCGGTTCCGATCCATCACGCGTCTACCTCGGCACCGACACACGGTCGCAAGCTCTCTTCATTGGCATCGCGATTGCTTGCGTTGTTCGCCTATGGCCAGTGAATCCCTCGCGCCGTCTCGCCCGCAACACGCTCACCACCGCAGCACTTCTTGGCCTTGCCGTACTCGTCGGCATCGCAACGACCGCTGACTTCCGTTCCGACTGGCTCTATACCGGCGGCTTCCTTCTCATCGCCATCGCCACCGGCATCGTGGTGCTCGCGCTCAATGGCCACGATTCGTTCTTTACGAAGGCACTGAGCTTTCGCTGGTTCCGAACACTCGGCCTCGTCTCGTACGGGCTTTACCTCTGGCACTGGCCAATCAAAGTGTTCGTCACGGGAGAACGTCTTCACCTCAGTGACGACCGCACCGGTCGTATCGAACTCTTCGTCATTCGCGTCGCCCTCACCGCTATCGCCACCGCGCTGAGTTGGTATCTCATTGAGCAGCCGTTCCGGCGACGTAAACCAGCATCGACCGACTCGGCTGTCACGAAACGATCAAGCCGCGTGTTTGTCGGACTCGGAGCTCTTGGGATTACCGCAATCGTCGTCGGATTCGTCTGGTTCGCTGCCGCGCCTGCTCCACCCGCTCAAACAGAGTTCTCCTCCACCATTGCGCCAAGTGCTGGATCCGCGAAGAACGCAGATCCTCCTGTCTCGCTGCTCTGGTTTGGCGATTCCGTCATTTGGACAATGGGGGGTGGCCAAATCGCCTTCCCATGGCCAACTGGTTACAACTCGCCGTTCGATCCGTCCCGAATCGTGATCTGGAACAAAGGCATTGCGCAGTGTCCGATGATGCAACAACAAACACGGTCGTTCGGCATCCTGCGCGACGGTGGCGGGGCCTGCGCAGGGTGGGAAACCAAATGGCGTGATGCCGCAGCATCGTTCCCGCCCGACGCCATTGTCTGGTCAGGCGCACTCCGCGACACCTACGACGTTCTCGTCGATGGAAAGTGGATCGCATTCGGATCACCCGACTGGGTCGCGCTCTACGACGCTGAACTCAGCAAAGCCGCTGCAATCGCCACAGAGAACGGCGTACCGCTCATCATCATTTCGCAGGCCGACCCGCAGGTGTTCCCAGAAGAAAAGAATGAGGACAGCCTCACTGCAACCAACATCGGAAAATTCGCACAATTGCGAAAAATCCAACGCGACTTTGCTCTGACGCACCCGGACACAACACTTTCAATCGACCTCAACGATGTGCTGTGCGGAACAGGAATTTGCGAGGGCAAGACGCCCAGTGGCGAAGAAATTCGCCCTGACCACCTTCACTACTCTCCAGCAGGATCGAAGTACGTGGCTCCGGCCGTCACCGCGGCAATCGAATCCGCGATGAAGCAGTGGTATTCGCAGCACACGAACTAACGGCGCTGGACGCGCCCTATGACGTGAGCGAGTTACGGAATGCGAAGACCAGAGATGTTACGGCTGATCACCAGTCGCTGAATCTCTGAAGTGCCCTCGAAGATCGTGAAGATCTTGGCGTCACGGTGCCACCGCTCGACGGGATACTCACGGGTGTAGCCGTAACCACCCAGAATCTGAATGGCCTGTTCGGTCACCCACACGGCAACTTCGCCGGCCTTGAGCTTCGACATTGATCCTTCGCCGGCCTTGAATTCCTTGCGATTCGCAGCCATCCATGCGGCGCGATGCACGAGAAGACGAGCAGCGTCGATTTCCGTCTTCATGTCAGCCAACTTGAATGCAATCGACTGGTTCATGATGATCGGACGACCAAAGGCTTGACGCTCTTTGGCGTATTCAAGTGAGTACTCGTAAGCGGCTCGAGCAACACCAAGGGCCTGTGCCCCAACAGCGGGACGTGTGGCTTCGAAGGTTGCCATTGCAGGCTGCTTCTGGCCGCTGCTTCCAGATTCGCGAGCACGAGCAAGTTTCTCGTCGAGTTTCTCTTTGCCGCCGAGCAAGCAACGACCAGGAACACGAACATCG
>WLOT01000188.1 GCA_009699125.1 Actinomycetota bacterium
CGACCTCCGTAGAGGAGTCCAGTGGTGCCGTCGTCGCCTTTGCGCGTGTAGATCTTCACGCAGGTGAGCCTAGAGGCCGAAACGCGCAGAACTCGCCTCCAACGTCGGATTCGAACGCCTCTCTGCTACCGTGTGAGAGCCGAAGCTGACCTGATGGGTAGGGCAAGATGCCCCGGCTTGCGGCGAGATCACATCCGATCCTCGTTCCGCGCCCGGACCATCGCCAGGAGATCCACGGTGAGCACTTTCCTTGAAGCAATCCATGAACGTGTCGTCATTTTCGACGGCGGCATGGGCACGTGTATTCAGACCAGCGGTGTGACCGCCGACGACTTCGGCGGAGCCGACCTCGAGGGATGCAACGAACTCCTCGTCGTCACCCGACCCGATGTCATTGCTGACGTCCACGCCCGCTATCTCGAGGTCGGCTGCGATGTCATCGAGACCGACACGTTCGGCGCATTCGCCATTCCCCTTGGCGAGTACGACATCGCCGACCGCGTGCACGAACTCAATGTCGCTGCCGCCCGTCTCGCTCGTGGCGTGGCAAATGACTTCTCCACCCCTGACCGCCCCCGATGGGTTGCCGGTTCCATTGGGCCAGGTACCCGCTTTCCGTCACTTGGCCAGATTCGTTATGCCGAACTCCGTGACCACTACGAAGCACAAAGTCGGGCGCTGATCGAAGGCGGGGTTGACCTCCTCATCATCGAGACCATGTTCGACCTCCTCACCGTGAAGGCCGCCATGAACGGCGCTCGCCGAGCGATGCGAGCCGAGGGCAAGGAACTTCCGCTTCAGGTGCAGGTCACGATGGAGCTCACCGGCCGAATGCTGCCCGGCACCGAAATCGCTGCTGCACTCGCGGCAATCGATCCGTTGCATCCCGATGTCATCGGCATTAATTGCGCGACTGGTCCGGTGGAAATGGGCGAGCACCTTCGTCATCTTTCTGCTCACGCCCGCATGCCCATTTCTTGCATTCCGAATGCTGGTCTTCCCAGCGTTGTCGATGGCCACATGCACTACGACCTCTCCCCCGAGGGACTCGCCGAACATCACGAACGGTTTGTCACCGAACTTGGCGTGAACATCATCGGCGGCTGCTGCGGAACAACTCCGGAACATCTCGCGGCCGTCGTTGAACGCTGCAAGGACCTCACTCCAGCTCCTCGTGCACCGATGCATGAGGCTGGAGCAACCTCGATCTACTCGCTTGTTCCGTTCGAACAAGACACTTCGTTCATGATCATCGGTGAGCGAACAAATGCCAATGGCTCGAAGAAGTTCCGCGAAGCGCTACTCGATGCCGATCTCGACACCTGTGTGCAGATGGCGAAAGACCAGGTACGCGAAGGCGCTCACGTTCTCGATGTCTGCGTCGACTACGTCGGCCGTGACGGCACGAACGACATGGACGAACTCGCGAAACTGCTTGCTACGCAGTCCAGTGTTCCGCTCGTTCTCGACTCCACCGAACCCGAGGTTATGGAAGCAGGACTTTCGTGGCTCGGCGGGCGCGCAATTCTTAATTCCGCCAATCTCGAAGATGGTGAAGCCGAAGGAAGTCGTCTCGACCGCGTCATGAAGTTGGCGGCTGAGTACGGCGCCGCAGTCGTTTGCCTCCTCATCGATGAAGAAGGCCAGGCTCGCGACATCGAATGGAAGTTGCGTATTGCACATCGCATCCATGACCTCGCTGTCAATCGCTACGGGCTCGAATCCAGCGATCTGATTTTCGATGCGCTGACGTTCCCCCTGTCAACCGGCGACGACGACCTGCGTGGCGATGCAATCGCCACGATTGAAGCGATCAAGCGAATCAAGACCGAACTCCCCGGCGTGTTTACGACACTCGGCGTTTCGAACGTCTCCTTCGGCCTCAAACCGGCGGCTCGCCATGTTCTCAATTCAGTCTTCCTTGCTGAGTGTGTGAACGCCGGTCTCGATTCCGCGATCGTGCATGCAGCGCGAATCATGCCGCTCAATAAGATTCCTGACGAGCAGCGTGCAGTCAGCCTCGATCTCATTTATGACCGTCGAAGCGAGGGCTACGACCCGCTCACGAAGCTTCTTGACATCTTCGCCGATGTTCAAGCAACAGAGGTCGTGCGAGAAGACCGCACTGACTGGACCATCGAAAAGATCCTGAGCCAACGAATCATCGATGGTGAGCGCGAAGACCTTGAGGAAGATCTTGATCGTGCCCGCGCACAGGGACTTGAGCCCCTCTTCATCATCAATGATGTTCTCCTTGCTGGCATGAAAGTCGTCGGCGAACTCTTCGCCACAGGCGAAATGCAGCTTCCCTTTGTTCTGCAATCGGCAGAAACGATGAAGACCGCTGTTGCCCATCTCGAACAGTTCATGGAGAAGGCCGACGACGGCGGCAAAGGTCGCATCGTTCTCGCAACCGTGAAGGGCGATGTTCACGACATCGGCAAGAACCTTGTCGACATCATCCTCACAAACAATGGCTACGAAGTCATCAACCTTGGCATCAAGATCTCTATTGCCGAGATGATCGAGAAGGCCGTTGAAGTGAACGCCGATGCAATCGGCATGAGCGGACTTCTTGTGAAGTCCACGCTCATCATGCGCGAGAACCTCGAAGAACTAAATACTCGCAACCTCTCCAACATCCCCGTAATGCTTGGTGGTGCTGCACTCACTCGCAGTTACGTAGAGCGTGACCTCCGCGAGGTTTACGAAGGTCGCTTGTTCTATGGCAAGGACGCCTTTGAAGGCCTGCGCGTCATGGATCGACTTGGCGATATCAAACGCGGCAACGAACCCGACGATGCCGACTGGGGTCGAGTTCCCAGCGAAAGCACCGTGCCGGCCCGATCAGGAACCAAGGCTGTTTCACCCGCCGAGGACCTTCCGCCACGCTCACCTGACGTCGCTGTCGACAACGAGGTCTTCACTCCCCCGTTCCTCGGCACCAAGGTCGTCAAGGGCATCCCGATCGACGACATCGCGGCCTACATCAACGAAACCGCTCTGTTCCGCAATCAGTGGCAGTTCCGTCCCGAAACAAATGACGGTGTCACTGAAACCGACGAAGAGTTCAAGGACCGCATTCGCTCGATGCTTCGATCGCAGCTTGCCGAGGCAAAAGCTGCCGACATGCTGATTCCTCAGGTCGTCTACGGCTACTTCGCAGTTAATAGCGACGGCGACGACCTTGTGGTCTGGACCGATGCAACTCGATCTGAAGAACTCACGCGGTTCCACTATCCGCGACAGCAGGCTGCGCCGTTCATGTGCATCGCCGACTTCTTCCGCCCAGTCGATTCAGGTGAGGTCGACTACGCCGCATTCCACATCGTCACGATGGGCCAACGGGTGAGTGATGTCGCAGCGAAGCTGTTCGAAGAGAACCGATACCAGGAATACCTCATGGTGCATGGTCTCGGCGTCGAGATGGCCGAAGCTCTTGCCGAGTACTGGCATCGCCGCATGCGCGAAGACTGGGGTTTCGCCGGCGACGATGGCCCATCACTCGCGGGACTCTTCCGTCAGCAGTACCGCGGCGGTCGCTACTCGTGGGGTTACCCAGCGTGTCCTGACCTCGAGGACAATGAGCGAGTTGCTCAGATTCTCGATGCTGGCCGC
>WLOT01000189.1 GCA_009699125.1 Actinomycetota bacterium
CAGAACACGTTCCAGCGGCCAAGTGGTCGTCGATGTTTGTGTTGTTGTCATGGTTATCTCGTCTCTACGTTGATGATCATCAGTGGCTGAAATTCACGACGGGCAGGATCTTCGCCAGCCACTTCGGCACGTACCAGTTCTTCTCACCAAGCAGCGCCATCGTTGCGGGTACGAGCATCACTCGAACAACGGTGGCATCAAGGAGTACGGCCATGGCGAGTGTGAGGCCAAGTTCGGTCGGTGGGATGGGGCCGGTGATGCCGAAGGCAACAAACACGATGATCATGATGATTGCGGCATTTGTGATCGGACGACCGGTTCTTGCAATGCCTTCACCGATCGCACGCTTTGTATCTCCGGTTGCTTGGTACCGCTCTTTGATCGCCGCCAGCAAGAACAACTGGTAGTCCATCGACAAGCCAAACAGCAGGGCGAAGAAGAACAGCGGCGCCCAGGCATCGACGAAGCCTTGATGTTCGATGCCGATCAGGTTTGTGCCGACACCATGTTGGAAGACGATGGTCGCAAACCCGAATGCAGCGCCAACTGTGATGAGGTTCATCACGATCGAGAACAGTGCAATCACCAAACTGCGGAACACGACGAGTAGAAGGATGAATGCAACGATCAGAATGATCGCAATTGCATACGGTGCTCGGTTTACAAGCGTGTCAGTGAGGTCGGTGTTTTGTCCGGCCGGACCACCGACATCCGCGTTTGTGACTTGCTGATCGAGCTCCTGACGCAGGTCATGGACCATTTCTTGGGTCTTGGCATCGTCGATTGCTGTTCCAGGTGTCACTCGCACAACAACGCGTCCGGTTTCAGCGGGAGGCGTCACGACACGTGCATCGACAACGTTGGGTGTTGCCGTAGCAATGGCGACGACCTGGCTTGCATCCTGCGCATCGACGGTGACGTATGCGGGTGCCGCAGCTCCGGGACCGTAGGCATCGACGAGCAAGTCGTAGCCGTCACGACTCGTGTAGCCCTTGTCGACGACGGTTGCACCCGGCATACCGAGTTTCATACCGAATGCCGGAATGATGAGTGCACCGAGAAGGATGAGGCCGATGGCGAGCACCATTCCTGGCCGGCGAAGGGCAACGCCGGTCCACTTTGCCCAACGTCCTTCGGCTTCGATGTCGGGGTCTTTCTTTCCTCGAGTGATGAGCACCTTGTCGCCCATGGCAACCAACACGGCAGGAAGCAGTGTGAGGGCAGCGAACGCAACAGCAACAACCGAGAGGATCATGCCGAGTGCCATCGTCTGGAAGACCATGACGGGAACAAGGAAGACGGCGGCAAGTGAAAGCACAACGGTGAGTGCCGATAAGAAGACGGCTTTGCCCGAGGTGGACATTGCGTTTTCAATTGCTTTGATGGCGTCTTTGCCTTCGGCTCGTTCTTCTCGATAGCGACTGACGATGAACAAGCTGTAGTCAATACCGACGGCGAGACCGATCATCATCGAGAAGTTCATTGACCAGACAGACATGGGTGAGACCCACGACAACATGTGAAGAATCGCGAAGCCAAGCGCAATGCCGGCGATCGCCAGAATGAGTGGAATGCCGGCAGCGAGCAGAGCGCCGAACGCAATGAACAACATGATGAGTGTGGGAATGCCACTGACGAGTTCCGCTTTGTGAAGCGCTTCTTCGTTCATCTTGTTGAAGTCGCTCCACATCGACCACTCACCGGCAACATCAGCTTGTGTGCCATCAGCAACAGTCAGTGTTCCGACATAGGCACCGAGTTCGCCCGCAGCGATCGGCCGCTGAGCATCTTCGGAAATTTGCTGGCCCACCGGAATGATTGCGGTCAGTCCATCTCGGGAGACCATCCCCGACTCTGCCGGCATGGAGAGTGGGTCGACAACCATCGTGACTCGGGGTCCGTCGGCCAGTTCTGCCACGAGTGCTTGGACGCCGCTTGGGTCAGAGCTAATTGGAGTGCTCTGGTGATACACGACGACGGGGAACTCGGCGCCGAGCTGAGGGAAGTCGGTACGAAGCTCGGCTCGGACCTTTTCCGCGGGAGTGCCCTTGGCATCCCAGCCTGCGCCTGAAAGCGCTCCGGTGAGCGAGAGGGCAAGTGGGGCCGCCGCAATCGTGACCACCAACCAGATGGCGATGACGATTCGACGGTGCTTAGCCATCGACGCTGCGAGGCGGGAAAAAAGCGCTCGCTCGTCGGGGTCATGCGACGGCTCGTGGCTAGCGGGAATGGATTCGGTCGTACTCACGGCATCTCCTGAGGCGGTTGCGGTCTTGGTACCATACCCCCTAGGGTATCAAGATGCAAACACCGAAGAGTTCTGATCCTCGATCCTTCTGGGAGTCTCGCTACCTTTCGGCGAACGTCGAAGAGGTGAGTTGGTACGAACCCGTTCCGCATCTCTCACTTGCCTTGCTTGAAATTGGAGAGGCAGAACCTTCCGATTCCGTCATTGACATTGGTGGTGGCGCATCGGCTCTGGCTGAGGCCCTCACGACTCGCGGTTTCACCGACGTCACCGTGCTTGATGCATCCGAGGAGGCATTGCGAGTCGCTCAGGATCGGTGGTCGGCCGCCGCCAATGTGACATGGAGAGTTGCTGATCTTTTGCAGTGGCAGCCGGATCGGACCTGGACGTACTGGCATGACCGTGCGGTCTTCCACTTTCTTACCGACCCGAGCGATCGCGAAACCTATCGAAACCTTCTTCTTCGGTCAGTGCCAATCGGAGGCGTTGTAGCGATAGCGACGTTCGCCGAAGACGGTCCAACGATGTGTTCTGGTTTGACGGTGGCGCGCTACAGCACGGAACAACTCGTTGCTGAAATGGGTACCGGCTTTGTTCTGATTTCATCGGGACGCTACGTGCATCACACTCCGTCGGGAGCCGAACAACCCCTTAGCTGGGTGGTCCTGCGTCGGGCCTCCTGACAACGCCGTGTACTCAGAGGATCGCGTTGATCGATCGACCAGCGGTATAGAGCGCCACGCCCACGAGTAGGTAGACAAACCAAATTTGCAGGACTTTGGGATCTCGAGTGCTCGCTAAGCGCGTGCCGACACCAAGACCAAGGAGGCTCGAAATCAGGAAGGGGATGATCACTGCCCACTCAATACTTCCGCTTTGAAGCCGCGATCCAAGAGCGGTGGCCGAATTGATTGCGATGACGAGGAGCGAAGTTCCGACGGCCTCAGGCATTGTGAAGCCGAGTGCCAAAACAAGTGCGGGAACAATGACGAACCCACCACCGACTCCAAAGAAACCGGTGAGTAGCCCGACGAAGGTGCCGGCGACCGCAACTTTGAGAACGGTCAGGGGGGTGACATGAATCAAGGTGACGGTGCTTGTCGCGGCCGCGGAAACAGACACCACTTCAGGGTCAGCGAACTCGGGCAAGAGCAGGTCGACTTCGGCGAGTTCTTCGACGGGACTGACTGAAGTTGCGCGCGTACGACGCCACATCGCAAATGCAGCGATCAACATGAGTCCGGAAAAGGCAAGAAGAAGGACATCGGGATCAACGGCTTTGTTCCAACGTGATCCGAGGAGTGAGCCGCCGACACCAGCGA
>WLOT01000019.1 GCA_009699125.1 Actinomycetota bacterium
CGACCTCGAAGCGTTGGTCGCCGAGGAAATGGGCGACACCGTTCGTTACGCGTTCTCACTGATCTCGCTCGATAGCCACGGTGGCTCGAGTTCGACACCTACGGCAACGATCGTGCTTGATCACGACGGCAAGAAAATCGAAGCAACTGCCGAAGGCTCGGGAATGGTCGATGCTGCCTGCGCAGCGATCCGTCATGCGACAGGCATCGAAGGAACCCTCACCGATTACGCCGTCACCTCGGTGACTGGTGGCGTCGACGCACTGGCCGATGTTGCGCTGCGTTTCGAGGTCGAAGGCGTCTCGATGCCCGGTCGTGGACTTTCGACTGACGTGGTCGAGGCCTCGGCCCGAGCTTTGCTCAATGCACTGAATCGCATTGTGCGGGTTCGCGACACTGGCGAAGACCCGACCGCAGTATCGCGGCCGGGCTCGCTCAGTTAATTCATCGATTCGTTGCAGGCATCCACGCTGGGCGGGTTGCTTCGAACGCGGTGATCGCGTCGACGTGCTGCAAAGTGATGCCGATGTCGTCGAGGCCATTCAGGAATCGTTCCTGGGTGGAATCGTCGAGCGGAAACTCGATGTCGATGTCGAGTGCAGGCACCACAACGCGCTTGGTGGCGATGTCGATCGTGATCTCAACAGTCGGGTCGGCTTCAACGGCACGAAGGATGCGGTCGCTGACGTCGGCAGGGAGCACGACGGGAACGAGTCCGTTCTTCGCTGAGTTGTTGCGGAAGATGTCGCCGAAGCGAGGAGCGATCACGGCTTTGAAGCCGTAGTCCATGATCGACCATACGGCGTGTTCGCGAGATGAACCCACGCCGAAGTTGGCTCCGGCCACAAGGATGTTGGCCTCGCCGAACTGTGGGAGGTTCATGACAAATTCCGGATCTTCACGCCATTCAGAGAACAGGCCCTGGCCGAAGCCGGTGCGCTCAACGCGCTTGAGCCAATCGCTCGGAATGATCTGATCGGTATCGACGTCTGATCGATCGAGTGGAAGTGCGGTTCCGGTGATGGTGATAACTGGTTCCATGATGTTCTCAGTTCTCTCAGGCCAGATCGCGGGGATCGGCAAAGGTTCCAGCGATTGCGGTTGCTGCAGCGACGGCAGGTGAAACAAGGTGCGTGCGGCCACCCTTGCCCTGACGTCCTTCGAAGTTGCGGTTCGAGGTTGAAGCGGAACGTTCACCCGGTGACAACTTGTCGGGGTTCATCGCAAGACACATCGAACAACCCGGTTCACGCCAGTCGAATCCGGCGGCGGTGAAGATTTTGTCGAGGCCTTCAGCTTCGGCTTGACCCTTCACCATGAACGAACCAGGAACAACCATGGCGCGCACGCCGGCGGCAACCTGACGACCTTCGGCAACCGCTGCCGCGGCACGAAGATCTTCGATGCGACTGTTGGTGCAAGACCCGATGAACACGGTCTGTACGGGGATGTCTTTGATCGGTGTTCCGGCGGTGAGACCCATGTACTCGAGCGCACGTGCCGCAGCGTCGCGGTCGGCTGAATCGGCAAACGACGCGGGGTCTGGCACATTGGCATCGAGTTCGATGACCTGGCCGGGGTTGGTACCCCACGAAACGAACGGACGAAGTTTCGTGGCATCGATGTCGACAACCTTGTCGAACACTGCGCCTTCGTCGGTAGGCAGCGTGCGCCAATAGGCAACAGCTGCATCCCAATCGGCACCGGTCGGGGCGTACTTGCGGCCCTTGAGGTACTCAAACGTTGTCTCGTCAGGAGCGATGAGGCCAGCTTTGGCGCCAGCTTCGATCGACATGTTGCAAACGGTCATGCGACCTTCCATCGACAGCGAACGGATGGCTTCGCCGCGATATTCGATGACGGAACCGATGCCACCACCGGTGCCGATGCGGCCGATGATCGCGAGCACGAGGTCCTTGGCGGTAACGCCATCGGGAAGCGCGCCGTTCACATTGACGGCCATCGTCGAGGCTGGATGTTGGGGGAGCGTCTGCGTGGCCATGACATGTTCGACCTCGGAGGTGCCGATGCCGAAGGCCAGCGCGCCGAACGCGCCATGGGTTGCGGTGTGGCTATCGCCGCACACGATGGTCATGCCCGGCATGGTCAGACCTTGCTCCGGGCCGATCACGTGAACGATGCCCTGACCAGGTGTGCCCATTGCATGTTCGACGATGCCGAACTCTGAGGTGTTGGCACGCAACACATCGACCTGCTTGCGCGAGATGGGGTCGGCGATGGGCTGATCGATATCAGAGGTGGGAACGTTGTGATCTTCAGTGGCGACGGTGAGTTCTGGGCGACGAACGCCACGACCGTTGATGCGGAGACCATCGAAGGCCTGTGGCGAGGTCACCTCATGGACGAGGTGGAGGTCGATGTAGAGGACATCGGGTTCGCCTGCGGCACGATGCACGATGTGATCGTCCCAAAGCTTCTGCGAGAGGGTTCTCGGGGCCATGTGCTGCTCCTGTTCGGGAGGTGGACCGGGGCCGACGGTGACGTGAGCCCAGGACGGCGCAGTTTGTGTCTCACATAATGGGACGCTAATCTTGCTCCGTGGGAAACACTGTAGGCGGTGTCGGCGTTCTGGACAAGGCGGTTGATGTTCTTGCCGCGCTCGAGGTCCAGCCCCGGTCGCTGGCGGAGCTTGTCGCGACGACGGGCCTGCCCCGAGCCACCGCACATCGTCTTGCCATTGCACTCGAACAGCACGGTCTTGTGCGTCGCGACGGCGACGGTCGGTTCATGCTTGGTACCCGCTTGCTGTCACTTGGCCAAGCAGCCGCGGAGACCTGGCCACTCGCAACAGCAGCGGCCGCTCCACTCGCGTCGTTGCGCGACGAGACGGGTGAGAGCGTGCAGCTCTTTGTGCGTGACGGCGACGAGCGAGTGTGCATCGCTGCCCTGCAGTCGCTGCATGGTTTGCGAACCATTGTTCCGCTCGGCGCGCGACTTCCGCTTTCGGCGGGCTCGGCAGCACGAGTGCTTGTCAAAGATGCTGCAGAACTCGCCGATTGGGTGCAGAGCGTTGGAGAACGTGAGGCCGGTGTCGCATCAGTCTCGGCGCCAGTTCGAGATTCTTCCGGTCGCATCGTCGCCGCTGTGAGTGTTTCGGGGCCGATCGAGAGGACCACCAAGGAACCGGGTAAGCGGTACGGTGCCTTTGTGGTCAATGCAGCGCGCCAGATCGAAGTGAATGCCGGTCTTCGAGGCGCAGGCGCATGACCGAACGTCCACTCGCGGCAATCGATATTGGAACCAACTCGTTCCACATGGTTGTTGCCCGAGTAGGCGAGGTATCGGTTGCGGGTGAGTTCGTGGGGCCAGCATTCGAGGTGATCGCCCGAGAAAAGGAAATGGTGCGCTTGGGCTCGAGCTCGGGCGACATGAAAGAACTCTCTGAAGAAGCGATCGATCGCGGCGTGCTCGCGCTGAAGCGTCTAGTGAAGATCGCCGCAATTCACGATGCCGATGTTGTTGCTGTTGCTACAAGTGCCGTGCGCGAAGCCGAGAACGCCGACGTCTTTATTGACCGCGCTCGTGACGAAGCAGGCGTGGTTGTCGATGTGATCGCTGGGGTCGAAGAGGCCCGACTTATTCACATTGGTGTGCTGCAAGCGGTGCCAGTGTTTGATCAGCGACTTGTTGTTATCGATATCGGTGGGGGCAGCACGGAAATTTTGGTGGGCGAGCAGGGTGAGACTCTTGCTGCGGGAAGCCTGAAACTTGGCGCGATTCGCCTTACCCGCAGGTTCTTCCGAGGTGAGCGACTTCACCCAGGCGCAATCGAATCCTGCCGTCGTCACATCCGATCGGTGCTCGCACCAATGGTGCGCGAAGTTGAACGAGTCGGATTCGGTGTCGCCATTGCTTCGTCTGGCACTGCGGAAACCGTTGCATCTCTTGTGAACTCGCAACGGGGAGGCGCAACGCCACGCACGTTGAACAACTTTGTGATGACTCGTGATGAAATCAATCTGGCGGTGAAGTCGCTCAGTTCTGCGAGTTCGGTAGAGGAACGCAAAGCCCTTCCAGGGATGGACCCCAGTCGTGCCGACATCATTCTCGCGGGTGCTCTCATCCTTGAGCAGGCCGTTGAAGAACTCGGCATTGACGAGATCGTCATCTCGGACAATGCCCTTCGTGAAGGCGTGCTCCTCGATGCGCTTTCTCGGCGGCGCGGGGCGACACTGCACCACTTGCGTGATCTCCGCCGCCGCAGCGTGCTGCATCTCGCCGAATCGATGGATGACGACGTCGATCACTCAATGCGAGCCGCAGGATTCGCTCTCGATCTTTTCGATGCAACCACTTCGCTTCATGGTCTCGGTGACGATTCGAGAGAACTGCTCGAGGCCGGAGCGCTTCTGGCCAACGTCGGCTTGTCGATTTCGCACTCAGAGCATCACAAACACAGTTACTACGTGATTCGCCATTCAGATCGACTCGCGGGCTTCACTGACCACGAAATCGAACTCATTGCTCAGATCGCGCGATATCACCGCAAGAGTGCGCCCAAGTTGAAGCACCCAGAGTTCGCCCATCTTTGGCCCGATGATCAGTCGAGAGTCCGCATCCTCGCTGGTCTCCTTCGGGTTGCAATTGCCCTTGATCGTTCCCATAAGGGCAGAGTCGAGCGCATCGTTGTCTCCGTGATCGAAGATGCTGACGAGGTTCTGATTTCCGTTCAACGACGAGATGATCTTGATGTCGACCTTGAGGTTCAAACCGCGGAGGATCGCAAGGGATTGCTTGAAGATGTCTTGAGTCGCCGGGTGCGGATAAGCGTTTGAGCGTGGTTCGGCTTCGATTTCACTATCGGTTGGCCGTTACTTTCGTTGCTCTGAGTGCAGTGCTGGTCCTTTCGAGTTGTTTGGTGAACCAGAACAACATTTCCACGTCCGACAAACTCCCAATCACTGCTCCGACAAAGCCGACGCCGACTCGAAACAACGTCACCTACGGGCCCGAAAGTCATCAACATCTCGATATCTATAAATCATCGGAAACACCCCGGGGCACAATCGTCTTCTTTCACGCAGGTGGTTGGTGTTGCGGCGACGATGACGATGTTGACGCGCTGATTCTTTCGCAGATTGATCGAGGCTTTGCAGTGGTTTCGGTTCACTACGGACTCGCGCTTGAAGAAACCGCCGAAGAGATGAACGATGATGCTGATCGTTCTCTTCGTTGGGTGAAAGCGCACGAAAGCGAATGGAGTGCGCAAGGAAAGCCCGTACTGGTCGCGGGTGGCTCTGCGGGTGGCAACGTTGCACTGCTGATGGGCAGTGCCCCAGGCGTTTTTGTCGAGCTCGATCTTCCTCCGGATCTCGCCGAGATGAGTCCGAAGGTGGACGGAGTCATTTCGTTTGTCGGCCCATCTGATTTGCGCCCCTACCTCAATGGCAAAATCCCGCCTGCAGGCCTAGACGGTCAGCAACTGGTTGAGGAATATCTCGATTGTTCGAACCGGGGGAGTTTCCAAAGCGGGACGAGGACGCCAATGCCCGCGTGCACGGAGCTGCGTTCGTTGGTCTTCAGTCCGTTGTTCTGGGCGTCGCTGCATGTGTGGGACAGCGATCTACCGCCGGTGTATCTCGGTTACGGAGTGAACGATGTGCTCGTTCCTCCGTCGAGTCAGGCGATTCCCATCGCTGATGTTTGGGCGATGTCGGCGGGGTCAGCGAATACGTGGCTCGATCTCGCAAGCAGCGATCACGACGTGACGTTCGAACTCAATGCGACTGCATTCAATCGTTGGATGGACCAGTTCAACTGAGTCGAGCAGCAACGTCTTGGCACGCGGTCATAAGCGCATCGGCGAATCGTTCAGGCCGTGTCGCACATATGTCGTGGCGTCCGCTGACTTCGAAAACGGATGCACCCGAGATTGCATCGGCGAGTTGTCGTTGACGCTGTGGGGGCACCGTTTCGTCGCGAGTTGTAAGAACAAGAGCGGTTGGCACATCGACTGCGTCGATCCAATGTCGCGCGTCGTATGACGCAACGTCGTGCCCGGCCTCGAGCATGATCCGGAGATCGTTCTGACGGGCTTGTTCGCGAGCCCAGTTGCCTAACGGTGTCGTGTCGTACTTCGAGACGAGAACTCGTTCAGAAACGCGCCGGTTGACCGCAGACGGCGCGACTCGTGTGGCAAACGAAAGACCCGTCACGACTCCGTTGAGTGCACGCTCGCCGCGACGATCTCGAAACTGCGCTGCAGTTGCGCAGAACACAAGCCCTTCGACCATCTTTGGATGTCGTCTCCACAGAAGTTGCGAAATAGGCCCGCCCATCGAATAACCGACAGGGATGGCGCGGTCGACGCCCAGAACCTCAAGTACCGCGGCCGCATCATCGGCACAGTCTTCGAGTCTGAAGCGACGGCGGCTGCGAATTCCTTGGCCGTGACCTCGGTGATCCATCGCAATCACATTGAACTCGCGTTGCAAGGTCTCGTAGGTGCCAAACCAATTCAGCGCCGAGTTCGCTGTCCATCCATGCAGTAGCAACAACGTGGGCGCGCCGAGAGGGCCTGGTGCTTCGCGAATCCATGTTGTTCCGCGGCCAGGGAGGTCGAGAGCGCGCCCTTCGGGAAGCCCTGGGGTGAGGAACGGCGTGGACCCAGGTAGCGATGGCGACATATGCGTGAAGCCGTCAGGCTTCGATAGCGACGATCTCGACCTTGAGGACTCCACCGGGAGCTTCGAAGTCAACGATGTCACCAACCTTGGCGCCCATAAGGGCGACGCCGAGTGGTGATCCTGGGGTAAGGACTTCAAGCTCGCCACGTTCTTCGACCGAGCCGACCAGAAGGCGCTCGACGTCGTCGTCGCCTTCATAACGGATGCTGACGATCACGCCGGCAACAACCGAGGAGCCGTCGGCGGCCTCGACGATTTCGGCATCGAGAAGGAGCGCCTCGAGTTGGCGGATCCGGGCTTCCATCTTGCCCTGCTCCTCTTTGGCGGCGTGATAGTCGCCATTTTCGGAGAGGTCGCCCATTTCTCGGGCGGCCTGGATCTTGCGGGCGATATCGACCCGACCATGGGTTGTGAGCTGCTCATGTTCGGCGCTCAACCGGTCGTGGGTCTGTTGGGTGAACTGGTGGACGTCTGCCATCTCGCCAGCGTACAAGGCACCCGCGGAACTCGCCTAGGGCGCCGGAAGGGGGTCGGGCTAGAGTCATGATCCATGTCCACACCGAGCCCACATCGTTCGCGCTCCATCGTGATCATTCGCTAGCGCACGCCGAACCCGGTGTGCGCCCTCGGCCGTCCACCCCGGTGGGCGGCTTTCTCGTTCCAGCACAGGTCTCGCCCCACGTTCGTCAGTACCGCCCTTATCTGCACAGCAACCAATCGGAGTCATCGTGAGTCACAGAATCGGAGTCATCCCCGGAGACGGAATCGGTCATGAGGTCATCCCCGTGGCTCTTAATGTCATCCGCGCTGCGGGCGTTGAACTCGACTGTGTGGAGTACGACCTCGGCGGAGCCCGTTACTTGCGTGACGGCGTTGTGCTTGATGATGAAACGGTTGAAGAGTGGCGCGGGCTCGATGCGTTGCTTCTCGGTGCAGTCGGAACGCCCGATGTTCCGCCGGGTGTCATTGAGCGCGGGCTCCTTCTCAAGATGCGTTTCGATCTCGACCTGTATGTGAACCAGCGTCCATTTCTCGCGCCCGACGGTTCGCATGATTTCATCGTGATTCGCGAAAATACCGAAGGCACCTACGCCGGCGAAGGTGGCTTCTTGCGTAAGAACACACCGTTCGAAGTGGCAACGCAGGGTTCGGTAAACACTCGTCACGGTGTTGAGCGTTGCGTTCGGTACGCGTTTGAGCTCGCTCGCAGCCGCGACCGCAAGCACCTCACGCTCGTGCACAAGACCAATGTTCTGACGTTTGCTGGCGACCTTTGGGAGCGCACCTTCAACGAGGTCGCTGCCGAATATCCCGATGTCACCACGGCGTACAACCATGTCGATGCGGCCTGCATTTACTTCGTTGAAGATCCGAAGCGTTACGACGTGATCGTTACCGACAACTTGTTCGGCGACATCCTCACCGATCTCGGTGGAGCGGTTTCTGGTGGCATTGGTTTCGCGTCATCGGGCAATCTCAACCCCGATCGCACGAGCCCATCCATGTTCGAACCAGTACACGGCTCGGCTCCTGATATCGCTGGACAAAACAAGGCCAATCCCGTTGCCGCAATTCTCTCGGCTGCGATGATGCTCGAATTCCTCGGTGAGGATGCGGCCGCTACCGCAATCCGTAACGCGTGTTCCGACACCGCAACCCTCACTGGTTCCACTACCGAAATCGGCGACCTTGTCGTCGCTCGTCTCTGAGAGGCAACGCAATGCCCATTACGCCTACCAACAAGATTTGGATGAATGGAACGCTCGTCGATTGGGACGATGCGAAAATCCACGTTCTCACGCACACTCTTCATTACGGCATGGGTGTGTTTGAAGGAGTTCGTGCCTATGAGACCCCGAAGGGGCCTGCGGTGTTCCGACTCACCGAACATATGGAGCGTCTGCACAACTCGGCGAAGATCCTCGGCATGGACATGCCGTACTCGGTCGACGTGCTGGTGCAGGCAACCAAGGACGTCGTGAAGGCCTCTGGTCTTCCGTCGGCCTACATCCGCCCGATCGCCTACTACGGCTACGGCGAAATGGGCCTCAACACGCTTCCGTGTTCGGTCGACGTTGCCATTGCCTGCTGGCCGTGGGGCGCCTACCTCGGCGAAGACGCGCTCACCAAGGGCATCAGCACGAAGATCTCCTCCTGGACTCGTCACGACCACAACACGATGCCGCCGGCGGCCAAGACCACTGGCAACTACGTGAACTCGTCGTTGGCCAAGGTCGAAGCGCTCAAGGGTGGTTATGACGAAGCCATCATGCTCAACCCGCAAGGTTTCGTGAGCGAATGCACCGGTGAAAACATTTTCGTTGCGCGCGACGGCGTGTTTGTCACGCCGCCGATTGCTGCTGGCGCGCTCGAAGGCATCACCCAGGACAGCGTTATGACGATCGGTCGCGATCTCGGCTACGAGTTCCGCGTCGATTACCTCACGCGTTCTGACCTTTACGTGTCAGAAGAAATCTTCCTCTGCGGAACCGCAGCTGAAGTTTCGGCTGTGAACGCTGTCGACGATCGTCCGATTCCGTGTCCCGGTCCGATGACCTCCGCGATTGCTGCCGAATATGGCCGCGTCGTTCGCGGGCATGTTCCCCGTTACGAGGACTGGTTGGAGTATGTCCACTAAGAACGGTTCCACGCCGGAACTTCCGTTGCTGCCATCGTCGGTCGAAATCTTCGACACGACGCTGCGTGACGGCGCCCAGTTCGAAGGCATTTCACTTACGGTCGAAGACAAACTACGAGTTGCTGAACAACTTGATTGGCTTGGCGTCCGTTGGATCGAAGGCGGCTACCCACAAGCCAATCCGAAGGATGAAGAGTTCTTCAAGCGGGCTCCGTCTGAACTGAAACTCACCAACGCCGAACTGGTTGCGTTTGGTTCCACTCGTCGTCCTGCTGGCAAGGTCGATGTCGATCCCACGCTTGCGGCTCTCGTTGGCGCCGGAACGTCGACGGTGTGCATCGTTGGCAAGAGCTGGGACTTCCATGTCACTGAAGCACTGCGGACCACGCTCGACGAGGGCATCGCGATGGTTGCCGAATCCGTGGCGTTCCTGAAGGCCGAAGGCCTGCGGGTGTTCTTCGATGCTGAACATTTCTTCGATGGGTACAAAGCCAACGCAGAATTCGCACTTCGTGTTCTCGAGGCGGCCATGGTGAACGGTGCCGATTGCGTAGTCCTCTGCGATACCAACGGCGGATCACTCCCGCACGAGGTCCAGCACATTGTTTCTGATGTCGTGTCGTTTGTCGGTGGAGTTACTGCAGTCGGTATTCACACGCAGAACGATTCAGGTTGCGCCGTCGCCAACTCTGTTGCTGCAGTCGTTGGCGGGGCCACTCAGGTCCAGGGAACGATCAATGGGTATGGCGAGCGAACTGGCAACGCCAACCTCATGACGGTCATCCCCGATCTCACTCTCAAACTCGGTGTTGCCACTCTTCCCGAAGGCCATCTCGAGCGACTCACAGTTGTGAGTCACCGTGTTGCAGAACTCGTCAACCTTCCGCCGCATCCCGCCGACCCATTCGTGGGCGCGTCAGCCTTCGCGCACAAGGGCGGGCTCCACACGTCAGCTCTTGGTCGTGCAGGCGGTGCAACCTACGAACACATCGACCCTTCGATTGTTGGGAATCACACTCGCGTCCTTGTTTCTGATCTGGGTGGCCGCGCCGGTATGGCAATGAAGGCCGATGAGTTCGGCGTTGAACTCGACGACCCATCAGTTGCCGCATTGTCAGAAGAACTCAAGCAACTCGAAGCCGAAGGCTGGCTCTTTGAATCGGCCGATGCATCGCTCGAACTGCGTATGCGCCGAGCAACAGGTTGGGAGCAGGACTTCTTCGAAGTCGAGGAATATCGCGTCTCGAGTTTCCATCGCGAAGACCCGACGCTTCCCGACGGTGGTCTCGAGGTAAGTACCGAAGCGACTGTGAAACTTTTGATCGCTGGCGAGCATGTTTCGGCAAGTGGCGAAGGCAACGGTCCGGTGAATGCGCTCGACGCTGCAGTGCGTCGTGCGCTCAACGGCCGATTCCCCGCCCTCGATCGCATCCACCTCACCGATTTCAAGGTTCGTGTCGTCGACGGTGGCGCAGCAACCGGTGCCGTCGTTCGTGTGCTCATTGATTCCACCAATGGCGACCGTGTCTGGACAACCGTCGGTGTCGATAGCAACGTGATCGAGGCCTCGTGGCAGGCGCTCATGGACTCCATTCAGTTCGGCCTGGTCCACGCCGACGATCTCGCCGGGTAGATTCACCACCAATGGCTGCTCCTGATTACGTCCCTGCTCCTGTCGACGATCCCGCTCGGGTCTATCAATCACCCCCGTGGCGGCCCGAGTCCTGGATGGCCGATCGTCCGGCAGAAATCACTGGCCGTCAGCCTCTTGGTCCTCGTCTTGGAGATCCGGGCCCCGATCAAGGCTTTGCGCTTCGTTTGGCCCGTCAGGTCCGAGGCCGCCTTGTACTCACTTCGGCAGAATCCGAAGACGACGCCATCGCCGGAAGCGTTGCAATCGCGATGCGCCGCTCGGCGATGTTTGGCCGCGCGCCGGCCATTCACGACCTCACCGTTGCTCTCACGCTCTGGGGTTACTTGTCTGAAGCCCCGGCCGATCTCGTTGCGCTTCGCGCCCAGGTCTTTGCTGCAGTCGCCAGCACGCACCACTACATGGAACGTCGAGCGATTGTCGATGCCGTTCCGGACGAAGTTCTGCGTCTCGACCCAGCATCAGTTGACGCACTCGTGCGCAACGAACCGTCGCGCATTTTGGCTATGGCTAACGCTGCGTTGGCTGGTCAATCACACGACGAACACGCCTGAGCATCCCGAGCCGTTGCGGCTCTTAAGAATGTACGCGCCCGTCTAGGACTTTGCGGCTGTGCCTGAACCAGTGCTCTTCGTCGACCACGACGAAGGAGTGGTGGTGAAGATGTCGATCGGTGTTCCCGCTGGAATCTTCTCGGCAATCTTGATCACGACGTCATTGGGGATACGCACACAGCCATTCGAAGCTTTGGTGCCGACGAGTTCGGGCTGATTTGTTCCGTGGAATGCAACCTGAGGAAGACCGTTATCGAACGTGTCGAGTACTTCGCTATAGGCATTTGTGGGCAGGATCCAAGCGCCGTAAACGCCAGTATCGGAGGAGTTCTTGATCTTCTCCGTCACGAAGTAATGCCCGACCGGTGTCGGCGTTGAGTCCTTGCCAATGACGACGTCAGTTTCAACAAACAACTCAGCGCCCTGGAAGACCTTCAGGTGGAAGGTCGAGAGGTCAAGTTCCATGCGGAAGTCGGTTGCCGCGATGGTCACATCGTCAGCCTTGATCCAGCCAGTCGTGTGATTGGGGCGAGCGGTGATGAGCACCTTCATGTAGTCGCCCTGATTTTCAAGAACCTCGACAACAAGTGGATTCTTGTAATAGGTGGGGTTCGTGAATTCATAGCCGTCAGCGGTCTTCTTCACCCCAGCAGAGTTAAGCCCGGTGCGAGGGATGGCGGGAACCTTCGGGGCAAGTGTCGTCGACGTGCTCGATGTGCTTGACGGGGGAGTCGTGACAACGCTCTTGGGGAGTTGGCTCAACACGGTGAGCTTTGAACCCTTCGCCGTTGCATAGGTGGTTTGGTACGGACCAGTAACCACGGTTGTTGATTGCTCAACAGTGGGCTCGGTCGAGTCCTTCTTGTCGTTCGAGCAGGATGCGGCACCTAGGACCAAGGCCAAAGACATCGCGACGATGGTCAGTGGTCGAATGCGACGCAGTAGGACGGACGAGTTCATGAGAGCTCCAGGTGAGAAAGAGGCAAACCGCTGAGTGGGGCCGAAAAACGTGCGTGTCGCAAGGCCGACCAGAAGAGCAGAGGCCTGACGGTACCATCGAGCGTGTGAGCACCCCAGTCGCCCGAGTCCGCTTCGCCCCTTCCCCAACGGGCTATCTCCATATTGGTGGCGCACGAACCGCGCTCTTTAACTGGCTCTTTGCCCGTCAGCAGGGTGGAGAGTTTGTTCTCCGCATCGAAGACACCGACGCCGAGCGGTCGCGACCTGAACTCATCGACATCATCTTCCGCTCGCTCGAATGGCTCGGTCTCGACTGGGACGGCACACCCGTGCACCAGTCCGAGCGGGGCGCCATGCATTTGGCTGCCGTTGAGACGCTGCTTGGGAACGGTTCTGCCTACTGGTGTTCGTGCACTCCGGACGAGGTCAAGGCTCGTGCCGAGGCTCGTGGCGGCACGCCTGGCTACGACGGATTCTGTCGTGAACGCGCTTTGGGGCCAGGCGACGGTCATGTCGTTCGTTTCCGCGTTCCCGATACTGGAATCACCGCCTTCGACGATCTCATTCGAGGCACGGTGAGTTTCGAAAATGCGGTCCTTGAAGATTTCGTCATTCTTCGTTCGAACGGCACGCCGATGTTCCATTTGGCCAACGCTGTCGACGATGCCGACCAAGGCATCACCCATGTCATCCGCGGTGAAGACCTCATCAATGTCACGCCGAAGGTGCTGCTCATTCGTGAAGCACTTTCAACGCCAGGTGAATTGATCTTCGCTCACCTTCCATTGATCGTGAATGAAAAGCGCCAGAAGCTTTCGAAGCGTCGCGACGATGTTTCAGTTGGCGATTACATCGACCGCGGATATCTCTCCGAAGCAATGGTGAACTATCTCGCCACTCTTGGCTGGGGCCCTCCCGACGACATCGAGATTCGTCCGCTTGCCGAAATCGTTGATCTCTTCCGCATTACCGATGTGAATAAGTCGGGTGCGTTCTTTGACGTGAAGAAGCTTCAACACTTCAACGGCGAATACATTCGCAATCTTTCTGTCCCGCAATTTGTAACGAAGTCAACGCGTTGGCTGTATGAAGAAACACCGTGGGAAACCGATCGTTTCGATATCGGCACCTTCGAAGTTATGGCTCCGCTTGTGCAAGAACGCGTCAAGCTCCTTTCGGAAGTCCCTGGCTATGTCGATTTCCTCTTTGCTCCCGAACCAGTGATTGACGACGAGTCATGGCAGAAAGTCATGGTGAAGGGCGCCGAACTCGCCGATGCCGTGCTTGATCACGCCACCGCACAGTTCGCCGATTGCGAATGGAATGCAGCGTCGCTTGAGGCTGCCTTGTTCTCTTATGCCGAACAGCACGAAATCTCAAAGGGCAAAGTTCAGGCACCTGTTCGCGTTTCAGTGACGGGCCGCAGCGTTGGGCCGCCGTTGTTTGAATCGCTCGAAGTTCTTGGCCGAGACGAAACCCTTCGTCGACTTGCGGCTGCGAAGGTTCGCCTCCAGGGCTGACATGTTCTTCGGACTGCGCTGGGTGATACGCATCGCCCTCGGACTGCTCGCAGTCATCGTGCTCTACCTCGGCATCACGTTTGCCCAGGTGTGGTGGTCATCGCGACAAAACGACACAGCGCACGCCGCGGCGATCGTTGTTATGGGTGCAGCGCAATGGAATGGTTCGCCGTCACCGGTACTCAAAGGTCGGCTCGACCATGCAGCCGACCTCTACCAACAGGGCGTTGCTCCTGTGGTGATCGTGGCTGGTGGCAAGCAGGTGGGCGACAAAGTCACGCAGGGTCTCGTCAGCTTCGAGTATCTGCGCTCGAAGGGGATCCCCGAAGCGGCCATCAAGATTGAAGTCGCCGGAACAAACAGTTACGAGGAGCTTTCCTCGACGGCGTTCATCATGCGCCAGGCCGGTTTGGCACAGGACGTCGTGATTGTGACCGACCCGTATCATGCCTTTCGGGCTGCCGATATTGCTGACGAGGTCGGATTGTCGGCTCACGTGTCGCCCACGAAGGGAAGCTCAAGCCTGAGTGACTACGTGCGTGAGACCGGAGCCGTCGCAATCGGGCGCATCATCAATTACCGCCGATTGGCCGCCTGGCGCTGACCCCGATTCCGTTGCTCGGTGTGGTTTGGTGCCACCCCCGTTCCAGCCGGTAACGTTCCCTCGCCCTTCGGGGGTGGTGTAATTGGTAACACGGGTGGTTCTGGTCCATTTGTTGGGGGTTCGAGTCCTCCCCCCCGAGCTTTGAAGATCGGGCGTCGACATGGTCGGCGCCCGTTTCGCGTATCGACTCGACCCGTAGGCTGGCGGAGTGACAACGCTTCGATCACTTTGTGTCTATTGCGGCTCCAAGACGGGCAATGACCCCCGGCACGAGGCCATCGCCGCAGAGTTGGGTCGACTCATGGCTCAGGCTGGTGTGCGCCTCGTGTACGGCGGCGGTTCGGTGGGTCTCATGGGAACGGTCGCGGATTCCGTGCTGGCCCATGGCGGCGAGGCGTTCGGGGTGATCCCGAAGGGGCTGTTCACCACCGAGATCGGACACCCAGGTCTGACCGAACTCGTCGAGGTCGGCTCAATGCACGAGCGCAAGGCGCTTATGGCCTCTGAAGCCGACGCATTTGTGGCGCTACCCGGTGGATTGGGCACATTGGAAGAACTGGCCGAAATAGCGACATGGTCGCAATTAGGCATTCACGCCAAGCCTGTGGGGGTGCTGGATATCGACGGCTTCTGGCAACCGTTGCTGGCTTTTCTCGACAGCGCCGCCGATGCGGGGTTCATACGCCCTCAACACCGAGAAATCATCGTGCGCATCACCGATGTCGACGATGTGATTCCTTTGCTGTCTTCAAAAGCCGTGCCGGTCGTTGAGCGCCTACTTGGCGTCGAAGAGTCCTGACCCGATGCGGTCTGGGCGGCGCTGACGCGAGACAATTGGAAGATGGAACAGGTCGACATCGCCGTAATTGGCGCCGGTCCCGCAGGCTCATCGGCCGCGGCGTGGGCAGCACGTGGCGGAGCATCGGTGGCGCTGTTCGAAAAGGCAGCACAAGGACGCGATAAATCCTGTGGCGATGGACTGACGCCGCGAGCGATCGAGGAATGCCGTCGACTTGGTCTCGATGTTGAACGCTTTCATCGGATTGATGGTTTGCGCGTGCAAGCCGGTAGCAAAGTTCGCGAAGTGTTGTGGCCCGACGGTGCGTTTCCTCCGGTTGGCGCAGTTGCGCCGCGAGCGGAATTCGACGCGATGGTCATGCAAGCCGCAATCGATTCCGGCGCTGACTTTCGCGAGAACGCTCCGGCTGAGCCTTGGATCGAAGACAACCGAGTGCTTGGCGTCATCTCTAAAGGCGAAAAGGTTCGCGCGCAACTCACGGTGATTGCATCGGGCGCAGGTTCGCCTGCAGCGCGAGCTGTTGGCGCAACGCGCATTGCTTCCTCGCCGTTTGGACTTGCGATCCGTGGCTACATTCCGTCAACGCGGGCCGACGATCGATACATGGAAGCCTGTCTCACCGTTAACGGTCCCGACGGATCGATTGTTCCTGGCTACGGGTGGGTGTTCCCTGCCGGCAACGGCATCGTGAACATCGGGGTTGGCGCGCTGTCGACGATGAAGAACTTTTCCGATCTCAACCTCAACACGATGCTCGATGCCTACACCGCACAGGTGCGCGAGTCGTGGGGACTTGGTGAATTTGTTGCTCGGCCAAAGGCATGGCGACTTCCGATGCACGTTGAGCATCGTGGTGGCCCAGGTTGGGTTGTTGCTGGCGATGCTGCTGGCCTTGTGAATCCGTTTAACGGTGAAGGCATCGACTACGCCCTTGAATCTGGTCGACATGCTGCTGAATGTTTCCTCACTGAACCCGGAACGGCATGGGCCGCCTATCAGGCCGTGTTGCGCAAGGAATACGACCCGTTCTTTGCTACCGCTCGCCGATTCGCATGGCTGATTGGTCGACCGAAGCTTCTGCAGTTCCTTTTGGGCATCGCCTTGTCAACGAACTTCACGATGAAACTTGTGCTCGACATCATGGCGAACTTGGTCGATATGGAACATCCCGGACTGGCCGGACGTTCGCTCACAATCGGCGGCAAAGCGTTGTCATTGGCCGACCCGCTTCTGGTTCGTTCTTCCGCAAAGAGCAAGGCAAAGGCCAAGGCAACAACTCCCGTCGGGTAGGTTCAGGAGTCCCACAACGGGATGAACGGGGGAGTCGGTCATGGGTAGTTCGCCAGTCGCCATTGTCACGGGCGCAAGCCGCGGAATCGGTCGGGCTGGAGCTCTTGCTCTTGCCGAAGCTGGTTTCGACGTCGTCGTGAGCGCGCGCACCGTGCGTGAAGGCGAGGGAGTGGCCGAGCCGAATTCTGTCCGTGAAGAAACCACACTTGCCGTTCCTGGAAGTCTTGAGCGCACCGCACAGGAAATCGAAGAGCGCGGTCAGCGCGCGCTGATCGTGCCAATGGATCTCATCGACGTTGCGTCGGTCACCGCACTTCCCGCCACCGTGATGGCCGAATGGGGTCGCATCGACGTCCTGTTCAACAACGCGATCTTCCGCGGCGTAGGCACGCTCGATCGCATCACCGATCTCACCATCGAGTCGATGACCAATCTTCTTGCCGGCAACTTCATGAATCAGATCCTGCTTATTCAGCAGGTGATCCCGCACATGCTTGCTGCCGGTGGCGGCACCATCATCGACATGGTGTCGGGTTCGGCTCGCCTCGATCCCGCTGGTCCGCCCGGAGAAGGTGGCTGGGGCATTCTCTATTCGGCATCGAAGGCCGCGTTCGGGCGCGTTGCTGGTGGCGTGAATGCGGAATACCGAGCGCAGGGCATCAAAGCGTTCAACGTTGATCCCGGCAATGTCGTCACCGAAGCTCGTAAAGCAGCGAAGCCCGACGACGAATACAGCAGCGGTTACGGCAGCGAGCCAGCTGAAGCGACCGGCAAGGTCGTGGCTTGGTTGGCAAGCGATCCGACCGCCGACAAGTTCCTCGGCAAGTGGATCTTTGCTCCGAAACTTTGTTCCGATCTCGGGCTACTTCCCGGTTGGACGTTCCAGGTTCCGCAGTGAACGACGCAGAACTCGCAGACCGACTCGCGATTCGTTCCGTCGTCGAGGACTACGCGCGTTTTGCCGACCGAATCGACAACGAGGGCCTTGCTGGGTTGTTTGCTCCCGATGGCGTGTTGCGCATCTTCGAGCGCGGCAATCCCGAACCGGTGCGACAACGCCTCGGACGTGGCGAAATCTCGGAAGCAATCAAGGGTTTGTCGCGTTACGAAGTCACCATGCACACGGTGGCGAATCACTACGTCGTCTTGAACGGCGATGTTGCGACTGGCGAGACCTATTGCCGAGCCACGCACGTCCGTCCGGTTGAGGGTGGCGCTCCGGAAGCTCGCGAGAACTACGTCATGAACATCCGCTATCTCGACGAGTATGTGCGCTTGACCGAGGGATGGCGCATTGCCAAACGTGAACTCCAAGTGGAGTTCACTGAGGTCTTCCCGATTCTCTGAATCTCGAGGTCAGCCGCGAAGTGAAGCGACTGATGAGGCATTCGCCAAGTCGAGTGCGAGTTCCGCTAATTCTGCGATGGTGTTCTCGGTGCTCGTGGTGTCGTCGTCTGGGCGCGTGGCCTTGATGCGGGCCAAGGCCCCCTCGGTGA
>WLOT01000190.1 GCA_009699125.1 Actinomycetota bacterium
ATGCCGGGGTAGTACTCGTCGGTGTCTCCGCCGCTGACGGGCACAGAAACCATCGCAATGCCGCCGGGCCGCAGGAACGATGCAAGTGACGCGATCGCACGCTCTGCAGACGGTGGAACGTGTTCAAGGACGTCGGAACAGATGACGAAGTCGTAGAGGCCTTCCATCGATGGCCGGGGATTGAGCAGGTCGACAATTGGATCCACGTCGAGTTCTGAATTCGAATAGTTGAAACACCGGCGGAAGAAGCGAGCCATTTCAGGGTTGTCACTGATTCCCAGGCCATGCCTGCGGATGTCAGGGTCCAGATCGAGCATCGGACGAGGCTCGATGCCAAGTCCTCGCATAACGAGTAGGGCAGTGGCGCGAGTGCGCCAACTTGAACCGCAGCGGGGGCAGGTTTCTCCCTCTCTGATTGGCTGAGTTAGTACCTCATCGCGATGGCCGCAAAGCGCACAACTTGGGAGCATCTTCGAATAGTAGACCCGACGTCCTGAAAGAATTCTTGTTCGCCCGATAGTGTCAGGCTTCTGTTGGTTGACGTGAAACGCTTCTGGGGAAGCAGGGGGTTTGTGAGGTCGTGAAGAATCGCTTGACTGGTAGCGCGTCACGACCGACGAAGCCGGCAACATCGGTTCGGCAGGCTGATCTTGTTTGTGCACCTTGGTATAGAGAGACCTACATCGTCCCTGGCGATGTGGCTCAAGATCCGGTTGCGCATTTCGTTCAACGCAACAACGGCGATCTTGTGGATCCGACTCCACTTTTCGACGGTCATTGGTATCGCTCTGTGCACGGACTTCATACTGTCGTTGACCCTCTTGACCATTACCTCACTGTTGGCGCATCGATGGGGCTGGACCCCAGTCCAGTGTTTGATTCCACTTGGTACGTGCGTCAAGTTGGTGAGCTTCCCGAAGGTCGAACTCCGCTTGAGCATTATCTGACCGTCGGCGGGGCGCAGGCGATTGATCCGCACCCACTCTTTTCAAGTGCGTGGTATCTCCAACAAGTTGAAGGTGGTCTTGATGGCCTGACACCCCTCGAGCATTACCTCGCATTCGGATGGCGAAAGAATCTCGACCCTTGCGCGCTGTTCAGCGCAAACGGGTATCTCCACCGCAATCCTGATGTTGCCGAGGGGGGAGTGAACCCATTTGTCCACTATCTCAAGTTCGGAAGCAGCGAAGGACGCGAAGGTACCTGTCTCTGGTCCGAAGCCGAGTACCGCGAATGGTTCGCTGACGATGTGTTGGTGCAGCGTTTTGGTTCGCTGGGCCACTTCCGCGAAGTTGTCGTACCGGGCGGAAGGTCTATCGGCGCTGCTCCAGCAATCGACAGAGTTGGTCGCCTTCGGATCGCACTCGAGGAACGCGCCGAACGCTTTCTCCGTACAAGTGACGACGGGAAATCCTCGGCGACGATCGATTGGAAGGCACGCGAACTCGCTATCGAATTCTCGTCGGCCTCAGATCCGCAGGTTGCCGTCGTTATCGCTGGTCGAGGGCACGATGCACTTCGCACTCTCGAAAGTTTGCTCTTGTCGGCAACGACAATCCCTTTTGAAGTTGTCCTGGTGGGGAATGAGCCTGAGCTCCCTTCGGTTTCTGGTGTTGTCACCGTGAACGCAAACCCGATTGACTTGCACGCGGTCTGGACTGCTGCGCTTTCCGTCTCTACTGCTGCGCATGTGGTTCTTTTAGACGGTGCGATCGATGTGGCTGCTGGATGGCTTGACGAGCTCCTCGATCGGTCGGGCGCAGACGTCGGAATGGTCGCGTCAACAGCCGTGGGCGACGAATTGAGTCTTCAGGAATCGGGCCGGTTGGTTCTCGACGATGGCTCGGTTGTCGGCTTTGGTGTCGATGATCGCCTTGGGCGATGGATGTACGGGACCGACCGTGACATCGATTCGTGTTCGCCCTATGGCGCGTTGGTGCGTCGCTCACTTCTCGGTGACTGGCTATCGACGACTCCTGCGGCGTCTTATGAAGAAGCTGGCGAGTCGCTCTCGGCGTTTGTATGGGATTCGGGCGCGAAAGTTGTCATCGCAACGCGAGCAGTGCTCGTTGAACGCTTTGATATCAAGTTCAAAGATCGGACAGTTGTTGCCCCGTTGGCTGAGCAACTACGTCGGCGCGACCGCCGCTCCGCTTCACATGTCCTCGTCATCGGACCGAGCGTCGAACACTTCGAGGGCGGTGCGCGCGAGTCCCGTACTCCAGCATTGCTTCGTGAACTTGTTGCTTCAGGTCGAATTGTTCACCTACTCCCGGCCGATGCTGAACGATCACAGCCATGGACAGGAAATCTCGAGACGGAAGGCATCGAAGTGGTTGATGCTCCGCTGGGATCGGATGAACTCCTCGCGCTTGTTCAAGCAGTGCAGGGGCGCCTCGAATTTGTGCTCGTCACTGATCCGCTCGTGGCGGTGTGGTGGGCGAGTTTCCTACTCGAATATCTCGGAGACGTTCCGCTGGTCTACAACGCTGCAGGCGTTGACGGGTCAGGCGATCGCATCGTGGCGATGGAAGCACGCGTCGCTCGTCTTGCAGACGTGGTCCTGGACAGCGATGTTTTCGGCGAGTCAGCTCCGTCGGTGGGACAAATTATCGAGGCTGTGAACGCAGTCAACGAACGCCGGAACTGAGCCTCGGCCGGCTACTTCGCCGGCCGGTCTAGCCTTTCCCTCCCATGGTGTCGTCGGAAACTCTCCCGTTCGTTCGGGTCGTACTCCTTGATTTCAACGGTGGCAGCACCATCGTCGAAGCCGTGGACGCTGTGACCAAGACGCGATGGCCCGCTGAACGTCTCGAGATTGTTTGCGTTGACAATGGTTCAACCGACGGAAGTCTTGAAGAGATTGAGCGACGATTCTCTTCCGTCGCAACAATTCGAAATGGGAAGAATCTTGGATTCCCCGGAAACAACGTGGCGATGCGTGATCTCGATGGCGTCGATTACGTCGCTCTTGTGAACAGCGACGCGCTTGTCGAGCCGAATTGGCTGGCACCCCTCGTCGATCGAGCATCTTCGGACGAGGGCATCGGAGCTGTGAGTCCAAAGATCCTTTTTGCAGGTCAGTTCGTCGAGATTCCCGTCGCCATCAACGTAACTAGCGGTGGCTCGGCAAGCCCAGTCGTTGTGCGGGGTGTCTCGTTCAATGGAGGCGATGTCTTTGGTCAGTCGCATGTCGCCGATGGCGGCGGACGATCTTCCGATCGCACTGGCATCTTCGAAAGGCTTTCTGACACGTGCACGCTGCGTGTTCCGGTGTCGATGGCCGAGCACTCACTTTCGTCGGCACGCATAGTCATCGACGTCGAGGCCTTTGAGAGTTGCGTGCTTTCCCTCCCAGGGTCGGAGCAATCTGAACATGCTCTTTCATCAGGAGAGCGCATTGAGCTCTCGGTAAACCTTGCACTGCGGCCGGTTGATGTTGTGAATAATGTCGGCTCTTGGCTTGACGATTCGTGGGTTGGTCACGAGCGTGGCCTTTATGAAGTCGACGCCGGTCAGTTCGACCACGCTGAAGACATCGGTACGTGGTGCGGTG
>WLOT01000191.1 GCA_009699125.1 Actinomycetota bacterium
AGACGCAATCGGAATCCGTCCCTCGTTAAACGCCTTATGCGCTGCGTCGACAACTTCGCGCGGATGAAGCAAACCGATGTTGAGATACGGACTCAGCATCGAATGAGCGAGTTTCCATTCCGAGGACAGAACCGCATCTTCATGCGGACCAAAGAGCGGCAACACCTCGTCGACAAACTGATGCAGTCGTTTCAATGCGCCATCACGAGTTGTCGCCCACAAACCATCGAACGCAGAACCAAAAGCGTCGGGAGCACGACGGGCGATGTCGGCGATCACCCGCGCATCAGTGGCGTCAAGCGGGTCGGTCATCGGCGCTGGCCATGAACGCCCGTCCTTGGGTGGCGGCTCGCGATTCTCAGCGTCGTAATTCCACGATCCACCGACAGGCTTCTTGCCGTCCATGAGGATGTTCAGCCGTTGGCGTTGCCACCGATAGAAGTCCTCCATTTTGAGATTCGTGCGGTCTCCCGCCCACGCCGCGAACTCTTGCGCGCTACACAGAAACTGGTCGTTCTCAATTACCTCAACATCAAGTGCCCGCAACATTTCGAGCCCATCGAACGACATCGGGGACATTGCTCGCACACGCTCCGGCGTGAACTCCCCCTTGTGAGCAAGAAGCCCGGCCCGCAACGACGACGCGTGGCGGTAATCAACGGCGAACCCTTCTGCCTTCAGTTCCTCGGCGAATCTGCGCATCGAAGCGAGCACGAAATGAAGTCGCTGACGATGCCAGCGCCCTGATCCGACTTTCCCATCGCTCTCGACCATGAGCACGCGCACTTCGCCTGGGCGACAGCCCGCGAGTGCGCCGGTGTCACGTCGAAGTTGATCACCCAGAATCCAGACCGTATCCACGGCAGGAACCTAGGCGCTTCTTACGCCGAAGGTGGGGCCGAGTGCTCGCGGATCCACGCGTGCATCGCTATACCCGCAGCGACACCGACGTTGATCGAACGCGTTGAACCGAACTGGGCGATGGAGCAGACCATTGACGATGCTGCGCAGGCTTCTTCGCTGAGTCCCGGGCCTTCCTGTCCGAAGACGAACATCGTCCGTTTCGGCAACGACGCCGTTTCGATCGGGACAGCCCCGGGCATGATGTCGATACCTACAACCTGAAGATCGTTCTCGAAGGACCATGCGATCAGTGCATCTATATCTTCATGGTGATGGACGTGCATGTACTTGTCGGTCACCATTGCGCCGCGACGGTTCCACCGCTTCTTACCAACGATGTGAACGCCTTCGGCGTTGAACGCATTTGCGGTGCGCACGACCGTTCCGATGTTGAGATCGTGCTGCCAATTTTCGATAGCAACATGAAATGAATGTCGACGCGTGTCGAGGTCGGTGACGATTGCTTCGTGCGACCAGTAGCGGTACTCGTCGCCCACATTTCGGCGGTCGCCGTGCTCAAGAAGTTCCCGATCGAATCTTGCATCGTCAGGCCACGGCAATGGGTGTGGGCCTACCCCAACCTCGCGGTCCTCGCGTTCGACGAACTCGTCGTCCACGTGATCGTCGGCCATTGGTCCTAGCGACCAAGCAGAGCGGAACCGCCCGCGTTGTCGAGCAAGTAGCGAGCGATCGCGCGACCGGTGGTCTCTCCATCCGAAACAGCACAAGTGCGTGAATCACGAAGGATCATTGAACCATCGGGGGCAGCAACGAGTGCGTCGATGCGAAGTTCTTCTCCGTCGAGCACCGCGTATGCACCAACAGGAAGGTCGCAGTCGCCGCCAAGCTCAGCAAGAAACGCCCGCTCAGCGTCGACGCATTGACGACTCGGCGAATGATTGAGCGCCGACAACAACTCGCGTGTCGATGTGTCGTCACCTCGACATTCAATGACGAGAGCCCCTTGCGCAACCTGCGGCAGCATCACTGATGGTTCGAGAATTTGGACGACACGATCATTCATCGAAATCCCGAGGCGCTCGATTGCCGCAGCGGCCATGACGATGGCGTCGAAACCATTAGCCTTTTCGAGCCGCGTTGCGATGTTGCCGCGAAGGCCAGAAAACACAAGATCGGGTCGAAGCGACGCGAGTTGCGCTTTCCGACGAATGGAACCAGTCGCAACATGTCCGCCCTGCGGCAAACCATCGATAGTTGACCCAACAAGAACATCACGAACATCGCCACGCTCAGGAACTGCTGCGATAACAAGTTCTTCGGGAGTCAATGCCGGTAGATCTTTTCCGGAATGAACAGCGAGATCGGCGCGACCATCGAGAACTGCAGCCTGGATCTCCTTGACGAAGACTCCCTTGCCACCCATCGCGTCGATCGGGATATCAAGACGTTGATCAGCCATCGTCTCGACGATCACCTTTTCGACCAGGACTGACGTGCCAGCAGCGGCAGCCGCTGCGTGCAGAAGCGTCGTCACATGATCGGCCTGCCAAAGTGCAAGCGCGCTTCCACGGGTTGCCAAACGAAGTGTTGTGGCTTCGGGACCGCCGCCGGT
Organism: Actinomycetota bacterium; assembly: GCA_009699125.1. Lineage (GTDB taxonomy): Bacteria > Actinomycetota > Acidimicrobiia > Acidimicrobiales > Acidimicrobilacustridaceae > Acidimicrobilacustris. Next base: position 2,477 of record WLOT01000191.1, read on the forward strand.
CATGGTGTGATCAGAGCTCGAAGAGATCGCGAAGCGCTTCGGCTAAACGCTCGCCACGAGGCGAACCTGCCGCGTCCTTCAGCCGAACAGTCGGCTGGTGAAGCAGCTTGGCCACGATTCCCTTTGTCAGTGCATCGAGTGCCTCGATCTGACGGTCGTCGAGGTCGCCGAGTCGGGCACGAAGACGATCTAGCTCAGCGACGCGAATGTCTTCAGATTGTTCGTGTAGACGAGAGACCAACGGCGCAACTTCGCGCGCCGAGCTCACAGCGAGATAGCGCTCGAGTTCTTCGGCGCACATTGACTCAACTGATGCAACTTCACGACGACGCTCGGCCATACCTGCTTCAGCAAACGCACGAAGGTCGTCCATGTCGAGGATGGTGACGCCGGGGATATCGGCAGCAGCTGGATCAACATCGCGCGGAACAGCAACGTCGACGACGAGAATTTCGCGATCGCCGCGTGCTCGCATAACGCGTTCAATGTCGGCGTGTTCGATGATCATCGAATTCGCGCCAGTGCCGGTGAGAAGGAGATCGACTTCGGAGAGTGCAGCGTCGAGTTCGGCAAGACGAATCGGGGTTCCGCCAAGACGCTCTGCGAGATCGGCTGCGTTCTCCCAGGTTCGGTTCGCAATACGGATGTCAGAGACACCATTAGTTGCGAGCGCACGAACCATGCCCTCGCCCATTTCGCCGGCACCCATTACGAGGATGGAGCGTCCTTCAAGAGAACCAAGACGCTCAGCAGCCATGGCGACTGCCGCAGTCGATACCGACGCGACGTGACGACCAATGCCGGTTTCGGTGCGAGCGCGCTTTCCAACTTCGAGCGCGTGGCGGAACAGCAGATTCAATTGTGAACCAGCTGCGCCTTCGGTTTGAGCGATGTCCCATGAGTGGCGGACCTGTCCGAGGATTTCGGCTTCGCCAACGACAGCCGAGTCGATGCCCGAGGCAACGCGGAAGAGATGCCCAGCAGCCGCATCGGCGTCGTGCACATACAAGTGATCGGCGAGTTCTTCTGGTGCAGC
>WLOT01000192.1 GCA_009699125.1 Actinomycetota bacterium
AACATCGCCATACGAATCGTGTTGAGGATCAGAAGACCTGCTGCTCCCAAAAGGAATGCAGCGATCACAAAAATGCCAACGGTAAGACGACTTGAGAGTTGCTGAATAAGGCGGATTGTCTTGGATGCGAAGACGACTTGATCGACGCCCGACCTACCCTCGAAGGTAAGCCCAAGAGACTCAACCGCGTCGACGTCTTTGTTCACCGGCTCAATGCGAAACGAAGGCGGAAGATCCTTCGCGGTAACGCTGTCAATGAGCTCCGGAGAATCGGCGAAGAGGCTCTTGAATTCGCTGTAGGCCTGCTGCTGATCGACGAAGACGACCTTTGATACCTCTGGGCTCTGATCAAGATCATTCTGCAGCGAATCGATCTGCTGCTGCGTGGCATCGATCCGAAGGAAGACAACGAACTCGATACCGCCCTGCCAGCGCTTCGTAGCATTCTCAACGCCTGAACGGAGCATGAGCGATGCGCCGACCAACGCAAGTGACACCGCAACCGTCATGATCGACGCGAGCGTGATCGTGACGTTTCTTCCGAGATTGGAGGTGGTCTCGCGTACGAGGTAATCGAACTTGACTGGCATCGAATCGTCCTATTCGTAGACGCCGCGCGCCTGGTCGCGAACGATGGAACCGCGATCGATTTCGATCACCCGTCGACGCATGGTGTCGACGATGCCACGATCATGGGTGGCCATAACCACGGTTGTACCGGTCTTGTTGATGCGGTCGAGCAACTTCATGATGCCAACCGATGTCGCGGGATCAAGATTTCCGGTTGGTTCGTCAGCAAGAAGAATCAGCGGACGGTTGACAAATGCTCGAGCAACTGAGACTCGCTGCTGTTCTCCACCTGAAAGTTCCGTGGGGAAACTGTCGGACTTATGCCCGAGGCCAACCAGGTCGAGAATGGCCGGAACTTGGCTGTCGATCACGCTGCGAGGACGGCCGATCACCTCTAGTGCGAAGGCAACATTCTCGAAGACCGTCTTCGTTGGAAGAAGTTTGAAGTCCTGAAAGATGCAGCCGATATTGCGGCGCAGATACGGGACCTTCCATCCAGAAAGACGGCCAATGTCCTTGCCAGCGACATAGATATGACCCTGTTCAGGCGTCTCTTCTTTATTGAGAAGCCGAATAAAGGTCGACTTTCCCGAACCAGATGCTCCGACAAGGAAGACGAATTCGCCCTTTGCGATCTCGACGTTGGCGTCGCGCAATGCAACGGTCGAGTTCTTGTAGGTCTTGGTGACGTTTTCGAGAGTAATCATGATGAGGGGTTGTTCAGCCGGGCTGAACCCCCACGAGGCTAGACGGGCAGGCCACAGGATTGGTGCCACTCCCCTGACCCGCACCAGTACAACGATCTCGCCGAGCCGCTCGAGAAATCCACAACAATCGGCCGGAGAAACGCTGCCCTCACTCGTTAATCGTCATCGGCCTCATGCAACGCAGCCGCAATCGCTGGATCAAGCGTCCACATTGACGGCGGCAGGTGATGCTCTTTCGCCCACGTCGCTGTCAGCAGATCGCTGTCGGCGTTGGTGAGCAACTCCGCTCCGATGTCGGGGTGACGTCGGTAGGAACTGACTGATCGCTTCCACGACGACTTCGACAACGACCAGCGTTGCACGTCCGATTCGGACTTCACGATGCTTGCGGCGAGAACCGTGGCGATGACCCGTCCCGGAGTACGCAATCCTGAGTCCAGTTTCCCGCAATCGTGAAGGAGGGCAGCCGCTAGAACGGGACGGGTTGCTTTCGATCCCAGCGATCGCTCAACCCGCCGAGCAACTGCAGCGGAGTGGCGCCGATCTGGACCTGAGAGCGAAAGCCAGATCGCTTTCTCGCCAGGTAGGAGTTGCGATTCCGCCCACGCCTGCTCTGGGGCCGATGGACCGCCAGGCCGCAAACTCCCAAAGAAACGCCGGAGCAAATGACTGAAGCGCGCCATCGAAGAGATTCGGTGACTCAGACGAGATGGGCGCTGCACGAACGCGCCTGAGGCGTTTCGGCAAGAACAGCGTCGTCGATTGGGGTGCCACAGCTGTCGCAAAGACCGTACGAACCTGCGTCGAGGCGCTCAAGTGCCCGTTCAACTCCGTCGAGCTCTTCGCGGAGAGCTGACGCCAATTGACGATCGTCGAGATCGCCGCCGTCAACGATCGTGATCGAATCGGCAAGAACAACATTGCCTTCAGCGTCGGCAGCGATGAAGTGCTCCTCGACCATGACATCGCCTTCGGCGTCGACGATCGTGATGGTTTCATCAAGAACGACGTCGCCGTCTTCGTCGAAGATCGCAACGGTTTCGTCGATCATGAGGTCGCCTTCGTCGTCGGTAACGATCGTCACGTCGTCAATAACCACGACGCCCTGACCATCGACTTCGAGAACATCGATTGTTTCAACGTGTTCGCCGATGACCGATCCGTCCTCGTCGAGAATGTCCTCTGACATCACAATTTCGTCGACGAGCTCAACCTCGTTGCCTGAAAATCGTTCGGGGGCAGACCATTCACCTGAGTTACTCATAGGCCTGAGGCTAGCGGCGAGTCGCCTGGGCTCGCGGATGAGCCGCTTCATAGACGGCAAAAAGGCGATCGTTCGAAACCATCGTGTACACCTGCGTCGTAGCTATAGAGGCGTGTCCCAGAAGTTCCTGCACGGCACGGATATCCGCACCGTGATCGAGCATGTGTGTGGCGCAGGAGTGGCGCAAAACGTGGGGCGTTAAACGGTCTCCCAATCCGGCGGCGTCTCCATACTTTCGAACAATCGCCCATGCTCCTTGACGCCCGAGGCGCCCGCCGCGAGCGTTGAGAAACACAGCATCGGCGTCAGTGCGCTTCGCGAATTGCTCAGGGGCGAGCGCACCACGTCCCGCATCTTCAAGCCAACTCGCCAGCGCGACTCGCGCCCAACGGCCGATCGGCACAACTCGCTCTTTCGAGCCCTTACCGAAGAGGCGAAGCAATCCGGCATCGAGGTCAACGTCTCCGAGACTCAACGCACAGACTTCAGAAATGCGCGCGCCGGTGCCGTAGAGGACTTCGAGGATGGCCCGGTCGCGCCGTGCAATCGCCGTGTCGCCTTCAACCTGATCCAGCAGCGACGTGACCTCGGCCTCGGTCAACGCTTTTGGTAATCCAGCCGGCACTCGGGGCGTTTCAATTCCCGCCGACGGGTCTGTCGCCGAGAGCCCTTCATCGGACCGGAAACGATGCAACGAGCGAACAGCGACTGTCGCCCGTTTCACCGACGAGGGCGCCAGTCCTCGCTCTCGCAAGACGCCGACGTAGGCGTCAAGATCAGTTGCACGAACTTCTTCGAGCGTTCGACGCGTTTCGGAAAGCCAGATGCAATAGGCGGTGAGGTCGCGCCGATACGCCGCAAGCGTGTTAGCCGAGCGACCTCGCTCAGCTGCCAGCCATGTCAGAAACTCCTCAACATCAAGAGGAAGTTCCCACTCTTCGAATTGCTCAGCCACCGCCAA
>WLOT01000193.1 GCA_009699125.1 Actinomycetota bacterium
GACGTGATCTTCCTCGGTGAACGCGGTCAGGCCAAGACCCGCATGATTCGGTCGCTCACCGACCTCCTCGATGAGTGGATGCCCATTGTGGCGGGCTCAGAAATCAACGACGACCCCTATGGCCCCGTCTCAAGGCCCGCCCGAGACCTCGTGGCCGAGATGGGCGATGCCACCCCGATCAGCTGGGTGCATCGAGATGAGCGTTACGGCGAGAAGCTCGCCACCCCCGATACCTCCATCGCCGATCTCATCGGCGAGGTCGATCCCATCAAGATCGCCGAGGGTCGACATCTTTCCAATGAAGAGACCATCCACTTCGGCCTCGTGCCCCGCACCAACCGCGGCATCTTCGCCATCAACGAACTTCCCGACCTCGCCGAGCGGATTCAGGTTGGTTTGTTGAACGTGCTCGAAGAGCGCGACGTGCAGATCCGCGGTTTCAAACTTCGACTGCCGCTCGATGTCATGTTGTTCGCGTCGGCCAACCCCGACGACTACACCAACCGCGGTCGTCTTATTACGCCGCTGAAGGATCGCTTCGGTTCGCAGATCCGCACGCATTACCCACTCGATGTCGCGACCGAAGTCACGATCGCGCTACAAGAGGCTCGCAATCTCGAGGTTCCTGGCATCGAAGTGCGCGTACCTGCGTACATGACCGAAATCGTTGCCGAGTTCTCACAACTTGCTCGCCGCAGCCCGCACATCAATCAGCGTTCGGGCGTGTCGGTGCGTCTCACCGTTGCCAACCTTGAAACGCTCGAAGCCAACGCAATGCGTCGTGCATTGCAGCATGGCGAAACCATCGTTGTGCCCCGCGTTTCCGATCTCGATGCACTCGCTGCCTCAACCATCGGCAAGGTCGAAATTGAAACGATCGAAGATGGTCGCGAAGGACTTGTTGTTGAACAACTTCTGAAAGCCGCGGTGCTCGGAATCTTCCGTGAATACATCGCGATCGAAAACCTTCGTGATGTTGTCGATTCGTTCGACGGCGACCGCTTGGTCAACGCCGGTGAAGACGTGTCTTCGGCCGACTACGTCGCATTGCTTGGCGACATCCCAGCGCTTGCGCCGCACATCACCGCTCTTACCGGCGGCGATACCACTCCCGAGGTTGTGGCGAGCGCGGTCGAGTTCGTGCTCGAAGGTCTGCACCTTTCGAAGCGCCTCAACAAAGACGCCGTTGGTTCTCGCGCCCAGTACCGCGGCCGCGGCTGAGCACTGCTTGCGATTTAGCGCTGGTCGTTGACCAGTTCGCGCACGCCATCAAGGCCGGCGATTACAACGCGTTCCACCATCGAACCGGGGAAGATCCCGTGTTCGACGATGCCTGGTGTATTCGCAAGGGCGTGGCCGAGGGCAACGGGGTCGGCAATGGTTCCGAACTGAGCGTCCATCACAAGGTTGCCGTTATCGCTGCGGCGATCACGTGTCGTGACTGCTGAAGCGCCGAGGCCTTCGACAGCGCTGGCTACAACGCTTGGTGCGAAATCGAGCACTTCGAGCGGCGTTCCGAATGGGCCAAGTGCAGGAACGAGTTTCGATTCGTCGACGACGATGATGAAGCGCGGCGACATCGATGCCACGATCTTCTCGCGAGTGTGTGCCGCGCCACCGCCCTTGGTGAGGTTGAACGCAGGGTCAACTTCATCGGCACCATCGATGGCGATATCAAGAGCGCCGATTTCATCGGGCGAAATAACTTTCAAGCCGAGCGAAGTTGCGAGTTCGTGGGTCTGCACCGACGTTGAGGTGCACACGATGTCGAGCGCTCGATCGCCGAGCTCAACGATGGTCCAGTGCACCGTCGAGCCAGTGCCAAGGCCAACGCGCATTCCGTCGGTGACGTAACTGGCAGCGTGGCGACCAGCCGCTTCCTTCGCGATGTCTTGGGGCGAACGTTCGGCTTGGGTCTGATCAGTGCTCACGCCGAGAGCATCGCACGTCAGCGAGGTGTAGCGCGCAGTAATTGCGCACTGTCACGCGGATTGCGGCTGCGGTCGAAGACGCCGTCGGGCACGTCGAATCCGCATTCAGGTGTCCAGCCGTCGATACCTGACTCCCAGAACGCGTGCGTAACCGCGATGTCGTCGTCGGCTGCGCGCTGCGTTTCCAGCAGCGATCCGGCGAGGACCTCGGCGCGCCAGTCGTCCTCTGCCGCGGTGAGCCCAGTGCCAAGAAGCGCGAACTTTCGCCCGGGAAAGTTGTCAGCCAAACGGCGGATGGTGACGCCAAGACCTTCTGTCCAAGGAGCGTGACCGTCGGGCGCGACTGGGGCATCGAGGGGATAGGGCCCGGTCGTTCCGTCGGCGAACAAAGTCGAACCGCCTCGATAGGTGAATCCAACGAGGTCGTACGCGCCGGCAAGTCCGTCGATCTCACGCTCGGCCAAACCGGGAATGGAAATGACGCCGTCATTGAGTTCGCGGATCCACGAGCCGAATCGCAGTCGATCGACAGACTCAACGCGTTTGCGCGCAGCGTCACGTTCGTCGGGTTCGCGCGACATCACACCTGGTTCGACCGGGCACGTATCAATGCAAACGGCAACCGGGGGAGTGCCGCTGCGAAGAAGGCGATTGGCCTCGAACGATGCACGGTGAAGCGTGTGCAGCGCTTCAAGGAACTTGCCGGGTTCGGCTTTGTATGGCGGGCGGCTGCCAACGAGGTGGCCTTCGAGAGCTCGTGTGTACGGGTCGAGGATCGGGACCCAAGCGGCCACGAGGTCGCCGAAGGTTTCGGCCACCCGATCAACATGGCGAGGCCAGGTGAGGCGGAGGCCGTCGGCATCGTCGAAACCACGCTGATCTTCAGAGAACCAACCCGGCAACGGGCCGTCATGCAGAACGGCCCACACGTCAATGCCCGCATCTCGAGCAGCCTTCAAGATGTCTGAGACGTGATCGACCGCGTCGCTGTCCCAATGACCAGGGCGTGGCTCAAGCCGTGACCAGTCGATGGTCCAGCGCATGGCGGGAATGCCGGCTTCGGCCAGCATGGGCAGGTCAGAGCGGTATTCGAAGCCGAAACCGCTACCGATCACCGAGTCGGGGAGCGTTCCGTCGGTGGTGAGGGTCGACCAATCGCTTCGATCTGAGAGGCCTTCGCCCCCTGCGGCAGTGGTGGCGATGCCCCAAAGGGCTGGGTCGGTCATAACTGCAGTATTCCCGGTACGGTGCCTCTATGGGCAGAGCCAATCGGGTTCAGTACTCGCGATGGGATGGCACACAGGTCGGCTTCGACTTGGACGCCACTGACATCTTCGGCGAAATCACCGACGATCTGCTGTATCACGGCGACATCAACGCCGCGCTGCGTCGCATGATGCAAGAGGGATTCGACTCTGACAACGGCGAGCGCATGAAGGGCTTGCGGGAAATGATGGACGAGCTCCGACGAAAGCGTCGTGAAACGCTCGAAAGCAACGACCTCGGCGGCATCTACGACGAAATCGCAAAGGATCTCCGCGACGTTGTCGAAGCCGAGCGTGAAGCAATC
>WLOT01000194.1 GCA_009699125.1 Actinomycetota bacterium
ATCTCCCACCTCCGCCAAGTGAAGCGAACGGCAAGCGTCGCAAGAAGGTTCGCAAACCCAAGCCTCGCTGGCTAAAGATCACCGCGGTTGTGATCGCAGTGCTTCTCGTCCTTCCATTGATTTCGTTCACCAAAGCGATGATCACCACTCAAAATCTTTCGTTCGCTGAACGAGGTGCTGAATGGATGCGTGACAATCATCTCGGCGGCGTACTCAACACCGTCGAGAGTTGGTGGCTTAGCAATAACCAACCGAAAGAAGGCGGCGACCCAAATCGCGCCATTGACGTTCCCGTTACCGGTGATGGCGGACCCACAACCACAGTGAAGGTCATTGCTCCGCACCTTCCCGCTCCCACGAACGTTCAGGTCCCCGAAGGCGTCACTCCCGTCGCCAATGAAGGCGTGTGGCAACCCGTCGGACCACTCGTTGGTGGCGCGCAGACGATGTATACAACGCAGGTTCGCCCCGACTCGGTTCACACATCAATCCTCGATGGACTTGTCTGGATTGATCCGAAACTTGTGACCCTTGAAGTGTTCCCTGGGTCCGAAGAGCCAGGTGGCAAGTGGGCAAAGCCCTCGCAGGTTCCGATGGACCGTCGCTTGGCGCTCATCGCTGCGTTCAACGGCGGTTTCCGCATGGACGACGCCAAAGGTGGCTTCTACCTCGACGGAGTAACCCAACGTCCATTGCGAGACGGTGCGGCATCGTTCGTCACCTATAGCGATGGCACCGCGACAGTTGGTCAATGGGGCCGCGATGTCGTGATGAGCCCCGAGGTCGCTGCTGTTCGTCAAAATCTTGATCTCATCATCGACAACGGCGGCGGCCCACCCAACCCGGGTGGCGGTCCCGCCGCTGCTGCCGCGCCAGGTGCACTTGTTCCGGGTCTCGTTGACAACGTTGACGGAAAATGGGGCGCAACGTTCGGTAACAAGGTCTATGCCTGGCGATCTGCCGTTGGCGTTACTGCCACCGGAGCAATCGTCTACGGCTACGGCGACGGCCTCTCGTCGCTCTCGCTTGCCAACCTGATGTTGCGCGCCGGTTGTGTTCGAGCGATGCAGCTGGACATCAACACCGTGTGGACCACGTTCAACTTCTACAACTCCACCCGCTTCCTTGATCCCACATCGGTCCAAGGAACGAAGTTGCTCCCCGAATCATTCAAGGGCGCGAACCGCTACCTTTCACCAGATGCACGAGACTTCGTGGGCGTCTTCACCCGCGCCCTCTAATTCAAAACTGTTCGTTCGATGACACAACCGGAAATCATCTTGGTGATGATCGTCCGGAACGAATCAGCGGTTATTGAACGTTGTCTCGAATCGGTTCGACCTCTGCTCTCGGGCTGGGTCATTGTCGACACCGGTTCTACCGACAACACCATCGAGAAGATCGAACATGCGCTCGCCGGCCTACCGGGACAGCTGCATCGGCGTGAGTGGGTTGACTTCGGCCACAACCGTAACGAAGCGCTCGCCCTCGCCCGAGGGCGCGGGACGCACTTGCTCTTGGTCGATGCCGACATGACCATCCGCACCGATGGCGTACTTCCTGCTCTCGTCGCCGATGCATACGAACTCCGGCATGACGCAGATCCCGCGTATTGGATTCCGCGCCTTCTTCGATCGGACTACGAGTGGTTCTTCGTTGGACGAACGCATGAATTCCTCAGTTGTAAACAAACGTTCAGCCGAGAGCGTCTTCCCCAACTTGTCATCGATGACCACGCCGATGGCGGTTCTCGTACCGACAAGTTCGAACGAGACAAGATGCTTCTCGAACAATCAATCGAACAGGATCCGACTGATCAGCGTTCGTGGTTTTACCTCGCGCTGACACTTCGTGACCTGGGTGAAATCGACGCAGCTCTTTCCGCATTTCAGCAGCGAGTCGCTCTTGGGGGATGGGATCAAGAAGTTTTCTATTCCCTCTACCAAATCGGACTTCTTCTTCAAGCCCACGACCAAAACTCGGCAATCATTCAACTTCTCACCGCCTGGAATTTTCGTCCGTCACGAGTTGAACCACTGCTCGAGCTTGCGCGGTTGCATCGACAACGCGGCCAGTACGCACTTTGTGAGTTCTACGCGTCAAAGGGCCTAGCGATCCCGCCATCAACGGATTCGGCGTTCGTTCACACCGAAGCCCACGACTGGGCGCTGAAGTTTGAACTCGCCATTGCATGGTTTCATCTCGGTCGCGTTGAGGAAGCACTAGTGCTCAACGAGGAACTGCTTGCGAGCGCAGTCCCGAGAGACGTGGAGCCTTGGGTCCGGCACAATCGAGCGTGGTGTCTGCGATCGCTTGGTCGCCCCGATTCCGAAACATTCGCTCACCTGCCGGCAAGTGCTGACATTCCTGCACTCGCCACGCTGATTGACGGCGCGACCTACACACCTATCGCCATTGATCATGCCGACGGTTGGTCGCTCTTCAACCCTTCCGTGACCAACCATCCTGAAGGCGGACTCGTCATCAACATCCGAAGTTCGAACTACGTCATCGCTGACGACGGTTCGTACACGTTCCAGGGAACCGAGGATGACGGAATCATTCGCACAGTGAATCTGCTCGCTCGTCTCGACGAAAATCTCTCTACCTCGCTTCTCGGTCAGATTCCTGCGCAACCCACGGGCCCAAGCCCGCGACTTTCCCGAGTCCTCGGCTGTGAAGACGTCCGACTTCTCGCAATCGGCGACGAATGGAAAGCGCTTTCAACCGTTCGTGATCGGAATCAGTACGAACGCTGCGATGTCGCCGTACTTGCGATTCCCTCTCTCGAGTCGCCCGAGACCACCACACTCACCGTCATTCCGGGTCCCGATCCTGCTCGACACGAAAAGAATTGGATGCCATTTGTTGTCGACGGCGAACTTCACATCCTCTATATGTGTGCGCCATCCGTCGTCGGTCATCTCGATGCCGACACGCAACTCGTTGTTGATTCATCAACAAGTGGTCCACCCGCCGCCGCTCATTTTCGTGGTGGATCCCAGGGTGTTCCGTTCAACGACGGCTATCTCTTCTTGGTCCATGAAGTCACGTTCTTCGACACTCGCCGCGTGTACTCACACCGGTTCATCCACCTGACAAGTTCAGTCACAAAGACTGGCGAACGTCGATGGGACATCACGTCAATGTCTTGTCCGTTCTACTTTCGCGAACTTGGCATCGAATTCGCGGCTGGTCTCGCAACCGATGGTGAGGATCTCGTTGCCTCATTCGGTGTGCGTGATGCAGAAGCCTGGCTCGTCCGAATGTCCGCTGACCACGTCGCTACGCAACTTGTTCCGCTCTTCGGAACCGCTTAGGTACCTGCCGGGCGTTCGCCAATCACGCCAGCTTCTGTGAGTTGCGCCAACCGCTCGTCATCAAGACCCAGCAAGCCGCCAAGAACTTCGGCGTTGTGTTGACCCATAAGTGGAGCCGGCAGAGCAATCCAGTTGTCGACCCCGGTCATGCGGAATGGCATTCCAGCAATCGGAACCGAC
>WLOT01000195.1 GCA_009699125.1 Actinomycetota bacterium
GTCGTCTTGAACGGCGATGTTGCGACTGGCGAGACCTATTGCCGAGCGACACATATCCGTCCCGTCGAAGGCGGTGCTCCCGAGGCCCGCGAGAACTACGTGATGAACATCCGTTATCTCGATGACTACGTGCGATTGTCAGAGGGATGGCGCATTGCCAAGCGTGAACTCCAGGTGGAATTCACTGAGGTATTTCCGATTCTCTAGCGGCGGAAATTCAAACGCCGCGGAGCGATGCGACCGAGGAAGCGTTTGCCATCTCGAGTGCGAGATTGGCTAGCGCTGCAATCGTGTTCTCTGTGCTCGTGGTGTCCTCGCCTGGTCGGGTCGCTTTGATGCGGGCCAATGCACCCTCGGTGATGATTGAGAGCTTGAAGACTGCGAGTACGCGGTAGACGTCGATGTCTCGGATGGAACGGCCGCTGGTGGCCTCGTAGCGAGCCAACAGGTGGTCGCCTGAAGGAAAGCCCGGGTTGAGACGGTGCGACTGAGGCGAGCGACTGCGCCACATGAGGGCACCGGCCTCGCCCCAATAGACGCTGACCATGCCGAGGTCAGTGAGGGGGTCTCCGAGAGTCGACATTTCCCAATCGAGGACCGCCACCATCTTCGACGGATCAGTACGACTCCACATGGTGTTATTAAAGGAGTAGTCCCCATGCACGATTGATGCATCGGTGTGGGTGGGAATCGACCGCTTGAGTCGTGCGGCAACCTCGTCAACGTCGGGAAGCTCGCGCTGTTTCGACTTCTCCCACTGGGTGCACCAGCGATTGACCTGACGTTCAAGGAATCCTGCGGGCTTACCGAGCTGACCGAGACCCACCGCTTCGAAGTCGACGGCGTGGAGGCGAGCAAGAACATCGATGAGTTCGTCGGTTGCTGCGAGGGCTTGAGCTTCATCGAGATGCGAAACCTGATCGGTGTCGGAATAAACGATGCCGTCGACGAAATCCATCAAATAGAACGGCACGCCGATGACCGATTCGTCTTCGCACATGGCAACAGTTCGAGGAACAGGAACATTGGTGTTTTGAAGCCCGGTCTGCACGCGATATTCGCGGCCCATGTCGTTTGCGGTCGCGAGGAACGCTCCAACTGGCGGGCGACGGAGCACCCAATCGTTGGCATCGTCTTGAACGCGGAACGTCAGGTTCGAAGAACCTCCGGACAGGTGCGAGACCAAGATCGGTCCGCTCGCGGTGGAAACGTTGGAGCGAATCCACTCGCTGAGTGATGCAACCGGAGCGGCCTCGGCTACCTGTTCGGGATTCATGCGATGGTGGTCGACGCAATTGTGCGGAGAATTTCCACCTCAAGCCGTGGGTGGGTTACCACAGCTCGTTGACATAGGTGTCGGTTCCGACAACGGTGCGGAAGAACGGTGCAACAAGGTGCACGTCAGCAAGACCGGCAGCGGCAACGGCGTCGGTGTAGTTCTTCATGCGGTCGAGTGACTTGGTGACATCGCCACGAACGAAAATGACCTGCACGAGGCGCTCGGTGCCTCCTGCTGGGGTTCCGAGATCCATCGGCTGATCAGCTGCAGGGGTTGCGACCGGCTGCCAGGACGACACGATTTCGATGTCGGAACCATTCATGAGTTCGGCATACGCGCCGGACTTCTGGAGGTCGGCATGGACACTCTTTGCGCTGTTGCCTTCGCGTGCATCGAAGAACACCGTGAAGATGCCGTCGTACGCGCTGTCGAGCGCAACATCAACCGGAACGCCATCGGAATCGCGATTTGCCGCACCGATGTAGTCGAACAGATTGGTGTGGGTGTGCTTGCGCTCGGGGAAGCCCCGGTTGTTGGTGTAGAGCCACGTGACGCGCTCGGTGCTCCAGTTGTTCCAATCGTCGTGGTGTCCACCCTCGATCCAGTAGATCGCGACATAGGAACCTGAATCGGTGGGGTTGGCAACGGCGGTGTCACCTTCGGGCCAACGAAGGTCCTTGAGGCTGCGCGGTGCGACCCAACGCGAACCCGACATCTGATGCGGCGCCACCATGCAACCTGCGTAGAAATGATCTCGCTCGTACCAACGGTTGTAGGCGGACTCGAAACCAGGGTTGGGGTCAACCATCGTGAGGAGCATCGATCCGACCTTCATCGGGTAGTCGTTAAGGCCGCCAACATCGAGTGGATATGCCATGAGTTCCTTCGCTTTCGAACGCGGGCGCAACGCCCCTCTATGGGAAGTGAAACTAGCCGTTCAGGATGGAATGCAACGCGGCGATCAGCGCTCGGAGGCACCTACGACCGAGACCCGGTACATCAAGCGGCGACCGGGGAAATCATTAAGGACTCGGTGCATGGTGGAGCGGTTGTCCCACATGAGGAGGTCGCCTTCCCGCCAATGGTGGCGATAGGTGAAGTGCTCCTTGACCGAATGCTGAAAGAGGAACGCGAGGATCGCGTCGCTTTCATCGGGAGGTAGGCCGACAATGTGGCGGGTGTAGGTCGGGTTGATGAACAGGCCCTTGGTGCCAGTTTCCGGATGCACCCGCACCACCGGGTGGGCGGTGCGGCGGTCTTGGGCGATTGCATCGGCATACTGCTGCGGCGAAGCTCCGCCAAAGCGGTAGCGAAGCTCAGTCGTCCGGCTGAGATCGTGAAGTGCAGTGAGGCCTTCGAGGTAGAGCTTCATGTTCGGTGACAACGCGTCGTATGCGGCAGTCGTCGAGGCAAACATCGTGTCGCCTCCCACATCGGGGAGCGTCTTGGCGTGAGTGAGGGTTCCCATTGGGGGATGGGGAAGGAAGGTTTCATCGGTGTGCCACATCGATGCGGTGTTGCCTTCCTCGGAATCGAGGACGCTGACGTGCTCAAGGCCAGGGCCAAGGTTGGGGAAGAACGCGTGGATCTCGATCTCGCCGATGCGGCGACCAAGCGCCATGTGCTGTTCGGGAGTGAGGTCAGGAGCGGGGATGACCAAGACCTGGTTCTCGACGAGCGCTTCGTGCACAGCGTTGAGGGTCTCGTCATCGAAATCGCTGCTGAGATCGAGTCCGGTGATCTCCGCTCCAAGGGCGGGAGTAAGCCGACGAATCTGCATGCGTTGATGTTGACACTTTTCCCGACCACTCGTAGGTTCGCTGGACCGGCCGCCGGGTGGCGGCCCTTCATCTTGGGGGCTCAATTCCATGACAAATCTGTTCAGTTATGCCGGCAAGCGCGTTGTTCTCACTGGCGGTGCCACGGGCATCGGCGCTGCACTCGCTGATCTTCTCGATGAACTCGGCGTGGAGCACCTGACCATTCTCGACATCAAGGCTCCGTCTGGTCGTTGCGACACCTTCATCGAAACGAACCTCGCTGATCCCGAATCGATCGATGCGGGAATCGCCCAGATCGAAGGTCCGATCGACGTGTTGTTCTCGAATGCAGGCGTTGCCGCCAACGCTGGCGTCCGCACCTGCATGGCGGTGAACGTCGCCGCCTCTCGTCGACTCACCGATGGCCTGTTCGATCGAATCACAAAGGGCGGA
>WLOT01000196.1 GCA_009699125.1 Actinomycetota bacterium
CATGAGGCCCTAAGCGTCGGCCTCGGCTTCGGAATCCTTGGATTCAACCGCTTACAGGTCAAGCGCCGCGATTGGGAGCGAGCATCCGGCATGACGCTCCCATCGGCATCCGAGATAGCGACGTCGATGAGCACGACGCTCGGCGCGTTCGCCTCGCTCGTCGCCGATCGCGGACGTCGCTGACGTGCGCATCGCCGCCGACGCGACCTCGCTCATCGGACACCGAACTGGTATCGGTGGCGTCACTCGTACTTATCTTCATCGTTTGGCCCGTCCCGGCCTCGACATTTCGGCATTTGCCGTTTCCCGCCGCGGAGCCGGCCCCATGCTCGACGAACTCCCTCCTGGCGTGCGCGCTCACAGGCGTCCGATGGTTGCACGTCCACTTCGAGCGATGTGGCGCCGAGGCCCGTGGCCCCCAATCGAGTGGTGGACCGGCGACATCGACCTGGTTTGGGGACCGAACTATGTCGTTCCCCCCGCGAAGAATGCGGCTCGAGTGGTAATGGTGCATGACCTCACCGCGGTGCATTTCCCCGAAATGTGCACCAACGACGTGCAACAAGTTCCGGCGCTCCTCCGTCGAGAGATTCTCGATGGAGCATGGATTCACACACCCTCACAGGCCGTTGCCGACGATGTCGTTTCCACGCTCAACGTCGAACCCCACCGAGTTCGCGCAATTCACCTCGGCGGACCGCAACAGATTGCAGAGGAAACCCGAGCCGAACGCGCCAAACGAGGGCGCGTCTTTGCTGGTGTCGACAACTACCTGCTTTCTCTCGGAACCATCGAGCCACGCAAAGACATTCCTTCTCTCGTGCGGGCCTTCGATGTCATTGCCCCAAAACGACCCGACCTCCACCTCGTCATTGCCGGACCAGATGGGTGGGGTGTCGATGAGGTCAAAGAGGTCATCGACTCTTCGCCGAATCGCTCGCGCATTCAGCGAACGGGTTGGCTCTCCGATAGTGATCGCGACGATCTGCTCGCTGGCACGCGGGCATTTGTCTACCCCTCTCTTCTTGAAGGATTTGGGATTCCGCCATTGGAGGCAATGGCCGCTGGCGTACCGGTGATCGCGACTCGCACGGGTTCGCTCCCTGAGGTTCTCGGTTCTGCGGCCAGATGGGCCCAACCTGGCGACGTCGAAACTTTGGTCGATGCGATCGAAAACGTTCTCGACGACCCCGAGGTCGCCGAATCACTTGTTGTCGCTGGCAACGAACGACTGACTCATTTTTCGTGGGATCGCTCAACCGATGAACTGGTCGCGCTGTTCGAACTTGCGTGCGCGGCACGGGCCTAGGATCGCATCGTGAAGGCTTTAGTTACCGGCGCGGCCGGCTTTGTCGGACGTCACCTGTGCGAGCACTTGAACAACGAGGGTGACACCGTCATTGGAGTCGACCGGGCAGATGGTCCCGACCTTCTCGATCCCGTTGCAGTCAATGCGCTACTCGCCGACATTCGGCCCGATGTCGTGTACCACCTCGGAGGCTGGAGCGATGTCGGCGCGTCATGGGACTACCCGCTTGATGCGTTTCGTGTGAATGCTGAGGGAACGCTCAATCTCCTCCAGGCGTGCGTTGCCAACGGGAAACCACGAGTTCTTGCTGTAAGTAGTGCCGACATTTATGGCCACGTCACTGCCGAAGAGTTGCCGATTCATGAATCGACACCGTTCCGACCAGTGACCCCCTATGCCGCGAGCAAAGTCGCCGCCGATCAATTGGCGCTACAGGCCTGGCTTGGCCATCAACTCGAAACGATTCGCGTCCGTGCCTTCAACCACCTCGGCCCTGGGCAAACCACTCGATTTGTTGCACCTGCGATTGCTGAACGAATTGCCATCAACGAACGCGACGGATTGCGTTCAGTTCCGGTTGGAAACCTCACGCCCCGTCGCGATATCACCGATGTGCGTGACGTCGTTCGCGCCTACCGGCTTCTCATGGAGAAGGGCGAGGCTGGCGAGGCCTACAACGTGTGCACTGGCCACGACCTCACAATCGGCGACCTCGCTGAGCGACTCGTCTCGCTCGCCAGTTCACCCATGCAACTTGAAGCCGATCCAGACCTCCAACGGCCGGTCGAAACCCCGGTGCTACGAGGGGACCCCACTCGCTTGAACGCGGCAACGGGCTGGACTCCCGAGATTCCCCTCGAAGTCACGCTCCAGGACATTCTCAACGAGTATCGCCACGCAGTCCTGGAAGCGAGATGACGTTGGGATCGGTTTGCGCAACCCACAGCCCATACGGGCCCGTAGAATCTCCTGACCACGGGCGATGCCCCCACTCCCCGAGCGGAATCACACAATGAGCAAACGAGCACTCATCACAGGAATCACTGGTCAGGACGGCTCGTATTTGGCCGAACTCCTTCTGGCCAAGGGCTACCACGTCATCGGAATGGTTCGACGCAGTTCCACGCTGAACTTTGAGCGGATCGGCCACCTCCAAGACGACCTCGAGCTGGTCCCCGGCGACCTCCTCGACGAGGTTTCGATGATCCACATCATGCGAGACCACAAGCCTGACGAGGTCTACAACCTCGCTGCGCAATCGTTCGTTCAGACATCGTTCGGCCAGCCAGTCCTGACAGGTGAAACCACCGCACTCGGCGTCACCCGACTCCTCGATGCAATCCGCCTCGCCGATCACGACGTTCGCTTCTATCAGGCGAGTTCGTCAGAAATGTTCGGCAAGGTCGTTGAAGTTCCCCAGCGCGAATCCACACCCTTCTACCCACGCAGTCCCTATGGAGTCGCCAAGCTCTACGGGCATTGGATCACGGTGAACTACCGCGAGAGCTACGACATGCACGCGAGTTCCGGAATCCTCTTCAATCACGAAAGCCCGCGCCGAGGCCTCGAATTCGTTACTCGAAAGATCGCCAACGGTGTCGCTCGGATCAAACTCGGTCTCGACACCGAAATCCGACTTGGCAATCTTGATGCTCAGCGCGACTGGGGTTTTGCGGGCGACTACGTCGATGCGATGTGGCGAATGCTGCAACAGGATGAGCCCGGCGACTTTGTTATCTCGACAGACGAGACCCATTCAGTGCGTGAGTTCTGTGAAATCGCATTCGCGAGAGTTGGACTCAACTGGGAAGACCACGTCGTCATCGACGAACGCTTCTTCCGGCCTGCCGAAGTTGATCTCCTTGTCGGCGACGCGACACACGCACGGACGGTGCTCGGGTGGCAACCCAAGACCCCGTTCCGCGATCTCGTAGACATGATGGTCGATGCCGACCTCGAAAACGTCGCTCGCCAGCAACGCGATCTGACTTAGTCGCGATGATCACCGTCATCGCCGGTGGTGTAGGTGCCGCACGAATGTTGCGAGCGCTTCTTCAGGTTGTTGACGCGTCTGAAGTCACTGCGATCGTCAATGTTGGCGACGACCTTGTCCTTCACGGACTCCACATCTCCCCCGACCTCGACACGGTTACCTACACACTCGCCGAG
>WLOT01000197.1 GCA_009699125.1 Actinomycetota bacterium
ATGACATTTACCGATCTGACTCGAACAACGCCCGCACGTGGAGATCGGGAAACGCTCACGACCCGTCCGCTGACCGTGGTGGTTCGCTATCCAACCGTTGGAATGCCAGGAACTGATGAATTCGTCGATGCGCCTGCGTATGCACCAGCACCATTGGTTCTGTTTGCACACGGCTTCGACATTTCCACAGACAGGTATGCGTCGTTACTTCATGAGATCGCATCCGCAGGGTTTGTCGTTGCTGCCCCAGAGTTCCCAATGTCGAGCACCGTGTACAACGGTGCACCCGATGAATACGACATCCCGGAACAGGCCCGCGATCTTTCATTTCTCATTTCAGCGATGACGGGCCCAGACGCTCCGACTGCATTGAGGGAGATGATTGCTCCAGGGCCCGTGGGGGTTATTGGGCACTCCGATGGCGCAGTTACAGCGTTGCTTGCGGCGTACGCCCCTCGGTACGAGGACAGTCGAATTGCAGCGGTCGTCGCGATTTCTGGGGACTTCGACACGTTCGGCGGTGAGTGGTTCACGAGCAATGATCCGCCGCTCCTTGCCATTCATGGCGAGTACGACGAAATCAATCCGTTCGAGAGTTCTGAGTTGCTTGTTGGGAACGATCCGGGTCAAGCGATGCTTGTCGCGGTTTTGGGTGCTTCGCATCTTGGTTCAGCCACCGATCCAAATACGGTGCCTTCGGTCGCGCGATTGATCGCATACGACTTTCTGTGGCGCCTTGGCGGTTCAGGGAGCGCAAAAGTTGCAACATATGAGATTGCATCGACTCCGCCACTTGAACTCGTCACAGTCCACGATTAGCGAATAACAAACGTGCGATCGACGACGTCGTAGACGACATCAACTCGGTCCATCGTGTCTATTTCATGCGCAAGCATCACCGTTGTTTTGCCTCGGCGTGCAGTGAGTATCGAATCAAGAACATCTGAACGGAGTGCGGGCTCTAAGTGTTCTGTTGCTTCATCAAGAAGAAGAATTGGAGCGTCGGCGAGCAGGGCTCTCGCGATCATGAGGCGCTGACGTTCGCCGCCGCTGAGTAGGTCGCCGTTTGGCCCGATCGGGGCGTCAAGGCCTCCAAGCCGACCATCAAGAAACGTGAGGAGTCCTGAGGTTCGACAAACTTCGAGCAATTGTTTGTCGGTTGCATCGCCATTGCCCACGAGAAGGTTGTCGCGGATCGTTGTGTCGAAGAGGTGGTCATCCTGCATGACTGCGGCGACGCACGGACGAGGGAGGCCTTGGAGCTCGGTGGGCTTGTGGCCACCGATGGAAATAGAGCCGTTCTGGCACTGAAGCAAACCAACTAAAAGTTCGAGAAGCGTTGATTTCCCGGCTCCGGATGGCGCCGCAATCGCAATCGTTGATCCGAACGGGATCGAGAGAGAAGCGTCTACAAAGATCGAAGGTCCGCT
This sequence comes from Actinomycetota bacterium, assembly GCA_009699125.1. Lineage (GTDB taxonomy): Bacteria > Actinomycetota > Acidimicrobiia > Acidimicrobiales > Acidimicrobilacustridaceae > Acidimicrobilacustris. The sequence continues at coordinate 1,431 of WLOT01000197.1, forward strand.
TCCATAGGCAAACGAGAGATTCGAAAGTTCAATCGTGGGTGAGGTCGGGACACGCTCGATTGTGGGGGGTCCAGTTCGCAGTTCATTTGGAGTGGACGGCGAAGTGCTGGCAAGAGCGAGAATCCGGGTGGCGGCTTCGTCGGTCTGCGCTCGAAAGTCCGGTGCGGCAAGCAAAGGGCCGAGAGCTTCAAACGACGCAAGTGCGATGAGGGGAACTGCGGCAAGCCAATAGACATTGCGAAGCGAGACCTGCGTTGTGCCGAGTGCGCTAACGATCAGAAGAACGCAGAGACCCGTGAGGGCAACGACGGCAGCATCAAGAAGTGCTCGAATGCGCGCCAACTCCTGGGAGACATGGGACTCTTGTAGATCGAAGCGCCCAAGTGTCTCGGAGAGATGATCAGCTCTTCCCCAGATGGCGAGAGTTTCGAAGCCATCAATGAGCTCGGTGGCCTCGGTGAGGCGTTGAGCGCGCAGGCGAATGAGTTGGGCTGACAAACGCCGAGTTCGCGACCAGAGCAGCGATGGAAGTAGCAAAGAGCCAGCGAGGAAAAACGCAGTGAGGATGACTGCACTCTGAAAGTTGATCAGTAGCAAAATCGTGACGGCAATGAGCAATGTGCCGAGTGCGACAAATGGAGGGCTGGAGACGCGCAAGAGGCGGTCTTGCATCGTGTCGACATCATCAACAATTCCTGTGACGACGTCTCCTCGACGTTGATTGGCGAGAACGATTGCATCGGTATCGATGAGTTGTTCGAAAAGCCACACCCTGAGTTGGGCGAGAACTCGAAAGGTTCCGAGGTGGCCGAGGTATCGCTCGCAGTAACGGCCGACAACGCGAGTCACTGCGAAAAAGCGGACCCCCAGAATTGTGAGTGACAGCGATGCGGCCGTACCTACGAGCGCAGATCGCGTCAGGAGATAGACAGCCATAGCGAGCAGTCCAATTCCAGAACCGATCGTCAGGATTCCCAGAAGCGAACTGAGCACAACCCAACGGCGAGTCTTTCCGATCTGTTCAAAGAGGATGCGACCTGAGGGTTTGGTGATCATCGAGGCACCTCAAGAACTCGGCCGTTTGAGAGTTCCAAGATTCGATCAGCAAGTGGAAGGGTTGCTTCCCTATGGGCGACGACGAGCGCCGTACGGTGCTCGAGAAATCCGTTGATCGAGCTGATTAGGTCTCGTTCGGTTTCAGGGTCAAGGTGAGCCGTGAACTCGTCGAGCAGGACAATCGGCGCATCGCGAAGTACCGCACGCGCAATCGCCAAACGTTGACGTTGTCCTCCACTGAGAGTCGCTCCGTCTTCTCCGACTCGGGAATCAATCCCGACCGGAAGTTCGGCAACGAAGTCCGAGGCAAGAGCAAGCGCGAGTGCATCGTGAATCTGTTCAGTTGAAGCGCTTCGGTTTGAGAGAGCGACATTGTCCTGAACCGAAGTGCTGAACATGAATGGATTCTGAGGAACCGAGGTGATGCTCTCGAGCCAGACCTGCGGATCGATGCCGGTCAGAGGTTTGCCATCGATCGTGATTTGTCCCTGAGTGGGGAGGAGTCGCCCGTGCAGCAGATCAAGCAGGGTGCTCTTCCCGACACCACTCCTTCCCAGCAGAACAATGGTTTCACCGGCAGCGATGGTGAAAGAAATCCGGTCGAGGGTGAGGCGGTCAGCTCCCGGATGTGCGAAAGAAACGTCATCGAAGCGAATAGTCGGCGCATGTGAGAGAGCGCTGTGAGAAGTTCGTTGAGGAGGCGATAGCTGCTCTGCCGATTGGGTGAGGTCCGGTTGCTGGGCAAGAACTGCGTTTCCGGTTTGACCGGCGTGATACTCAATCGCCAAATTTCGCAGCGGCGCGAAAAACTCGGGGGTGAGCATCAGGACGACGAGAGCAGTGGCAAAGCCCATATGCCCATCAACCATTCGAAAACTGACTTGCACAGCAACAAGTGCGGTTGCTGCTGTCGCAGCCCATTCGATGACGAGAGACGTTTGGAAAGCGGTACGAAGCACGCTCATTGTGGTTCGGCCGA
>WLOT01000198.1 GCA_009699125.1 Actinomycetota bacterium
ATCTGCTCACGGGCTGCACGCTCGGCCAGCTGCGCTGTTCGTGCAAGCAGTCAATGACTCGGGACTAACAGTGACGATCGAGAAGGACGGAAGAGAAGCGCCGGCCGGTTCGATTCTCGGCGTAATTTCACTCGCCATCAACCAGGGTGACACCGTGACGGTCACTGCCGAAGGTGCACACGCAGACGACGTGTTGGAGCGGCTCGTATCGTTCCTTGAAACGGATCACGACGCCCAATGACGATGATGGAGCGCGAACTCTCGGGAATCGGCGTCGGCCGAGGCCTAGTCGTTGGTGACGTTCGCCGGATGCCGGATCCTCTCCCCGAACCTCCGCACGCACTGTCATCATTGACTCCTGATGCTGAACTACTTCGAGCTAAGGAGGCGCTGTCCGAAACGTCCGCGGATCTCCGCGATCGAGGCGTTCGTGCGGGTGGGCTCGCACAAGAAGTCCTCGATGCATTAGCGCTCATGGCCGACGACCCAATGCTGCTCGCCGACGTCACAGCAAGGATCGGAAAGGGTGCAACCGCCGAGCGGGCAGTTTTTGATGCCTTTGCCGCTTTTGCATCAATCATGGAAGCGGCCGGCGGTTACATGGCGGAACGCGCTGGAGACCTTTCCGACGTGGCAAATCGTGTCATCGCGCGAATCCTCGGGGTCGCGGCCCCTGGTGTTCCAGAGTCGGCTACGCCATACGTTCTAGTCGCTCGCGACCTCGCCCCCGCTGACACGGCACTACTGGATTACGACATTGTTCAGGCGCTCGTCACGACGGAAGGCGGACCGACCTCGCACACCGCCATTCTTGCCCGTGAAAAAGGTCTTCCAGCGATTGTTGGAGCCAAAGAAGCTGCAGGTCTTGTCGATGGTGATGTGATTTTGGTTGACGCCGCCGACGGTGAGATAGTCGTTCACCCGTCTGCGGAGAGAATAAAGAACGCGCTGCGTGAAGACTCCGAGCGTCGCCTTTCCCGTGCACAGTCGACAGGCCCTGGTCGACTGTCAGACGGTCACGCTGTTGCGCTCCTTGCCAATGTTGGGTCACCGGATTCCGCTGGAGCAGCGTCAGAGGCCAGCGCGGAGGGTGTCGGACTCTTCAGAACCGAATTCCTCTTCCTCGACGCTGAGTCAGCTCCGTCAGTTGAAGCTCAGCAGGCTCAGTACGAGTCAGTTTTTGAGCAATTTGCTGGGCAGAAAGTTGTCGTTCGAGTGCTCGATGCTGGTGCGGACAAGCCACTCCCTTTCCTCACCGACGACCGTGAAGAGAACCCGGCACTCGGGTTGCGGGGAATTAGGGCACTGTTTGCTCACGAAGAGATTCTCCGCGATCAGCTCACCGCGATTCATCGAGCATCGCTCTCAACTCACGCTGACGTGTGGGTGATGGCACCGATGATTTCCACCGTCGATGAAACCATCAAGTTTGTGTCCATGTGTCACGAAATCGGATTGACCAACGCCGGTGTGATGGTCGAAACTCCCTCGAGTGCACTACTCGCCCAGCACATTATCGCCGAAGCAGATTTCGTGTCGGTCGGCACCAACGACCTCACTCAGTACACCGTCGCGGCCGATCGGCTCCTCGGAACCGTCGCCGCACTTCAAGACCCGTGGAACCCGGCGGTGCTTCGCCTGATACACGAAGTCGGACGTGCGGGTGCCGCTGCAGGGAAACCGGTCGGCGTGTGCGGTGAAGCCGCGGCTGACCCGCTGCTCGCCGTTGTCCTCGTCGGACTCGGTGCAACCTCACTATCGATGTCCCCCATAGCTCTCGCCGATGTGAGAGAAGAACTTTCGCGCCACACACTCAGTGAAGCGCGGAAACTTGCCGAAATAGCTGTCTCGGCAAGTAATGCAGTAGACGCAAAGCGTGGCGTGTCTAGTGCATTGAATAAGTAATACCCACAACAAACAACATAGAAAAGGAGCGAGTCAATGACGACTTCGTCATCGCTACGGGTTTCGGTCCAGAAGTTTGGATCGTTCCTGTCGGGCATGGTTATGCCCAACATCGCGGCATTTATTGCCTGGGGCCTCATCACGGCCTTCTTCATCCCAACTGGATGGCTTCCTGCACTCGGAGCTAACCCATTGGACGCAGATGGAAACGCACTCAACAATGGTGGACTGAACTTCCTTGCGATGGTCGGCCCCATGATCGTTTACATGCTCCCCCTCCTCATTGCCAACACTGGTGGACGTCTCGTCTACGGTGTTCGCGGTGGTGTTGTGGGTGTCATCGGAACGATGGGTGTCATCGTCGGTACCTCGATCCCCATGTTCATGGGCGCAATGATCGTTGGTCCTCTCGGTGGATGGCTCATCAAGAAGGTTGACGCAATTTGGGCTGGCAAGATTCGCGCCGGATTCGAAATGCTCGTCGACAACTTCTCGGCCGGTATCGTCGGTGCCGTTCTCGCCTTGGTTGCGTTCCTCGGAATCGCACCGTTCGTCCAGACCGTCTCCGACGCGCTTGGAACCGGCGTTCAGGCACTCTACGACTCGGGCTTCGCTCCGCTCCTCAGCATTCTCGTTGAGCCTGCGAAGGTCTTGTTCCTCAACAACGCAATCAACCACGGTGTTCTTACGCCGCTGGGAACCGAAGCGGCGGCCGCCAGCGGCAAGTCGTTCCTCTTCCTCGTTGAAGCGAACCCTGGCCCCGGCCTCGGTATCCTTCTTGCCTTCGCCGTGTTTGGCGTTGGACTCTCGAAGGCATCCGCTCCTGGAGCGATCATCATCCACTTCCTCGGTGGTATTCACGAGGTGTATTTCCCGTACGTCCTCATGAAGCCGGCAATCATCGTTGCCGCCATCGCCGGTGGTGCTACTGGTGTTGCAACCAACTGGTTGTTCGGTTCGGGTCTTCGTGCCCCAGCGTCACCTGGTTCGATTTTCGCGGTTCTGATTCAGACACCGTCGGATTCGTACCTCGGTGTCATCCTGTCCGTCGTTCTTTCGGCGACCGTGTCGTTCTTGATTGCGGGCATCATCGTCCGTTCGACGCGTAAGGCTGACCTCGACGCTGAAGCAGGCGACCTTGCTGCAGCTAAGGCTCAGTCGAAGGCGAACAAGGGCTAATAGCAATGTCTGCTGACCTTACAAACACTGTCATTTTCGCCTGTGATGCGGGAATGGGCTCCAGCGCGATGGGGGCAACCCTTCTTCGCACCAAGCTGAAGGCCGCCGGCATCACTGACGTCACCGTCATCAACAAGGCTGTTGCCGAATTGGCGTCGGACGCGGAGTTCGTGATTACTCACTCGGGACTGACGGAACGGGCGCGCCACATGGCGCCTGACGCCGTTCACGTCACGGTCGAGAACTTCATGGCCACTCCGAAGTATGACGAGGTTGTTGAGACCCTTCGGGCTCAGCGCGCATAGGTAAGCGACAACCGGGGATTCACGCGATGAACGTATTAACTGCAGAC
>WLOT01000199.1 GCA_009699125.1 Actinomycetota bacterium
ACCTTTGCTGGGTTCGACACCACCACTCCGACAAGTTCCAGATCGCGATGCGTCGCAATCGCTCGGATCGCCGGTCGCCCAACGTTCCCTGTCCCCCACACCACAACTCGATAGGTCATGGGCCGGGACCCTAGTAGCGGGGAACCAGACCGTGTCGGAACGCGTGCTAGTTCTCGAACGTTGCCTGAGTCCTTGGCCGTCCACCGGGCCCGCTGTAAGCGAGTCCCACTCCGGGAGTGACCTCGAATGCCGCAGGAGCCATAGACCCGATGGCCGCTTTCCAGGAAGAAATCAGCCGATCTTCCGCCGCGTACTCAAACGGGTCGGTGAGCACATATTCCTCCGGAGCACCCGGAGCGATCGGATTCTCCACCAGCCAACGCGCAGTTCGGGCCACCGCCTCGCGCGCAGGCACGAGGTCTCGGTAGCCCAGTCGCGTCCGCAACAACGACGTATCGAGCACTCGATGTGTCGGTGATGGCTGGGCAAGTAGTGGCCGAGCCGGCAAAGCGATGTCGAACGGCATCGAAACGATCTCGATTTCAGCGCCAAGTTCTGCAGCGATGATCTCGATGACCTGACGAATAGTGAGTACCTCATCGTCGCCGCAATTAAATGCGAGACCCGCTGCAGCGTCTGGATCATCAACGCCACATAAAACCGCGTGGGCAAGATTTTCTGTGTATCCGTGGTGATGCAACGTCAGACCATCATCAGCAACAACTATCTGTCGTCGTCCATCGAGAATGCGTCGAACAATGCTCCACTCTCGCGGCACAACTTGGAGCGGGCCATACGCGTACGGGTATCGAAAGTGCGCGGCGGTGGGCTGATTTTGAAAAACAAACTCTTCGGTTCTCGCGACTCGAAAGCCCTTTTCGTCTTCTTCGGGGCTCCCCACCACCGGAGCCAACTCACTCACCGGGACGGGCAAGCCTTCGGGCGTGAAGAGCCACGGGTTCATCCAACCCCGAATCGCTGGCACACCGCCGACAGACACAAAGCGGTCGGTTCGGCCCACCATGAATTCGGCAATGCGACGAAGCCGTCCGTACATCACCACGGTGAGATCCCATGTGCGATCGCCGATCGCGTCTGCCAACGACTCCATGTCGTAGGGATCGGCGTGGATGTGCTCGATGTCGGCCGGGGTTTCGGGTCGTTCGTGGGTGCCACGGTGCAGGATGACGACGTCATGGCCTCGATTCATCAGCCCGCGAACCAAATGGATTCCGGTTGGACCAGTTCCGCCAATCACCAGTGTGCGTGTCATGTTTCGCTCTCATCATCATGCGAGGTTCGTTCGCCGACCCTACAAGCAGACCAGTTCCCGCTAGCGAGTCACCGAAGCCATCAGCGCCGTGGTAGCAATCTCTCTCAGCAATGAGCTGCCGCAAGGGGGAAACTTGATTCTGGAAAACAAGGTCTCAATCATTTCGGGCATCGGCCCAGGTCTCGGACAGGAACTCGCCTATGCCTTCGCTCGTGAAGGTTCTGACGTCGTCCTCGTCGCCCGAACTGAATCAAAGCTCCAAGAGGTCGCCGACGAAATCTCGCGTCAATGGCCCGAGCGTCGTGCGCTTATTTGCCCCACCGATATCTCCGACGCTGATCAAACCCAGCGCATGGTTGATGCGACCATTGCCGAGTTCGGCCGTATCGACTGCCTCGTGAATAGTGCTTACGTTCCGCCCCCGTTCACCATGTTCGAAGATGCGAATTTCGATGATTGGCGCAAGTCGTTCGACGTCACGGTGTTCGGAACGCTCCAACTCACTCAACAGGTCGTGCCTCACATGAAGACCAACGGTGGCGGTTCGATCGTGTTCGTGAACTCGATGATCCAGAAGAAGCCGCTTGCGACGCAGTCGGGATACGCGACCTCGAAGGGCGCCCTCACTGTTGCGGCCCGCATGCTCGCCAAGGAACTCGGCGCACACCACATCCGCGTGAACTCAACCTTCATGGGCTGGATGTGGGGCCCTCCGGTCGAGGGCTACGTCAACTACGCCGTAAGCACAGGCCAAGACCGCGACGCCGTCATCGCTGAAATCACAAAAGACATTCCTCTTGGGATCATTCCCGACGATGCCGATTGCGCAAATGCCGTTGCCTTCCTCGCCTCTGATCTCGCCAGCGTGATCACCGGAGCGGAACTCGACGTCAACGGCGGCGAGATGATGCTCTGATCGAGCACGTCTTGAACCTCAACTTCTGACACAATCACCCCAAACACAATCGAGGAGGACCACGATGCCTACCGAACAGCACGCTGAGATGCTCTGGGAAACCCCCAGCCACGAAGAGATCATTGGGATCACCAAGAGCCATGTTGAAGCCATGGAAACCATGAACATCGACGAGGTATGGGTACAAGCCGGAATGCATCACGTCATGCTCCGCACGATCGGACGCAAGTCCGGCAACGAGCACAAGATCGCTCTTCCCTATTGGCGCGATCCCGAAGGCGTACGCGTCGTCGTTGCGTCCTATGCCGGCCATGAGAAGCACCCCGCATGGTTCATCAATCTTCGCGATCGCAACGCCAACCCCGAGGTGTACGTGAAGGTGCAGGACGGCGAGTTCTGGTCAGTGCCCGACATTCTCGATGGAGGACCCGAGCACGACCGCATTTGGGAACTGCTGTGTGACGATCGCGCTTGGTACCGCGATTACCAAAAGAAGTGCAATCGCACGATTCCGTTGGTTCGTCTTCCCGAAACTCGCAGCGTCTGAGAATCACTCAGTCCAAGCGCAACTGACGATTCGAGTCAGTCACAACCTTCAGGACCACAGACCTCGCCCTCGATGAGCACTTCGAGGGCGGGTTCGCGTTCCGACCAGACTCGATCGAGAACCTGAAGAAGGACTTCGGGTGGCTGCGCTCCGGCAACGGCAAGGCGACGATCGAACACAAAGAATGGAACGCCAGTGACTTGCATCGACGCAGCAGTGGCTTCGTCGATTCGGACCTCATCAGCGAATGCCTCGGTCGTTAACACCGCGGCGACTTCGTCGGCATCGAGCCCTGCATCGATAGCGAGGCGTTCGACGACTTCGGGGAGACCAATCGCTTCACCCTCAGACAAATAGCCGCGCAGGAACCGCTCTTTCACCTGTGTTTGAATTCCGCGCGCAGCACCAAGATGAATAATGCGATGGGCGTCGAAGGTATTTCCCGGCTGCACGCGATCGAAGTGAAACTCGACGCCACATTCCGCCCCGGTTGCCGTCATCCGATCGATCATTCCCTGGGCCTCTTCGGGAGAGGTGCCGTACTTCTTCGACAACATCCCGACGTAATCGCCCTGGCGAGCTGCAGGGGCGGTGGGATCAAGCTCGTAGCTATGCCAGATGATTTCAACGTTGTCGGAATGAGCGAACTGGGCAATCGCAGCATCGAGATTGGCTTTGCCAATG
>WLOT01000002.1 GCA_009699125.1 Actinomycetota bacterium
ATTCTCGGTACATCTCAGTTGTCGATTGATCTTCGTTTCGGAACAGTGTCGCCGCGCCGAGTTGCTCAGGTGGTTGGAGAATCAACTCCGGGACGCGCAGCGTTGGTCCGTCAGCTCGCATGGCGAGATTGGTACGCACATTTGTTGATCGGAACACCGACTCTTGTTGAACAACCGATGAAACCGCAGTACGCGGCAATTCAGTGGCGGCAAGACGACAAAGGTTTTGAAGCGTGGAAGAACGGGCGCACCGGTTATCCGTTCGTTGATGCCGGTATGCGACAACTTCGTGAGACCGGTTGGATGCACAACCGTGTCCGAATGGTTACGGCGTCATTCCTCGTGAAGAACTTGCTGATCGATTGGCGACGGGGCGAACGTTATTTCCGGCATGTCTTGCTCGATGCCGATGTTTCACAGAATGTCGGGAATTGGCAATGGGTTGCTGGAACGGGTCCGGATGCATCGCCTTACAACCGGGTCTTCAATCCTGTCCTACAAGGTCAGCGCTTCGACGCGAACGGTGACTACATCCGACGATGGGTTCCGGAGCTGGCAAACCTCAATGCCTCAGCTATCCATGAACCGTGGGCTACCGGACCGCTCGAACTCGCAGCTGCCGGAATTGAAATCGGTGAGAACTATCCCGAACCGATTGTTGACCTTGCCTTCAGCCGCGGTCGCGTTCTCGATGCTTACGGGGCAGTGAAGCGCTGAGTTTCAGGATGCGCGAGCTGCGTCTTGCACGGAGCGGCGGCTAATCGAACGAGGGGAGTGACCAGACGCGGCGCGCTCCTCTTCGTTTTCTCCACCCCAAAAACCGTTCTCACGATTGTCGCGAGCGAGTTCTCGACATTCGAAGTTCACCGGACACGCCGCGCACATTGCGCGAGCAGTTGCTTCTCGACGAACCCGACGTTCCGGTCGTTCACCCGCGATGCCAAAGAAGAGGTTTGTTCGACCCTTGCACGAGGCATGATCCATCCATTCGGGCCGGGCAACTGCGAGCAACATGGATTCCATCTCAACTCCTGGGTTCGTGAACCGAGTGACGTCGTCGTCATGAGGTGTAACCGAATTTAGCGCTAAATATTTCCCGTGCCTCAGAAAACCTTCCGCGATGCCCTGTGACCTTGGGCATAAGGGGTCTGGGGGCAGGGCTTCCCCCTAGGCTCAAGCAGTGACTGTGTTTCTCGTCGGAGCTGGGCCGGGCGATCCGGGATTGCTGACGCTTCGTGGCGCCGAGGCCTTGGCGATGGCCGATGTCGTGGTCTACGACCGGCTTTCTGTGAGCGCTCTGCTGGAATTGGCCCCGCCCGAGGCTGAGCGGATCAGCGTCGCTAAATCCGCAGGTCGAGCGGTCATGCCTCAGGACGACATCAACGCATTGCTCGTCGAAAAGGCCAAACAAGGCCTGACCGTCGTTCGCCTCAAGGGCGGTGATCCGTTCGTCTTTGCCCGCGGGGGAGAGGAAGCAGCCGCTCTTGCCGCTGCGGGTCTCCATTACGAGGTGGTGCCTGGGGTGACCTCGGCAATCGCGGTTCCCGCTTATGCGGGTATTCCCGTCACGTTGCGCCACTCATCGACCTCATTCACCGTCATTACTGGTCATGAGGATCCCGACAAGAGCGACGAGGTCAACTGGGAAGCCGCCGCGCAACTGGGCGGGACCATCGTAATTCTTATGGGAATCGGCCGGTTGCCGAAGATTGTCGATCGGCTCCTGGCCGGCGGCCTCGCACCCGATACGCCTGCGGCGGCGATTCGTTGGGGCACGAGGCCTGAACAACACACGGTGAGGTCAACGCTTTCAGGAATTGCCCGTGAACAATTGGCGTCACCGAGCGTGATCGTCGTCGGGCAGGTCGCGGCGATGGATCTTTCGTGGTTTGAATCACGGCCGCTTTTTGGAAAGAAAGTGATTGTGACGCGGCCGCGCCATCAGTCATCGGTTCTTGCTGATCGGTTACGAGACGAAGGCGCCGATGCGCTGATCGTTCCCACCATTGAAATCGTTGATCCTCTCGACCAAGGCGCTGCATTGAGCGCCGCAGTTGAGCAACTGTCTTCGTACGACTGGGTAGTCCTGACATCGGCCAACGGCGCCGCAAGATTGTGCGAGCGACTCCGCGACGGTCGTGATCTTGCCGGAGTAAAGATTGCAGCGATAGGCCCAGGCACGGCCGAAGTGCTGGCCGATCACAACCTTGTGGCCGACCTCGTTCCCGAACGATTTATTGCGGAATCGCTACTCGAGGCGTTCCCACTTCCTCACGACACCGATCAACGCCGAGTCTTGCTTGCGCGTGCCGAGGTTGCCCGCGACGTTCTTCCCGACGGATTGCGAGAGTTGGGATGGCGCGTCGATGTCGTCGATGCCTATCGAACGATTCCGGTGGAACCAACCGACGCCGAGCGCGAACAAGTCATTGGTGCCGACATCGTTACATTCACCTCCTCATCAACCGTCGACAACTGGGTTGCGGCGTTCGGGGTCGACACGCTCCCCAAGACCGTTGCGTGTATTGGCCCAATCACTGCCGACACGGCGCGTCGGGCTGGTCTCCGCGTTGACGTGATCGCCGATGTCCACACCATCGACGGACTTGTCGATGCGCTCGTAGAACGGAGTGCACACCCGACTGCACCGAAGACGAAGACCCCTCGACGTACCAGTCGTGGCCCCCGATTCGGTCGCCAACAGCGACGTGCCTAGGCTCTGCGCCAATGAGTTTCCCTCAACGCCGCCTTCGTCGACTTCGACGCACGCCTGCTCTCCGGCGGATGGTTGCTGAAACGCGCCTCACCCCCGACGATCTCATTGCGCCCCTTTTCGTGCGGGAGGGAATTACAGAGCCGCAGCCGATCGCTTCGATTCCTGGAGTCGTGCAACACACGCTTGGTTCGCTTCGTGCCGAGGTCGCCGATCTCGTGGGTCTTGGTGTCCCAGGAGTCATCCTTTTTGGAGTTCCCGAAACCAAAGACGACATCGGGTCGGGCGCATGGAACCCAGACGGCATCGTGCAGATCGCATTACGCGAGTTGCGTGACACGTTTGGTGATCGTGTCGTCCTGATGTCTGATCTCTGCCTCGATGAATACACCACCCATGGTCACTGCGGAGTTCTCGACGGACGCGGAAGCGTCGACAACGACGCAACGCTTGATCTCTACGCGAACGTGGCAATTGCCCAAGCAACCGCCGGTGCTGATGTTGTTGCTCCTTCGGGAATGATGGACGGTGCCGTCGCCGCAATTCGCGATGCGCTCGACGAAGAAGACTTCATCGAGACGGCGATCATGGCGTATTCGGCGAAATATGCATCGGCGCTTTACGGGCCGTTCCGCGATGCAGTCGATGTCACGATCGAAGACGGCGGCGATCGAAAGGGTTACCAGCAAGACCCTGCAAACGCTCGAGAATCGCTCGAAGAGATTCGCCAAGACATTCTTGAAGGCGCCGACATCGTGATGGTGAAACCAGCGATGTCGTATCTCGACATCATCGCGAGGGCTCGCCAAGAGGTCGACATTCCCATGGCCGCCTATCACGTGTCTGGCGAATACGCGATGGTGAAAGCAGCAGCGGAACGCGGATGGATCGACGGCGACGCCGTCGCAATCGAACAACTCACGTCGATTCGACGTGCGGGCGCCGACATGGTTCTTACGTACTTCGCGCGCGACATCGCCGAACTTCTCAACGATTGAGCTCATGACACAAACAAACGAATCGCTGTTCGAACGCGGTCAGCGCGTCATCCCCGGCGGAGTGAACTCGCCAGTTCGAGCGTTCCGCTCAGTAGGTGGAACTCCGTATTTCGTTGCAAGCGGCAGCGGCGCTCGCGTGACTGATGTCGAGGGAACAACGTTCCTTGACCTCGTTCAGAGCTACGGAGCGATCATCGCCGGTCACGCTCACCCCAAGATCATCGAAGCGATTCAAAAAGCTGCAGTCGATGGAACGTCGTTCGGAGCACCGACGCCTCGCGAAGTCGAACTTGCTGAAGCGATTAACGAACGGGTTCCTTCCTGCGAGAAGTTGCGCATGGTGAACAGCGGAACCGAAGCAACGATGAGTGCGATCCGCGTAGCGCGCGGCGCAACTGGGCGACCAAAGATTCTCAAGTTTGCGGGCAACTACCACGGTCATAGCGATGGCCTGCTCGTTTCTGGCGGAACGGCGATGGCATCGCTTGGTATTCCCGCATCGGCGGGAGTTACTGACAACGCAATCGCGGACACTGTCGTTGCGCCCTACAACGTCGTACCAACACTCGATGAAACATTTGCTGCGGTCATCGTTGAACCGTGTGCGGCAAATATGGGTTTGGTTCCACCGGCACCTGGATTCCTCGAAGGACTTCGCGCCGAATGTGATCGTGTTGGCGCACTATTGATCTTCGACGAAGTCATCACGGGCTTTCGTGTTGCGCGCGGCGGCGCACAACAACTTCTCGGCGTCACTCCTGATCTCACTGCGTTCGGAAAGATCATTGGCGGTGGTTTGCCCGTCGGTGCATTCGGCGGGCGCGCCGACGTGATGGACAACCTTGCGCCGTTGGGACCCGTCTACCAAGCAGGAACGTTGTCGGGTAATCCACTGGCAACGGCAGCCGGTCTTGCTGCACTCTCACTTCTCGATGACGACGCCTACGCGTTGATCGAATCTCGCGCCGATTGCCTTGCCGGTTCGCTTGCAAATGCGTTCGCCGCTGCCGGCATCACCGTCTGTGTTCCGCGCTTTGCCACGCTTGTTGGATTGTTCTTCGGCGAAACGCCACCAACCGATTACGTGAGTGCATGCACTACTGACGAAGCGTTGTACGCAGCGTTCTTCCATGAACTTCTTGATCGTGGTGTTGCGGTTGCGCCTGGAGCGTACGAAGTGATGTTCCCGGGACTTGCCCATGACGATGAAGTACTCACGGCGATCAGCGATGCAGCGCACGCAGCTGCTGCAGCTGTCGCGTCACGCTGACATCAACGCGCGCGACACATCGCATTGAACGCGAAGGGACCCCGCCGAAGCGGGGTCCCTTCAAACAATTCTTTTGGAGCGAGCCTTACGACTTTGAACCAACTGGCGTTGTCCAGTTCGGTTGAATCGTGAGCTTGCCGTTCGCGTCGAGCAACGGCGTACCTTCGGGGGTGATGAGTTCGCCCGCTGCGTTCAGCATGGGCTTTCCATCGGCGTAAGTGATATTGCCTGTTGCATCGACGGTGGTCTTGCCGCCTGAAAGCGTTTCCCACTCGTAACGAACGACCGCAAGCAACTGTGCCTGGCTAAGCGTCTTGTTGAAGTTCGGCATTGGGTTGCCGTTGTAACTCAGCGTCTTGTGCTGTCCGCCTTCACGAGCCGGATCCCCATACGGAGTGCCGGCAGGGCCGATTCCATTCGAGCCGAGCCACACGAAATCAAGTTGTCCGATGATGTCGGGGAACGTGGCAACAAGTGCACCGCCGGTCATGACGCGACCAACGCCACCGCCACCACCAGCACCATGGCAGCCTGCGCAGTTTGCAGCGAAGATGGTTCCGCCTGTCGCCAACTGCGAAGGCGCGCCGTTCGAGGCAGGGGAGAGGCCACCGATATAGATGACGGCCCACAGCGGAAGGAATGCCAACACCGGCATGGCCCAGAACGGGATCTTCTTCCGCTTTATGGCCGCTTCGACGTAGGGCGGAACTGGTTCCGGAGCAGCGGCGGGCGCAACAGCAGCCGGTGCAGCGGCCGCAGTAGCGGTTGCCTTCTCGACTGATGCGCTCTCGGCGGCCGGTGCTGCATCAGCAGCAGGTGTTCCACCGTCGAGTGAAGTCCGACGGTCTTTAGAGCGCTTGAGCAGATGCTCAGGAACTTCGGTCACGGTTCCTCCGAAGCGGACGGGGAGAGAGATGGGAGCAGTGATCGGGCAGGGCTGCCGGCGAAGCCGACGGACACCGGCCGTACCCGGTCAAACCTAGACGACGCGGAGCGGGCGGAGCCAAGTATCGAGAAGGACAGTTCGCGAAATCTCTCCGGTGAAATGTCACGTCCGCGAATGACCCGTGGAATGTCTCAACCCCCTCGCGGCGGTGCTAGACAATGAAAGCGCCGGACCGGCCTGATCGGGCTCGGCACAGTTCTGTCCGTACCATTTGTGCAAACGTTCACGAGGGAGGCCAACCCGGGTGGTTGCGTTCATCGCATCGGTGCTTGTAGCGGTTCTTTTGACCGCACTTGTGATTCCGGTGGCCAAGCGACGTCCAGTAGGGACCCCGCTCACATGGGGCGAGGCCATGGTCGCGTCCGTTTATGCCTTTTTCCTTATGTTTTGGGTCTATGGGCTCGTTCCTCATCTCTTCTTGACTTGGGCCGGCAATGAACTCGGCTGGCGTCCCGACAAGCTTTTGCTTGGTCCCGGGGGCGTTCTCAAGCCGCAGTCACTCGACGGCTGGAGCCCAATCACGATCACGTACCAGACACTTCGCGACATTCTCGCGGTGCTGATCTATGTCGTCTTCCTCGGTGCCCAGATCGCTCTTTGGGTCTGGTGGCAGAACCGTGGCAAGCGTGCCGCTGCGGCGGAAACCGCTCAGACCACCGTCACATCCGAATACGGCCGTCCGCTGGTTCGGAAGAGCTGATCATGGCCCGCATTGACGCCAATCCCCCGATGCCGGAGTTCCGCGACGATTACGTCCTGCGGGAAGTCGACGCGGAATGGCTGTCAAAGGCGGTCAAGCCCAAGCAATTCATCCATATCGATCAATCCGAGTGCATTACCTGCGAAGGCTGCGTCGACATCTGCCCGTGGAAGTGCATCCACCTGGTTCGCACCTCCTCGATCGACGAGGCCGTTGGCACCGAACTTCCCGGAGAAGACCCCGGTGACCACTCGGTGTTCCTGATCGACGACGATGTCTGCACCCGATGCGCCCTTTGCGTCGACCGGTGCCCAACTGGTGTCATCATCCTTGGAAAGGTCGGTGCTGCACCGGCCGATGGTGACTCCCATCAACGCACGCCGACCCATGGCTACGGCTACGGCATGCGACTCGGATAGTGCTACACCTTCTTTTACCCAAGTTTTTCTGACTTTTCTTTACTTTCTGAACTCGAACCACCCTCCCGGAATCAGCCCTTGATTTCGGCTCACACGGAGTAACTGCCTTGGCAAAGACCATGGAGCGCCCCAGCGGGAAGAAGACCCCGGCACAGCGCGTCAGTGAAGTCGTCGATAAGACGCAGGGCTCTCAGGCCTGGAATTCAATCTTCCGACCAGGCTCGGTGTTCCGTAAGGGCTACACCGACAGCCCTCGTAACCGTTCGTACGTGATCATGAACAGCGTGCTGTACCACCTTCATCCGGTGAAGGTGAAGCGACACGCGGTCAAGGTCAGTTACACCCTCTGCCTCGGTGGCCTCAGCTTCTTCCTCTTCATCTTGCTGACCATTACCGGCATTTTCTTGATGTTCTTCTACCGCCCCACTGCGGCGCAGGCCTGGAACGACATCTACACCCTTCAGACCTCAGTGGCCTTTGGTCTTCTGGTTCGAAATATGCATAGATGGGCCGCCCACCTCATGGTGCTGTCGGTCTTCCTTCATATGGCCCGCGTCTTCTACCACGGCGCCTACAAGCCACCTCGAGAGTTCAACTGGGTGATTGGCGTCATCCTCCTGACCCTCACCCTCCTTCTTTCCTTCACCGGCTACCTCCTTCCGTGGGATCAGCTCGCACTTTGGGCGGTGACGGTGGGTACGAACATGATGGGCTACACCCCAGTGTTCGGCGACCAAGTGAGATTCGTGCTCCTTGGCGGTAAGGAAATCGGTACCGACACGTTGTTGCGTTGGTATGTGTTGCACGTGTTGTTTGTTCCTTTCGTGACTGTCATCTTCCTTGCGATCCACTTCTGGCGGGTCCGCAAGGACGGCGGCATCTCCGGACCGTTGTGATCGAGGAGCCATGACCGAGATCCCTGAACACCTCCGCAAGCGAGCCGAAGAGGCCAAGGCCAAGGCAGCAGCCAAAGCAGCTGGCGACGCGCCCGCCGAAGCAGCAGCTGAAGCTCCTGCCGCCGCCGCACCGAGCGCGGGCGACAGCCGCATCCCGGCCCACTTGCTCGAGCGCTCAAGGTCCGCAAAGTCCAAGAAGGAAGGCGGCGCCGAAGCCGCCGTTCCGGCCGCGACTGGCGGTGGCGTTGCGACCGCTGTCGCCGATGCTGCGCCACCACCCACAGCGACCGGCCCGGGTGGTCACACCCAGCGCCTCCTCACCGTGGTCAAGGCCGGTTCCATCCAAGACCTGAAGTCCACCCCCATCGACAAAGTGCACACATGGCCGCACCTTCTCGCGGTTGAGTTTGTCGCTGCGCTGGCAATCACGGTCTTCACGCTGATCTTCTCGGTCTTCGTGAATGCTCCGCTGCTCGAACTCGCAAACATCAACCAGACCCCGAACCCGTCGAAGGCCCCGTGGTACTTCCTCGGCCTTCAGGAACTGCTCACCATGTTCCACCCCATGGTCGCCGGTGTGACCATTCCGGGTATGGGCATCTTCTTGTTGATCCTTGCTCCGTACATCGACAAGAACCCGTCGAATAAGCCCGAAGACCGCAAGTTTGCGATCTCGTTGTTCACGGTTCAGATGATGTTCTGGGCAGTGCTTGTCATTATCGGTTCCTTCTTCCGCGGTCCTGGCTTCAACTTTGTGACGCCTTGGACTGGCGGTCTGTTCTTCGAGTTGTGATGGCGCAAACGCAGGAGTCCCCCAAATGAATCCTCTAGTCATCGTCATTCCCGTCGTCGTCGTTCTCGCCGGCGTGGTGTTGTTCGCTGCTTCCCGTCGTCGCGACAGCGGCGGTGCAACCGGTGCGCTTAGCCGCGAGACCGTCAAGCGTGACAAGCCCGCGGCGGCACTTGACGACTCCGAACTGGTTGGCGTTTCTGGCCGTCAGGTCGAGGCATCAGCGGTGCTTGATCGTCGCCCAGCTGCGCCGGCAACCACCGCTACCGAAGTTGCGCCCTTCGTGCCGCCCGATGCCGATGCGATCGGCATTTCTCGCCGCAAGTTCTTCAACCGTTCCATCATCGTGATGATGGGCCTCGGCCTTTCTGGCTTTGGCGCAGCCATCCTTGCCTTCCTGTGGCCAATGCCAAAGGGTGGCTTCGGCTCCAAGATCCGCGTCGGTTCAGTTGCTGATATTCAGGCAAAGATCACTGCAAGCAAGGGCTTCCTCTACTCGGCCGAAGGTCGTATGTGGTTGACCAACTACCCGATTTCTGCAGTCGAAAAGGCCAAGAAGGTCTACCCGGCAGCGGTGCTTCCGTCGATGGAAGCGGGCCTCGTTGCGCTCTACCAAAAGTGTCCCCATCTCGGCTGTCGTGTTCCCTCGTGTGCAACATCACAGTGGTTCGAATGCCCATGCCATGGTTCGCAGTACAACCTGGCCGGGGAGAAGAAGGGTGGCCCTGCGCCCCGAGGCATGGATCGCTTTGCGACATCTGTCGCAGGGGGCGTGCTCACGGTCGACACTGGCCAGATCTTCCAAGGTCCGGCAATTGGTACGAACACCACTGGCCAAGAAGCTGAAGGCCCGCATTGCGTGGGTGGAGGAAGTCACTGATGCAGGATCTCTATCTGTTAGCGATCGCTCAGAAGACGATCGGTTACGTCATTGCCGTTCTGCTTCTCATCGCGTTTGTCGTCGCTATTGCTATCAACGTCCGCAAGGGACGCGCCGAGGTTGGTTCTGAAGTTGAACTGGCCCCGAACCGCAAGCCCTATATGGACGACGAAGAACTCGAAACCAAGAAACTCGACCGAACGCTTGGCCTCGGTCTTGTCGCACTTGGTGTCATCGCTCTGACCCTTCCGCTCTATTGGCTTGCCGAACCTGGTCGCCAGACCGACATGGTGAAGCACTTCGAAGATGTCGCGATCTCTCGCGGTGAAGAGATTTACGTGGCCGGCGCGCAGTGCGCGAACTGTCATGGCCCGAATGGCGTCGGTGGTGTTGCGAGTTACACGATCCTCGACCCCAAGACCGGCGCTTATGTCGATCAGGTGCAGTGGAAGGCCCCGGCCCTCGACACTGTGATGTATCGCTATACGCCAGAACAGGTCACCTACATCCTCAACTACGGCCGCGGTTACTCGCCGATGCCGGCGTGGGGCGCGCCTGGTGGCGGTCCGCTTACCGAGCAGCAGATCGCCGAGGTCATTGCGTATCTCACATCGATTCAGTTGCCGGCTGAAGAATCACAGGCAGCGGTGCAAGCCGAACTCGACAAGAGTTGTAAGGCCGATGCCGACAACAACTGCACGGTTGCTGGTGGCAAGTACAAGACACTTGGCGAAGCGATCTTCAACCTTGGTTATTCAGACGGCTTTGCGGCTGGCGCCTATGCCTGCGGTCGATGCCACACCTCAGGCTGGTCCTTTGGCCAAGCCAAGGTTGCTGGCGGCGGTGCGATGGGCCCGAACCTCACTGGTGGTTCGGAAATCCGTCAGTTCCCGGTCGCGGCGCAACAAGAAGCATTTGTCTCGGCCTATCCCAAGATGGGCACGTCCTATGGCACCAACGGTTGGTCAAGCGGTCGCATGGGTAGCTTCGGCACCAACCCGAACGCGCAGGATCCCAAGACCGCAATCATGAGTCAGGATCAGGTCATGCTCACGCCTGCACAGATCGCGGCAGTTGTCGCTTACGAGCGGAGCCTCTGATGCATACCCTTCAGGTCATCGCTGGCATCTCCTTTGATCCAGGTATCCGCGGCATCCTCGTGGTGCTTGTCGGCGTCACCGTCCTTATGGGCTCGGTGTATCTGCTTCTCGGCACCAACCTTGGTTCGCGACTTGGTTTTCTTGTTGCGCTTACAGGCTTGTTCGGATGGCTCGCCATCCTTACGTTCATGTGGTGGCTCACGCCGCCGGCCATTGGCCCGCGCGGAAATCTCCCCACATGGAAGCCAGTTGAGATCTATGTCAACGGTGGCGGTGATCAAGCCAAGATCGATGCACTGAGTGGATTGATTGATCCGGCATCGCTTCCGAAGGCCGACAAGATCCTCGCTGAGAACCCCGACCTCGCGAAGGACTTTCCCAACGGATTCACCCTTTCTGATCTCCAGACCAACCACCCAGCGGTTGTTTCGGAATATCTCGATGCCGAGTCACTCAATGGTTGGAAGCTTGTGTCGGCTGCAAACGCAGGTGAAGCACAGGCCGCTGCCGACGTCGAACTCGTTGCGTCAGGGGTCTTCAAGACCACTGCCGACTACAAGAAACTCAACACCTGGCAGTTTGGTGGCAAGCCGACCCTTGAAGATGACTGCCCCGACGGTGGCATCGTCTGTCGTGTTTGGCACCGCATCTCGTCTGCGTTCCAGATCAAGAACCCGAAGAACTACTCAGTGGTGCAGGTGCAGCAAGTGATTCCTCAGGAAACCATTCCTGGTCAGGCACCACCGATCCCGAAGGCCGATCCCACCAAGCCGGTGATTTCGGTCGTGTTCGTTCGCGACATTGGAAACGAACGTGTGATTCCGTTCTTGTACTTCGTGATCTGCATGTCGCTCTTCATCGTGTCTGCATGGGCCTTGCACAATCGTGACAAGACGCTCATGAAGAACAAGGCCATGGCCGAAGCGGCGTCGAAGGAGAGCTGACCAGCGTGGGGCAGTACCTGCCGATCTTCGCAATGCTTGTGCTGGCGATCATTTTCGCCGCGGTGAGCCGCGTCGTCTCGCAACTACTTGCACCCCGTCGTCCTTCCGAAGCCAAGTCGTCACCCTACGAATGCGGCATTGTTCCTGATCAAGGTCCGCCGGAACGCTTTCCGGTGAAGTTCTTCCTTGTTGCCATGATCTTCATCGTGTTCGATATCGAAATCATTTTCCTGTTCCCGTTTGCGGTCGTGTTTCGTTCGCTCGGTGGTTACGGAATTGCAGCAATCGTGATCTTCACCGCTGCCGTGTTTGAGTCGTTCGTGTATCTCATCGGCAATGGCGCACTCGACTGGGGACCGGTCAAGCACTTGCGTCGCTCCGAAATTGTTTCGCCCGCCCGCACTGCGACCAGCACGATCCGTCGCGTCGGCCTCGAAGGCCGTTCCACTGAAGAGGCTGCATAAGTGTCGAACGAGACCAGGCCCACAGGCGGACTTCTCGAGTCCGGCCTTGAAGGGCTCAGCCACAACTTCCTTACCGGAACGCTCGAAGAACTCGTCAAGTGGGCGCGTCGCCACAGTGTTATGCCCGCCACGTTCGGCCTTGCATGTTGCGCCCTCGAAATGATGGCTGCCGGTGGTCCGCACTACGACCTTGCGCGCTACGGCATGGAAACATTCCGCGCATCGCCGCGCCAAGCCGATCTCATGATCGTTGCTGGCCGCGTGTCGCAGAAGATGGCTCCAGTCCTTCGTCAGATTTACGACCAGATGATGGAACCCAAGTGGGTCATCTCCATGGGCGTGTGTGCATCCTCCGGCGGCATGTTCAATAACTACGCCATCGTGCAGGGTGTCGATCAGATCGTTCCCGTCGATGTCTACGCACCGGGTTGCCCGCCATCACCGGAAACCTTGATGCACGCGATCCTCACCCTTCACGACAAGATCAAGAATGGTGAACTCACTCGTCGCAAGGGCGAAGGTCTTGGTCTGGTTGTCGAACAGATGGGTCCTTCAGGACCTGTGCCTGTCACTTTGGGTCAGGGCTGAACATGACCGATATCGACGCCGAAAGCGGCGCGGCTGACACCCCACCCGAGAACGTACCCGAGACACTTTTCGACACACTGCTCACGCGGTCGCACGAGCAACTTGTGTTGCACCCAACTCGCGAGAGCTACCCCGGTTTGCTCGCAACTCTGCACGCCGCCGGATATCACTCGGTGGTCGATCTTTGTGGTGTTGATTACCTCACCAATGATTCTCGTCAACTTCCCGCCGGTATCGAACCGGAACGCTTCGAAGTTGTCGTCAACCTCATTAACCATCGCGAACGAGCTCGTCTGCGTTTGCGAGTGCAGGTTCCGGAAACCGATGCGGTTCTTCCGAGCGCATTCAACCTCTATCCCGGTACCGAGGCGATGGAACGCGAAACCTTCGACATGTTTGGTATCTCGTTCGATGGCCACCCTGATCTCACCCGCATCCTCATGCCCGAGGACTGGATCGGACACCCGCTGCGCAAGGACTACGACGTAGGTCGTATCCCGGTGCAGTTCAAGGGCGCTCCCGCGAATCGTTGATCTCATGACCGCAACTCACGAACTCCCAACGAATGTGAATCAGACCTCCGAAGGTGGTCAAGAACTCACCTCCGCTGACGTAATCGCTGCAGGCGAACGCCTCCGCGAACTTGGCGCTGTGCTTCGTTTGTCCGAGAACGACGCGATCCTTGCCGAGCGCGAACAGGTTCCTGACGACGAAACCATGATCATCAACATGGGTCCGCAGCATCCGTCAACGCACGGTGTGTTGCGCCTCATGCTCGAACTCCAGGGCGAGACCGTTCTTCGTTGCAAGCCGATCATCGGTTACCTGCACACCGGCATGGAGCGCACGGGCGAAGAACTCAGCTATCTCCAGGGGCCCACCAATGTGACGCGCATGGATTATGCGGCGCCGTTGTTCACCGAACTCGCCTTCTCCCTCACGGTTGAGAAGCTGCTCGACATCGAAGTCCCTGAACGTGCGATCTGGATCCGCATGCTTATGACCGAGATGAATCGCATCTCTTCACACCTTCTCTTCATGGCCACGAACGGCATGGATCTCGGTGCCGTGTCGATGATGCTTTATGGCTGGCGTGAGCGCGAAGAAGCGCTTCGTTTCCTTCAGGAAGTCACCGGCCTGCGCATGAATCACAACTACATCCGTCCCGGTGGCGTGGCCGCCGATCTTCCCGACGGATGGCGCGACGGCGTGTTGCGCCTTCTCGACATGCTTCCCGGCCGACTTGCCGAATACGACACGTTGCTCAACCAGCAGCCAATTTTCCGCGAGCGCCTCCAGGGCGTCGGAGCGATCAATGCCGACGAATGTCTTGCTCTCGGCGTAACGGGCCCCATCCTCCGATCAACCGGTTACGACTGGGACCTTCGCCGCGATATGCCGTACCTCGCGTTCGACCAGGTCGACTTCGACGTTGTTGTCGGCTCGTACGGTGACTGCTTCGACCGTTACGCGATCCGCCTTGCTGAAATTCATGAGTCGATGAAGATCGTTCGTCAGTGTCTCGAAAAGATGCCGAAGGGCGATTACCGCATCCAGGACAAGAAAGTCACCCCGCCGCCGCGTGCGCGTATCGACGAGTCCATGGAAGCGCTTATTCACCATTTCAAGATCTTCACCGAAGGATTCAAGGTTCCCGAGGGCGAGGCCTACGTCGCAATCGAGTCACCTCGTGGCGAACTTGGTTGCTACATCGTGAGCGACGGATCCTCGAATCCCTACCGCATGCATGTTCGTGCCCCGAGTTTCGTGAATCTTCAGACACTTCCTCATCTCATGCACGGCAGTCTCGTGGCCGACGCTGTGGCCATCATTTCGAGCGTCGATCCCATCCTTGGGGAGGTCGATCGCTGATGGCTCGACTCACAAATGACAACGTAGAACTCGCGCGCGAAATCATTGGTCGCTATCCGCGTCCCAAATCCGCTCTTATTCCTTTGCTGCACCTTGCGCAAGAACAAGACGGTCACCTCACCGACGAAGCAATGGCTCATATCGGCGAACTTGTCGGCGTCTCCTCTGCAGAGGTTCTCGGAACTGCATCGTTTTACGAAATGTTCAAGATGGAAACCGTTGGCCGTTACATGGTCAACATCTGCACCAACATTTCGTGCCAGTTGCGCGGCGGCGAGGAACTCCTTGCTCATGCCGAAAAGACGCTCGGTATTCGCCCGGGACAAACAACTTCCGATGGTCTCTTCACTCTTGAAGACGTCGAGTGCATCGCAGCGTGCACAGAAGCTCCGTGCTTGCAGGTGAACTATCGCTACGAGCATCGCATTTCGAACGAAGGTTTTGATCAACTCGTGAACGACCTCCGCGCTGGTCGCCGTTCCGACATTCCGTCACACGGAGTGTTGGCCGAAGTTCGTCAGCACATTCCCGAGGATCGACGCGCTGGCGTCGTTACGCCCGAGGACAAAGCCGTACCGGTCTGGATCGCAGCAGCAGGGGAGGGCGACAAGTGATCACCGACGCCCCACGCATCATTACCTCGCGTTTTGATAACGCCGACAGCTTCACGCTCGCTGGGTACGAAGCCACTGGTGGGTACCAAGCACTTCGCAAGGCACTTTCCATGGGTCCGGCTGCAGTGGCCGACGAGGTCAAGACTGCAACCCTTCTTGGTCGCGGCGGTGCAGGTTTCCCCGCTGGCGTGAAGTGGGGCCTTGCTCCTGAAAATGTCTGGCCGCGTTATCTCGTCGTCAACGGCGACGAATCCGAACCTGGCACCTACAAGGACCGTCTCCTCATGGAGCGCGATCCCCACCAGCTCATCGAAGGCGTTCTGCTCGCGTGTTACGCGATCGGTTGCGGCCAAGCATTCCTCTATGTGCGCGGCGAAATGGCGGTTGCCCAAGAGCGCATCGCCGCAGCACTGAACGATGCGTACGCCGCTGGCTATGTCGGCAAGAACATCCTTGGTTCTGATTTCTCGGTCGACGTCGTTCTTACCTGGGGTGCTGGCGCCTACATCGTTGGCGAAGAAACAGCGCTCATCGAAAGTCTTGAAGGCAATCGCGGCATGCCGCGTCTCAAGCCCCCGTATTTCCCGGCGGCCAAGGGTCTGTACATGCAGCCCACCATCGTGAACAACGTCGAGACACTTTCCAATCTGCCTTGGATCGTCACGAATGGCGGCGAAGCATTCGCTGCGCTTGGTGCAGAAACCTCACGGGGTACCCGGATGTTTGCCGTCTCGGGTCACGTGAAGAACCCGGGTGTGTTCGAGGTTGAATACGGAGTCACCACCTTCCGCGACCTCATCTTCGCTCCCCAGTACGCAGGTGGCATTCTCGGTGACCGCGCGCTCAAGGCGTTTATCCCGGGCGGCGCGTCGGCTCCTTGGTTCTTCGAAGAGCATCTTGATCTTCCGCTTGAAAAAGTCACGGTGGATCGCGCCGGTTCCATGCTTGGTTCTGGTGCAGTCGTCGTTATGGACGAAACAACAGATGCGGTGAAAGCCTGTCTTCGTGTTGTTCGTTTCTTCGCCCGTGAATCCTGCGGAAAGTGCACGCCGTGTCGTGAAGGCACGACGTGGCTGGAAAACATCCTGCAGCGAATCCAAGACGGTTATGGCCGTCCCACCGATCTCGATCTGCTCCTCGATGTTTCTGACAACATTTCTCCCGGAATCGCATGGCCTCCGAAGCAGACCACCATCTGCCCGCTTGGTCCGTCAGCCGTGTCGCCGATCGCGTCGGCGCTGCAGCGTTTCCGTCCCGAGTTCGAAGCGCGTATCGCGTATGCCCAAGAGGCTCGTCACTCGATTCCTGTGACCATCACGAAGGCGTCCTCGCATGGCTGATTCTGACGTGACCCCGATCGACGGTGTCGCCGTTGAAATCAATGGTGTTGAAGTCATCGCACACAAGGGTGAACTTCTCATCGATGCGGCTGAACGCACCGGTACCTACATTCCGCGCTTCTGCTACCACGAGCGCATGAAGCCCGTCGGCATGTGCCGAATGTGTTTGGTCGAGGTCGATACTGGCCGCGGACCAGCGCTTCAGCCGAGCTGCATGATCGAGTGCACACCCGGCATGAAAGCCGATACCGAATCGGCAGTCACCAAGAAGGCGCAAGACGGCATTCTCGAGTTCCTCCTCGCGAACCATCCGCTTGATTGCCCGGTCTGCGACAAGGGCGGCGAATGTCCGCTTCAGGATCAGACCATGGCCTACGGGCCTGGCGAAAGTCGTTTCGTTGAAGAGAAGCGTCACAAGGAAAAGCCGATTCCGATCAGCGACCTTGTTCTGCTCGACCGTGAGCGCTGCATTCTTTGCGACCGCTGCACACGGTTTGCCAAAGACGTTGCTGGCGATCCGCTCATTCACTTCATTCATCGCGGAAACAACACCGAAGTCAACACGTTCCCCGATGAACCGTTTGCGTCGTACTTCAGTGGCAACACGGTGCAGATCTGCCCGGTGGGCGCGCTGACTGCATCGACCTACCGATTCAAGGCACGTCCCTGGGATCTTGAAACCACCGAGTCCACGTGCCAGACCTGCTCGGTCGGTTGCCGCATCTCGATCGACTCTTCTCGCGATCAGGTGCAGCGCTTTGCCGGTGTCGACATCGATCCCGTCAACTGGGGTTGGCTCTGCGACAAGGGTCGTTTCTCCAGCGAAGTCGTGACCTCCGACGCCCGCCTGTCCGTGCCGCTCGTGCGCGATGGTTCCGGCTTGGTTGCGGCGAAGTGGTCCGACGCTCTGAATCGTTTCGCCAGTGCACTCGACAACGCTTCGTCAGCCCAGTCGATTGGTGTCATCGGCGGTTCGCGCCTTACCAACGAAGACGCCTACGCCTGGTCGAAACTCTTCAAGGGTGTTCTTGCTACCGACAATGTCGATGCACAACTTGGCGACGGACTTCCGGCGCATGTGGTTCTGGGTCTTCCCAGCGCAACAATCGACGAGGTCTGTGCCCGGGGTGGCACCGTTCTGTTGCTCGGTCCCGATGTCAAGGAAGAACTTCCTGTTCTGTTCCTCCGACTCCGTCACGCTGTTGTCGAAGATGGCGTGACCCTCGTCGAAGTTTCTCCTCGCTCGAGTGGCATCACGTCGCTTGCCGCTGCGTCGGTGCATCCGCGCCCGGGCGAAACCGCCGATGTTGTTTCTGCACTCGTCGGTTCGGCAGTAATCGATCGTGAAATCGCGGGCGTTTCGGCCGCTGAACTTGAATCGGCTCGCGCTGCGCTTTCGGCCGCAACTGGTCCGATCACGGTGGTTCTTGGTCGTGCATCGCTCGCCGAATCAGCAACCGTCACCGTTGCGGCAGCGTCATCGATCCTCGCTGCTCGGCCCGACACCACCTTCCTCTCCGCACTGCGTCGCTCAAACGTTCGCGGTGCACTCGACATGGGCTTGGCTCCCGGCCTGCTTCCCGGTCGCGTCACCCTCGAAGATGGTGCCGAGTGGTACTCCGAGGTCTGGCCGGCAGTGCCCAGCGCAACTGGTCTCGATACCGAAGGCATCCTTCGTGCAGCCGCCGACGGCCGCATCGACGTCCTCGTTCTTCTCGGCGCCGATCCGCTCTCCGATTTCCCCGATGCCGATCTTGCTGAGCGCGGTCTTACGGGCGCTCGCACGGTGCTCGCAGTCGACACCGCACTTAACTCCTCTAGCAAGCGCGCCGATATCGTTCTTGCTGCAGCGGGCTTCGCCGAAAAGGCTGGCACCACCACAAACATCGAAGGTCGTGTCAGCACGCTTTCACAGCGCGTCACGCCACCAGGAACGTCGCGCGCCGACTGGATGCTTGCGGCCGAGGTTTCGAACCGCCTCGGAACCGACCTTGGTTTCGAGAACTTCGCCGATGTCCTCGCCGAAATTTCTGCAGTCGCTCCGGCGTATCTTGCGCTCGACCAAGCAATCGCCGAGGGTTCGCCCGACGGCATCTTGCTTCCGCTCGACGTCGTGGTGATCATTGACGAAGACGATGACGACATTGTCGTCGTCGATGAAACGGTCACCGTGTCCGAAGATGGCGCCGAGGTCGACGTCACTGCCGACGTTGTTGCTGAAGAATCCGATGGCGACGATCCCGAAGGTCTGATCGAGATCATCGCCGACGATTCCGACGTCGCTGGCTCGATGCCTCCGTTCGTTCAGTTCGAACCAATCGATGAGATTGCATCGCCCCCTGTCGATTCCTATGGCTTCCGTCTTGTTGCGTCGCGAAAGTTGTACGACCAAGGCACGCTTGTGCAGTCGGCGCCTTCGCTTTCACCCCTTGCTCCGGGTTCAACGGTTTCGTTGAACCCGTGGGAGTTCGACCGTCTTGGTGTCGCCGCCGGCGGACGCGCAATCGTTCGCACGGCAAGGGCCTCGGTCAACGTCACGGTGCAGGCCGATGCGGGTGTGCCGCGCGGTGTTGCGGCCATGATCGTGAATCAGGCCGACGGACGCGTGAGCGATCTTGTCTCTGTCGATGAACTTGTCGCCGAAGTCAGGATCGAGACCGCACCATGAACTCGAACTGCTTTGCGGCCATGAACATGCTCAGGGGAGGTGGCGCGAATGTTTGGTGGTGATCCGCTTCTTTCTGGTCACGTTGACCTTGCCGTCGTGCTCATCGTTATTCTGAAAGTCGTTGCTGTCTTCGCCTTTCTTTTGGTGGCGACGATGCTCATGATCTGGTTCGAACGAAAAGTTGTGAGCGACTTCCAGAACCGCGTTGGCCCCAACACGGCAGGACCATTCGGCATCCTTCAGACGCTGGCTGATGGCATCAAGTTCTTCTTCAAGGAAGATCTCATTCCTGATCGCGCAGAGCGACGCGTCTTCATCTTGGCGCCGCTCCTCACTGTGGTTCCTGCGTTCTTGTTGTTCACCATCGTTCCGTTCGGTGGCGATTTCAGTAATGGCCATGACGGATCAGTCGAGATCTTTGGGCACACCACCTATCTCCAGCTCGCCGATCCGGCGATTGGCATTCTGTTCGCACTCGCGATGTCATCGATTGCGGTCTACGGCGTCATGCTCGCCGGTTGGTCATCAGGTTCGAAGTATCCGCTCATCGGTTCGGTTCGTGCTTCGGCACAGATGGTCTCGTACGAAGCTGCACTTGGGCTTTCGGTGTGCGCGGTTGTGCTCACCACTGGCACGCTCAGCACTCACGGGATCGTGATGGCACAAGCTGGTAGCGGGTGGGGCGGCTTCATCCCTCACTGGAATCTCATCGCTGCAGGTTTTGTTCCGTTCGTTGTTTTCTTGCTTGCCAGTCAGGCGGAACTCAATCGTCCACCGTTCGATCTTGTCGAAGCGGAACAGGAACTCGTCGGTAGCTATCACACTGAATATTCCTCTATTCGTTTCGCTCTTTTCTTCGTTGCCGAGTTCATGAACTCGGTGACCATGGCTGCAATCATCGTCACCTTGTTCTTGGGCGGCCCGGCCGGTCCCGTGCTCCTTGGGCCAGGCTGGCTGTGGGGAGTCATCTGGTTCCTTCTCAAGATGACTGCATTCCTGTTCTTGTTCGTTTGGGTGCGCAGCACGGTTCCTCGTGTTCGCTACGACCAACTCATGGACCTTGGCTGGAAGGTGCTCATTCCGCTTTCTCTCGGATGGCTTCTTCTTCTCGCCACCTTCTGGGTTGCGCGCGATCAGCACTGGAACGGCTTCATCACTGTTGCAATTGGCGCTGTTGTTGGGCTCACCGGTTACGGCTTGCTCAAGGCATCGATTGCAACCTCCAAAGCTCGCCGACTTGAAGGGGTGGTCGACTGATGGGTTACCTCGGTGGTTTCCTTGTCAGCCTGCGCCAGATCGGTCGCAAGCAGCGCGTGACAACGCAGTATCCAAAGGAAAAGGCTCCCAAGCCGATCCGCGTTCACGGTCGTCACGTTCTCAATCGTTACGAAGACGGAATGGAAAAGTGCATCGGCTGCGAACTCTGCGCCGGTGTGTGCCCCGCGAAGTGCATCTTCGTTCGTGGTGCCGACAATCCGATCGATGAACCTGTCTCTCCTGGTGAACGGTTTGGCTACATCTACGAGATCAACTATCTCCGATGCATTCACTGTGATCTTTGTGTCGAGGCGTGCCCGACCGAAGCGATCACCGAGACCAAAATGTTCGAGTTCTCGTTCACGAACAGGGCCGACGCGATTTACACCAAGGCCGAACTCGTCGTCGATGACGACGGCATGCCGCAAAAGATGCCATGGGAAGACTGGCGCGAAGGCGAAGACACGCCAACTTCTGCCTGGATGCGGGCGACGTCGCCTTCAGGCTCTGCAGCATTTGAGGGCGTTGTCGGATGGTCGGGCGAACTTGGCTACGGCATTCGCGCTCCCGAAGCTGCGCAGGACATCAAAGATTCCCTGGCCACCCCGCTCGACATGATCGACGAACACGGTCACGGTCACGACGATCATGCGCCGGGAAGCCCGGAACACGTTTCTCCCGGACACGATCATCATGACGACGATGAATGGGGCGGTGATCGCTGATCATGGAAACCGCTGTCTTTATCGTGTGTGCACTCATCGTGTTGGCTGGTGGACTTGGGGTCGTCTCCTCACGTAACCCGGTTCACGCTGCGCTCAGTCTCATCGCGACACTGTTCGGTATCGCAGTGCTTTTCCTGAACTTGGGTGCAGAACTTCTCGCCGTTGTACAGGTCATCGTCTACACCGGCGCCATCGTGGTGCTCATCCTCTTCGTCATGATGCTCTTGGGCGTTGATCGCGAAGAAGACCTCGATACAGAGCCGTTGGTTGGTCAGCGCCTTCTTGCCGGCCTCATCGGCCTTCTCTTTCTCGGTGCGATCCTCGCCATCATCATCGTCGGCAAGGAGTCCATCGTTACCGGTTCACATTCGGTCACGAGTGCAATCTCGCCCACGGTTTCGAACATCACGCAGATCGGTACCGAACTCTTCACTACTTATGTCTTCCCGTTGGAAATCACCGCCGGACTTCTCACCATCGCTGTGGTCGGCGCAGTTGTACTTTCCCGCCGTCCTCGCGATCTTGAGCCCATCCCTGAGCCCGAGTCCATGACCGACATGGGCGACGAACCACTCACCGCTATCCCCGAGGAAGGAGCGCACTGATGGGATCCAACCTTTCACTCGCGTACCTCATGCTCTCGGCGATCCTTTTTGTGATCGGCGGCGTTGGCGTGCTGATCCGTCGCAATCCGCTGGTCATGATTATGTGCGTCGAGCTCATGCTCAACGCCGTCAACCTTTCGTTTGTCACATTCGGAAAGATGCTCGATGACATCTCTGGTCAGATCATCGTGTTCTTCGTCATGGTCGTTGCCGCCGCAGAGGTTGTGGTTGGCCTCGCTCTCATCGTGGCGATGGCACGCCGTCGTCCCGGCGCTACCGCCGATGACCTTCGGACACTGAGGGGATAGGGGACATGGTCGGTCTTGTCTGGTTGATCCCTGCACTGCCCCTCGCCGGGTTCCTGCTGTTGGTGTTCTTCGGTAAGCGCATTGGCGAACCTCGCGCTGGCTGGATCGGAACCTCCGCAGTTGCTCTGGCATTCGTCACTGCATGTCTCGTCTTTGTAGGCCTTTGGGGCGAACCCGAACACACCTATGAACTTTCGTTGTTCCAGTGGATTCCCGCTGGTCACTTCAACGTCGATATCGGCATCCTTCTCGATCCGCTGTCTATGGCGATGGTGTTGTTCGTCACCGGTATCGCTTCGTTGATCCACCTGTACTCGATTGGGTACATGCACGGCGATAGTCGATTCCCTCGCTTCTTTACCTACTTGAACCTGTTCGTGTTTTCGATGCTCGTGCTTGTGCTCGGCAACAACATGGTTCTCACGTTCCTTGGCTGGGAAGGTGTGGGTGCGTGCTCCTACTTCCTTATTTCCTTCTGGTTTGAAAAAGAAGAGAACGCAAGCGCAGGCAAGAAGGCATTCATCACCAACCGCGTTGGTGACTGGGGCTTCATGGTCGCCATCTTCATGACGTTCTTTGCATTTGGAACCGTCACCTACACCCAGTTCCTTCCGATGGCGCCAGGTCTTGCTCAGACCACCGCAACATTCATTGCACTGATGCTGTTCGTTGGCGCCATTGGAAAGTCAGCGCAGATCCCGCTGTTTATCTGGCTGCCTGACGCCATGGCCGGACCCACTCCGGTGTCGGCGCTTATTCACGCCGCAACGATGGTGACAGCGGGCGTCTACTTGCTCGTGCGCGTCAATCCGATCATCGCCGCTTCGGCCTCCTGGATCCCATGGATGATCGCCATCGTCGGTGTCGCCACGGCGTTCCTTGCTGCAACGATTGCTTTGGCTCAGCAGGACATCAAGAAAGTTCTCGCGTACTCAACCGTCAGTCAGCTCGGCTACATGTTCTTGGCTATTGGTGTCGGTGGCTACAGCGCAGCGATCTTCCACATGATCACGCACGCCTTCTTCAAGGCATTGCTCTTCCTTGGCGCCGGTTCGGTCATCCACGGAATGCACGATGAGCAAGACATGCGCCGTATGGGCGCGTTGCGCAAAATCATGCCGGTCACCGCAGTGACGTTCATCATTGGCTGGCTTGCGATTGCCGGTGTCCCACCGTTCTCAGGCTTCTGGTCGAAGGACGACATCCTGGCGTACGCATTGCACAAGAGCCCGATCCTTTATGTGATTGGTCTGATCACCGCATTGCTCACCGCGTTCTACATGAGCCGACTCGTGTTCCGTGTCTTCTACGGCGATGCACGTTGGGGCGAATCCGCCGAGGGCGAACTCGCCAATCTCAACGCACACACTGCAACTGATGCCGTTGAAACTGGCGATCAGGCCGATGCCCACGACGACGCACACGCCGATGCTGGTCACGGCGCAGTGCATCCGCATGAATCAAAGTGGCCAATGCTTGTGCCGCTGATCGTGCTCGCGTTTTTTGCCGCAGTTGCCGGTGTTCTCAACCTGCCATTCACCGAACACCTTGAGTTCCTCAATCGCTGGCTTGAGCCAGTCGTTGGCGAGAACCAGGCACACCTTTCGCTTGGTGGCGTTCAGCTCACCGTTGAACTTGTGATCTCAACCACAATCGCTTTGCTCGGCATCTTCGGCGCCTACATGGTGTATCTGAAGAACAAGGTCGATCCCCGTCGCATCGAGCTTCCGTTCTTCGCCAATGGTTGGTACATCGACCAGGGCATCACAAAGTTCATGGGCGGCATTGGCCGTAAGGGCTTTGAACTCATCGCAATGTTCGACAAGGTGGTTATCGATGGTGCAGTTAATGGTGTCGGTCGAGCCACTCGCGGTGGCGCCTCCCGACTCCGTGCCATTGAAAACGGCTATGTGCGCTGGTACGCACTCATGATCGGTGTTGGTGCCGTTCTGATCGTCGCATTCGTCATGACGCAGGTGAGTCTCTGATGAGCGCGTCGATTCTTTCCACCGTATTTGCTTCGGAAGGCGCGGCATCGTTCCCGATTCTTCCTGCACTGATCTTCGTTCCGCTGGTCGGTGCCATCTTGATCGCCATCATGCCGAGTTCCCGTCCGGAACTCTCACGCCAGATGGCAATCATCACCGCGCTGCTCACAGGAATTCTGAGCATCGCGTTGTTGGTCCAATTCAAGACTGACGATGCCGGTTTCCAGTTCGTTGTTCAGCAGACGTGGGTGCAGTCGCTCGACATCAAATTCTTCCTTGGTGTCGACGGAATCTCTCTGTTCCTTGTTGTACTTACCGGCATTCTGTTCCCGATTGCGCTCTTTGCCGCCAAACCGGAACACAGTCCCAAGGGTTACTACGCATGGCTCACCCTCCTTATGGCGGGTTGTATGGGTGCGTTCCTCTCGCTTGATCTCTTCCTCTTCTTCTTGATGTTCGAGATCACGCTTGTGCCGCTCTACATGCTCATTGGCAAGTGGGGCCATGGACGTCGGATCTACGCCGCAACCAAGTTCTTCCTCTACACGATGCTTGGTTCAGCGTTCATGCTGGTCTCGATCGTGACATTGGCGGTTGTTGCCGGTGCTGGCGACAAGGGTGGTGTGTCGTTCGACTTCACCAAGATCATCGCCACCGACAATCTGGCGACGAGTACCGGTCGTTGGTTGTTCTTGGGAATGGCAATCGCGTTTGCGGTAAAGGTGCCATCGTTCCCGTTCCACACCTGGTTGCCCGATGCCCATACCGAGGCACCCACTGCAGGTTCAATCGA
Source organism: Actinomycetota bacterium (assembly GCA_009699125.1). Classification (GTDB taxonomy): domain Bacteria; phylum Actinomycetota; class Acidimicrobiia; order Acidimicrobiales; family Acidimicrobilacustridaceae; genus Acidimicrobilacustris. The sequence continues at coordinate 24,879 of WLOT01000002.1, forward strand.
CCTCGCCGGCATCTTGCTCAAGCTCGGCACCTACGGTTTCCTTCGTTACGGACTTGAACTGTTCCCTGAGGCAACGGTGTGGTTCGCTCCGGTGATGCTCACCTTGGCCACGATTGGTGTGGTCTATGGCGGCATCGTCGCGGCCATGCAGCGGAACCTCAAGCGTCTCGTTGCCTATTCATCGGTCGCGCATATGGGCTTCGCCCTCATGGGTCTGTTCGCACTGAATGTTGAAGGCATCGAAGGTTCTGTGCTTCAGATGGTCAACCACGGCATCACCACCGGTGCGTTGTTCATCCTTCTTGGTTTCCTGTATTCGCGCCGTCACACCTACGAGATCTCACAGCTCAAGGGCATCGCCAAGGTGGCCCCGGTCTTTGCTGGCGTCTTCACACTTGTGATGCTCGCTTCAATCGGCGTGCCTGGCCTGAACGGTTTCGTCGGCGAATTCTTGGTACTCCTCGGCACCTTTGTCTCCAACCGTTGGTGGGCAGTTGTCGCTGCCACAGGCGTGATCATCGCTGCGCTCTATTTGCTTTGGGCCTATCAGCGTGTGTTCCAGGGCGAACCCGATGAAGCAAACAAGAACTTCCCCGATCTCAAGATTTCCGAGAAGCTCGTGATGGTCCCGCTTGTCGGTCTCATCATCTTCCTTGGCATCTACCCGAAGCCGGTTCTCGATCGCATTGCTCCATCGGTGAAGCGCGTTGTGACCCGCCTCGAGGTGCAGGTCGAAGGGTTCCACGAACCCATCACCCGCAATGGCGCTGATCTCCTTCGCAATCCCGAGTCCTCGCACACCAAGACTGGCGAACACTCGCTAGGTGTCGCCACGAACGGACAGGGAGCGAACCAGTGATCGCGTCTCTCTTCGCTCAGGTCGATCCAAGCATGCTCCGCGGTGGCGACATCGCAGCCGGACTCGACTCCGGACTCGTGCATGTTGCTGGCCCTTCAATCGATTGGCTCGCGCTTCTCCCGTTGCTCATCTTGTTGGTGGGCGCATTGCTCACTCTCACGTTCTCTTCGTTCCTGAAGAAGCGTGAGCCAAAGGGTCTCTTTACCTGGACCACGGTTGCAATCGCGGTCGCTGCAGCGATCAGCGTTGTGCCGATGTGGGCACGCGTGCAGGGTTGGAACTCGGTGCTGTGGTGGAACATTGACCACTCACAAACCGGTCCGTTTAGTACGGCTGGGGGAGCGGTTGGAATCGACGGCTTCTCGCTCTTCATTACGGTCGTGCTGTGCGCAGGCCTCGTGCTTGCTGCACTTCTTGCCGACGGATTCCTTCGTCGTGAATCAATGACGGGCCCGGAGTTTTACGTCCTTCTTCTGCTTTCAGCAGTTGGTGGCGTGATCATGGCGATGTCGAACGACCTCATTGTTCTCTTCATCGGCCTCGAGACACTTTCCATCGCTGTCTATGTACTCGCCGGCATGAATCTTCGCCGTGTGCAGTCCCAAGAGTCGGGGCTGAAGTACTTCATCTTGGGTGCGTTTTCGTCAGCATTCCTGCTGTACGGCATCGCGATGCTCTATGGCGCAACGGGCTCAACCAATTTCGTCGACATCCGCGACTTCATGTCTGCCGTTGTTCCGATCCATAACGGTCTCCTTCTGCTTGGCCTTGTACTCGTTCTTGTTGGCTTGGCGTTCAAGATTTCCGCAGTGCCGTTCCACGCGTGGAGCCCTGACGTCTACGACGGTGCGCCGACACCTGCGACTGCATGGATGGCCTCTGGTGTGAAGGCTGCAGCAGTTGCGGGCCTCGTTCGAGTCTTCATGTTGACGTTCTCGAACTACTCCTCAACCTGGAAGCCGATTGTCTACGTGTTGGCAATCCTCTCGATGGTCGTCGGAGCGGCTCTCGCAATTGTTCAGAGCAACGTCAAGCGCATGTTGGCCTACTCCTCGATTAGTCATGCGGGCTTCATCCTCATGGCTATTCAGGCAAACAGCGCCAACGGCATCACTGCCGCTGCCTTTTACGTCGCCGTGTACACCTTCATGGTGGCCGGTTCGTTCGGTGTGGCCACGATCGTGGGCCGCAAGGGCGATGGAAACCACCAGCTGTCGGACTACAAGGGTCTCGTTCGCTCGAACCCTTGGCTGGCCGGTTCCTTCATTGTCATGCTTCTGGCTCAGGCGGGCGTTCCGTTCACCGCCGGCTTCTTCGCCAAATTCCTCGCGATTACGGCTGCTGCCGACGCTCACGCCGTTCCGTTGGCGATCATCGCCATGGTCTCGGCCGTTATTTCGGCGTTCTTGTATCTCCGCATCATCGTGGCGATGTTCATGTCCGGCGGCGACGATGGCACCGAAGACGTCATCGATCGTTCGAAGCGCCTGCATGTGCCCTTTGCGGCAGGACTTGCCATCGGAATCTGCGTTGTCGTCACCATCGGCTACGGACTACTCCCAGATCTCCTGCTTCAACCCGCTCGCAACGCCACCCCGGCAGCAGTGCAGTACGAACGTCCCACAGACTCGATCAACCTCGGCGCGGCCGGATCCTCTGCTGGGTCCACCACCGCTGGTCGTTGATCGCCGAAGATTGAACCGCTCCTATGCCTCAAGGATTTCATGCCGTGTTCGGCCCTTCTGTAGTGTCCGGTAACGATGACTGAGTACTCCGATTTCGTCAGGCAGTACCTCACCGTCGCTATTTTCGCGGGCGTTGGTATCGGCCTCGGTGCCGGCCTTCTCGCCATCGGCAAAATCTTCCGACCAACCCGACCACAAGAGCAGAAGTATCTGGTCTACGAATCCGGTGTTGATCCGGTCGGCACCGGCTGGTCGCAAAGCCAAATTCGCTATTACATCTACGCCCTTTTGTTCGTCATGTTCGACGTCGAAGCGGTGTTTATGTTTCCGTGGGCGACGCAGCTCGAGTCCTATGGCGTCTTTGGCCTCGTCGAAATGCTGATTTTCGTCGCAATCCTGGCCCTTGGGCTCCTCTACGCCTGGCGCAAGAAGGTACTTCGATGGGCCTAGTTGAAAGCGGGAAGCTGCCGAAGCCTCTCGCCAAACTCCTCAATATTTCTCGGAAATATTCCATCTGGGCCTACCAGTGGGGTCTTGCCTGCTGTGCCATCGAGATGGGTGCTGCGTTCGCGTCGCCCCGTTACGACGTGATGCGTCTCGGCGTCATCCCGTTCCCGGCGAGCCCTCGCCAGGCCGACCTTGTGGTCATCGCTGGCACGGTTACCGACAAACTCGCTCCGGCAGTTGTTCGTCTCTACGAACAGATGCCCGACCCCAAGTACGTCATCTCCATGGGTTCCTGCGCCAACTGCGGTGGCCCCTACTGGGACAGCTATTCAGTGACCAAGGGTGTCGATCAGTTGATTCCGGTCGATGTCTACGTGCCAGGTTGTCCGCCACGCCCCGAAGCATTGCTTGAAGGAATCATCCTTCTGCAGGAACGCATTGCTCACGAGGACATGGCTGAGCGTTGGAAGGGTGAGCCAATTGTCGTCGGCTGACACTGAGACGCCCGAAGAGGCAGCGCCGGCAATCGACGAAGCGCGCGAGGCCGTTCTGGCCGAGATCACCGCGCGCCTTGGCGATGGTGTCGTTGGTTCGCATATTCGTCCCGGTGACGACCTCTGGATTCGCGTCGATCGCGCCAATTGGGTCGCCGCAGCTGAAGCAGCGAAGGCCATGGGCTATCGCTTCTTCGATTTTCTTTCCGCAATCGACTGGCTTCCTTCGCCATTCGGTCGCGACATGGACTCACAAGAAGACCGCATTGTTTCCGGTACGCCTGCGAAGGAACCAGAACCAATGGTGCAGGGCTATGCCGGTGGCGAAACCCGCTTTCAGCTTCTTGCCCGCGTGTACTCAATCAGCGCAGGCATGGGCATCACGTTCAAGTGCGACCTCCCCGATGACGATCTCACTGCAGGTACCTGGTCGAACGTCTTCGCCGGTGCGAACTGGCACGAGCGCGAAGCACGCGAAATGTTTGGCTTCTCCTTCGACGGACATCCGAACATGATCAACCTGTACTTGCCCGCCGACTTTGTGGGTAATCCTCTTCGTAAAGACTTCCCGTTGCTGGCTCGCCGGGTTCGCCCGTGGCCCGGCATCGTTGACGTCGAACCGATGCCCGGTGTTGCCGATGAGGAAGGAGAGGGCGAATGACCGCTATTAGCGATCCGCAATCAGTTGCTGCACTCGCCGCCGAAGCCGTCGATAACCGCGTCAACCTTGATTTCGAAACCGAAGGCATGACCCTCAACATGGGTCCGCAGCATCCGGCCACTCACGGCACGTTGCGCATCATCGCTCGTCTCGATGGCGAACAGGTCATCTCTGCCGAACCGATGTGCGGTTACATGCACCGCGGGTACGAAAAACTCACCGAGGTTCGTACCTATCCGCAGATCAATGCACTCATTAACCGCATCGACTGGCTCGGAAGTTTTGCCAACGAGGTTCCATTCATCCTCGCCGCCGAAAAGTTGATGGGCGTTGAAGCACCACCTCGTGCACAGTGGATTCGCACCATTCTTTTCGAAATGTCGCGCATCGCGAACATCTCTTTGTTCCTTGGCGACTTTGGTCTGCAACTCGGCGGCATGACCGCTGGTTTTTACGCCTTCCGTGATCGCGAATGGGTGCTCAACCAGATCGAGTCAGCAACCGGTGGTCGTTTCCACCCGAACTTCGATCGCATCGGTGGCCTCAAGGACGATCTTCCTAAGGGCTGGATCGAGTCCTCGCACACAGCGATGGACAAGTTGCTTGCGTTCTGCGACGAGATCGAAGACCTTCTCGTCGGCAATGAAATCTTCCAGGGTCGTACTCGCGGCATCGGTGTTATCCCCGCCGAAATCGCGCTTTCCTACGGCCTTTCCGGTGCCAATCTTCGTGCCTCTGGCGTCGACTGGGATCTTCGCCGCGACAACTGCCCTCCCGGACTCGTCTACGACCAGGCCGACTGGAAGGTCTGGACTCACCCCGACGGCGACTGTTTCGCTCGCACGTGGGTCCGACTTCAGGAAACTCGCGAAGCAGCCAAGATCGTGAAGCAACTCCTCGACACCATTCCGAGTGGTCCGGTCATGGCCAAGGTCCCGCGCATCATCAAGGTGCCCGAGGGCGAGGCGTACGTCGCCACCGAAAATCCTCTTGGCGAAATGGGTTACTACGTCGTGTCGAAGGGCGATCTTGTTCCGTTCCGGGTCAAGATTCGTTCGGCGTCGTTCAACAACATTTCCATCGTGCCGTGGGTGGCTCGGGGCGCATACGTTCCCGACCTCATCTCAATTCTCGGCAGTCTTTACTTCATCTTGGGTGACATCGACCGATGACCCTTCTTCTCGCCGCCTTCGCGCCTCCGTATTGGCTTTCGACCCTCATCAAGGTCCTCGTCGTCAGCGCGGTTGTTCCCACCACAGCACTCATTCTCGGCATGGTCTTCTTGTTCAAGATCATGTCCTGGATGCAAAGTCGTCTTGGTCCGCAAGAAGCTGGCCCTCGCGGAACGTTGCAGCTCCTTGCTGACGGTGTGAAGTTCCTTCAGAAGGAAGACATCGCGCCGAACGGTGCCGATCGTTGGGTCTTCAAGGTTGCACCGCTCGTCGTTCTCATGTCGACGCTGCTTCTCTACGTTGCGCTTCCGGCATCGATGCATCTCGTGGTCGCCGACCTCGATGTTGGCGTGTTCTTCGTGCTTGCGATTTCATCGCTGTCAGTGATCGGCGTGCTCATGGCCGGTTGGGCCTCGGCCAGCAAGTACTCGCTCATGGGAGCGCTTCGCGCTGCCGGTCAGCTCATTGCCTACGAACTTCCGATGGTGCTCGCCGTCATCGGTGTGGTGATTCAAGCCGGAACGATGAGTCTTAACGGCATCGTGTTCGCCCAAAATACGGGTTCAATCTTCGGTTGGGGCGGCATCGGCTTCCCCTACATCCTCACGCAGTTTGTGGGCTTCTTCATCTTCATTGCTGCAGTGCAGGCCGAACTCACGCAGCCTCCGTTCGATATGCCAGTCGCCGAATCCGAAATCGTTTCCGGTTACCAGGTCGAATACACCGGCTTCCGTTTCCTCATCTTCTTCTTGGCCGAATTCGCAACCGCATTCGCATTCGCTGCGATCGCCGCAGTGTTGTTCCTTGGCGGCTGGGCTGTTCCGTGGCTTTCCACCTCGAGCGACCTGTACTACGTGCTCGGCCCAATCGTGTTGTTCGCGAAGGTGATGATCGTTGCCTTCATCATCTTCTGGGTGCGATTCACCTACCCGCGTTTCCGTGAAGACCAACTCCAGAGCCTTGCCTGGAAGGTCCTCATTCCATTGGCTCTCGTGAACATTGTCGTCACGGCTGTGCTGAAGGTGGTGCTCTGATGCCCCCCAAGCCCAAGGTTCCCGGTCTCATTAAGGGTCTCGGCGTCACGTTTGGCGAGATGGTCAAGACCCTTAAAGACGGTCCGCAGACCACGCGCTATCCGCATGAGCGCGAGGAAGTTGCTCCGCGTGCCCGTGGCGTCATCGCGCTGCACGAAGAGAACTGCACCTCGTGCATGTTGTGCGCGCGCGAATGTCCCGATTGGTGCATCTTCATCGAGGCGCACAAGTACCTTGCGCCGCCTCGCCGCGAAGGTGGCAAGCCTCGTCAGAAGAACGAACTCGATCGTTTCGATATTGATTTCTCGCTGTGCATGTACTGCGGCATCTGTGTCGAGGTCTGCCCGTTCGATGCGCTCTTCTGGAGTCCCGAGCACGAGTACTCCGAAATCCGTATCGCTGATCTCCTTCACGACAAGAGCCGTCTCGATCAGTGGATGCAGACCGTTCCCGATTTCGAGGCCTACGAAGCAGGTTCCGACGCCAAGATCAAGAAGGTGCCGCGCTGATGCTCGCCCTCCTTGTTGCTCAGAACATCGCCTTCTACATCATCGCTGCGCTGATGGTGGTTGGTGCGATCCGTGTCGTCACAACCCCGAACGTCATGCACGCCGCGTTGTGGCTTGTTCTTGTGCTCTCTGGGGCTGCGGCGCAGTACATCCTTCTCGCCGCTGAATTTGTCGCTATCACCCAGGTGCTTGTGTACCTCGGTGCGATCATCGTGCTGTTCTTGTTCGGCATCATGCTCACCCGAGCAAAGACCGGCAACGACGACGATCTCGATAACAAGAAGTCAGCGAAGTTCATTGGTGCAGGTATCGGCGTGCTGCTGCTTGGGCTCATGAGCTATTCGCTCATCGACGGTTTCAAGGACACCGAGTTCGGTGACCTCATGGTGCAACGCACTGCCGAGGTAAGCGATTCCATCTTCTCGACCTACCTCCTCCCGTTCGAGGTCTTGTCGGTGCTTCTGCTCGCTGCGCTCATCGGCGCCATTGTGATTGCGAGGCGTGACTGATGTTTCTCAACCAGTTCCTCCTCCTCGCCGCCATTCTGTTTTGTATCGGCGTTTACGGAGTCCTTGCTCGCAAGAACGGCGTTCTCGTTCTCATGTCGATCGAACTCATCCTCAATGCGGTGAACATCAACCTTGTCGCTTTCGGCGCCTACTGGCACGTGAACGACATGGCCAACGTCTCGGGTCAGGTATTCGCCCTCTTCGTGATCGCCGTTGCGGCTGCCGAGGTTGGCGTGGGCCTCGCACTTGTCTTACTCATCTATCGGAACCGACAAAGCATCGACATTGATGATGTCGACATGCTGAAGGGCTGATCGTCGTGTTCAACATGATCGACAAGGTCTGGATCATCCCCGCCCTCATGGCGGCGTCGTTCCTGGTCATTCTTTTCTTTGGTAAGCGCTGGGGCACCCGTGCAACTGCCGGCATTGGTATCGCCGCGGTCTCGATCTGTCTTCTGCTTTCCGTCATCGTCGCAGGCAACTGGATCAGTCGCGTGAATCACCCGCCGACTGGTGCTGCGCTTGCCGCCGACATTGTCCAAGCAAACGGTCTTACCCCTCAGTCGGGCGAAACCATGGGCGAAGAAGTCAACGCGGCCACAAAGGATTCTGGCGAAACGGTTGCAACTGATTCGCACGCATCCTCGGAAGAGGGCCATGCCTCTGAGTCGGGCGAGCACGGCGGAGAACACGAAAGTGTTCCGCCGGTTGTGCGCACCGTCACCTGGTTCCAGATCGGTGGCATGGAATTCGAGATGGGCACCCTCGTTGACGGCCTCGCCGCAATGATGCTCATCACCGTCTGCATCATTTCGCTGCTCGTGCACATTTACTCAACCGAGTACCTGCACGGCGATGTCCGCTTTACGCACTACTACGCATTCCTCTCCCTCTTCACCGCTTCAATGCTCTTCTACGTGCTCAGCTCGAACACGCTGCAGATGTTGATGGGCTGGGAACTCGTAGGCGTCTGTTCGTTCGGCCTCATCGGACATTGGTGGGAAGAAAAGAAGAACACCGACGCAGCACTCAAAGCGTTCCTCACGAACCGCGTTGGCGATATCGGACTCATTCTCGGCGTGATCATCACGTTCTTTGCGGCTGGTGGCAGCAGCTTCAACGTTCTTCACATCAATGAATACGCCTTGTCAGGAAACGCAAACACCACGCTTCTCCTTGTTGGTGCTTTGTGCTTGTTCGGTGGTGTCACCTCGAAGTCAGGCCAGTTCCCACTGCATACCTGGTTGCCCGACGCTATGGCTGGTCCTACGCCAGTGTCTGCACTCATTCATGCTGCGACCATGGTTGTCGCAGGTGTGTATTTGATCGCTCGCCTCTACGGCGTGTTCTTCTCCGGTCTTGCGATCGGAAGTAGCACCTTCCATTACGTCGCCTTCATAGGCGGCTTCACCACCATCATCGGTGGCCTGTTGGCATTCGTGCAGACCGACCTCAAGAAGGTGCTGGCGTACTCCACGATTTCGCAGCTTGGCTACATGGTCATGGCCCTTGGTGTCGGTGCCTGGACTGCCGGTGTGTTCCATCTCTTCACGCACGCGTTCTTTAAGGCGTGTCTTTTCCTTGGTGCCGGTTCAGTAAGCCACGCATGCCACCACACCTTCGATATGCGCGAGATGGGTGGTCTTCGCAAGAAGATGCCGGTCACGCACGCCACGTTCCTTGTCGCGACTCTTGCGCTTGCAGGCATTTTCCCGCTTGCCGGTTTCTGGTCGAAGGACGAAATCCTTGCTGGTTCAGCAAGCGGTCAAGAAAATGCCTACACGATCATGCTGATCTTCGGTCTGATCACGGCGTTCCTTACCGCTGCGTACATGGGCCGCGCCTACTGGATGACGTTCTGGGGCAAGTACCGCGGTCACGCTCACCCGCACGAATCGCCAAAGGTCATCACCGTTCCGCTCATCATCCTTGCGGGCTGTGCAGTGTTTCTGGGCTTCACGAACTTCCCCGGCAACTTCTTTGGCATCAAGCTCCCCAGCGGCGTCACGACAAGGTTTGAACACTTTGTCGAACCCACCTTCGCCTTCCCGCCGTTGCAGCACGCCGAGTTCACTCCGTGGCTCGCCGTTGTCTCGACAATTCTTGCGGCGACCGGTTTGTTCATCGCGTACCAGTACTACGAAAAGAATCGCGGGCCGCATGGTCTGACCTCCCGCAACAAGGTCGCCCATGCCGGCTTCACATTCCTCGAGAACAAGTACTACCTCGACGATCTCTACACAGGTGTTATCGCCGGCAGCACCAAGGGCCCCATCGCCCGTGCCGCCAATTGGTTTAACCAGAACATCCTTGATGGTGTCATCAACGGCATCGGCTTTGGCGCTCGCAAGATCGCCGGAGTCGTCTATGTCTTTGGTGATCAGCTCATCATCGATGGAGCAGTGAACGGATCAGGTCGCGGTTCTGAAGGAGCAGGTCAACTGCTTCGCAAGATTCAGACCGGCAAGGTCCAGCAGTACGCCTCGATCCTCTTTGCCGGCGCGGTCGTCCTCGCCGGTGTACTCGTGTTCGTCGTCTAGGAGCCCAGGACAATTCGATGAAAGATTTCCTGAACAGTTGGGGTATCAGCCTGATGGTGTTCGGCCCACTCGTGGGTGCGCTCGCCATGTTGGTTGTGCCTAAGGCCAAGGAGCAGTTCCACAAGGTCGTCGCGCTAGCGGCAAGCCTCGTGGTGGGGTTCATCGGCATCTTGCTCATGACCAACTTCGACTATGACGCGGGCGGTCGCCTGCAGTTCGTCGTCGACAAGGCATGGATTCCGATCATCAACAGTCGCTACATCGTGGGCATCGACGGCATCTCACTGCCGATGATCGCCCTCACGTTGCTGATCGTTCCGCTTTGCATCATCTACTCCTGGAACCATTTCCCCGAGCCGAAGAATCCCAAAGCGTTCCTCATCCTCATCCTCATCCTCCAAACCGGCATGCTCGGTTCGTTCGTTGCGCAGGATCTCATCCTGTTCTTCGTCTTCTTCGAGGTTGTGCTTCTGCCGATGTACTTCATGATCGGTGTGTGGGGCGGCGAAAAGCGTCAGTACGCATCGCTCAAGTTCTTCCTCTACACGCTGTTCGGTTCGGCACTCATGATCGTGGCCTTCCTGTCGTTGTATTTCCTCTCCGACAAGATTCCGGTCAACGGCGAAATGATGCATTCCTTCGATATGCGTCTTCTTCCCGAACTCGCAACTGGCATTTCCACCGGAGCTGCGCTCTGGATTTTCGGTGGCATGTTCATGGGCTTCGGTATCAAAGTTCCGATGTTCCCGTTCCATACGTGGTTGCCTGATGCGCATACGCAGGCCCCAACGGTCGGTTCGGTCATCCTTGCTGCGGTGCTCCTGAAGCTCGGCACTTACGGGTTCATCCGCATTGCCATCCCGATCCTTCCGGGTGCAGCCGAGAAGTGGGCGCCGTTCATTGGTCTGCTCGCCGTCATCGGCATCATCTACGGCGCACTGTGCTGTTTGGCGCAGACCGACATGAAACGCCTCATTGCGTTCTCGTCGGTGTCGCATATGGGTTTCGTGATGCTCGGCATCGCCACGCTCACGACCTTCGGTTTCCAGGCTGCAATCTTCGGCATGGTTGCCCACGGCCTCATCACCGGCATGCTCTTCTTCGTCGCTGGCTCGACCAAGGAGCGCTATCACACCCTCGACATCTCCCGACTGGGCGGCATGCTCAAGTCGATGCCGCATATGGGCTGGATCCTCGGCTTCTCGGTGATGGCCTCGCTCGGCCTTCCTGGTTTGGCCGGATTCTGGGGCGAGTTCCCGGCGATCTTGTCGGCGTACGAACCCGGTGTCGGCCTGAACGTCGCATTCTTCCGAGTACTAATGGTGATCGCTGCAGTCGGCACTGTCTTGGCTGCCTCCTATCTCCTCTGGATGTATCAGCGAGTGGGCTTCGGTGTTCCGTCGAAGGAATTCGAAGACGACCCGCACCTGCACGACGTCACGTTTACCGAATGGTTGGCGTGGACCCCGATGCTCATCCTCATCGTGGTGCTCGGCTTTGTTCCCAACATCATTTTCAAGGTCACCGATGGTGCGGTTTCCCACACCATCGCGATCGTGAACGGGCTCGGAGGCTGATCCGTTGCTCGCCCAGTTGCTGACCTTCGCCTGGAGCGCTCCGAGCCTTGACTATCACGCGCTCGCGCCCGAAATCATCGTGGCCGCGACCATCGTGGTGTTGATTCTCCTCGACGCGTTCACAGGCGAGCGCTCACGATGGGCGTCATCGTCGGTTGCCGGCATCGGACTGCTTCTCGCACTGATTCCGATCGCCACGCTTGCCTATGACGGCTTCGATCGCGTCATGTTCGGTGGCGGATTTGTTGTCGATACTTACGCGCTTGTCCTGCAAGCGCTGTTTGTTGTCGCTGGCTACGTCGTGATTCTGCTTTCGACGAACTACATCGCCGAAGGCGATTACCACGAGGGCGAGTACTACACGCTCTTGCTTTCTTCGGTGCTCGGCATGATGGTCATGGCATCTGCTCGTGATCTCATCAGCATCTTCATTGCGCTTGAACTCGTTTCCATCCCGGCGTACATGTTGGCGGCTTGGCGCAAGCGTGATCAGAAGAGCAATGAAGCAGGGCTCAAGTACTACCTCATGGGTGTTTTCGCTTCAGCGATTCTTCTCTACGGAATGTCACTGATCTTCGGCATCACCGGTTCCACGCTGCTCGTTGTGATTGGCGCTGAGCTCGGTTCGTATGTTTCTTCACAGCCGATTATCACGCTGGGTATCGCATTCGTTCTTATCGGTTTCGCTTTCAAGGTGTCGGCGGTTCCGTTCCATCAGTGGGCGCCCGATACCTACGAAGGTGCACCGACCCCGGTCACGTCGTTCCTTGCGGTTGCTTCGAAGGCAGCAGGTTTCGTTGCCATCCTGAATGTGCTGTTCATCGGTTTCTACGGTCGCCACGATGTGTGGGAACCGCTCATGTGGGCACTCGCTGCACTGTCGATGACTGTTGGCAATCTCATTGCTCTTCGTCAGACCAATGTCGTACGCATGTTGGCCTACTCCGGTATTGCCCAGGCTGGTTACATACTCGCCCCGCTTGCGGTTGCGGGTGCCACGCTCGGAACTGGTGGCGAAGCACTCCGATCAATCGTTGTGTACTTGCTCATCTATGCGGGCATGAACCTCGGTGCCTTTGCCGTTGTGCTCGCTGTCGCTCGCAAGACGCGCTCGGCCGAGATCAAGAGCTTCGGTGGTTTGTTCTCCTACGCCCCGGTTCTCACGGTCTGCATGACGATCTTCCTGTTCTCGCTGGCTGGCATTCCGCCGGCGGCGGGTTGGTTCGCCAAGCTGTCAATCTTCAGTTCGCTGGCTTCGGCCGGAACTACGGCGGGTTATGTGCTCGCCGTCATCGTGGGCCTCAACTCGGTCATCGCGTTCGGCTACTACGGCCGCCTCATCCGCGTGATGTGGATGGACGAAGCCCCCGATGGCGATCGCACGCCAATCAAGGTGCCGGCATCTCTGTCGTTTGCACTCATCATCACCGTGGCCGTCACGCTCGTGTGGGGTGTGTTCCCCGGAGCGCTTACGCACTTCACCGACCAGGTCACGCTGTTCTCGCTGCTGCGCTGATCGCACATGTCCGACGAGTTCCGTTCTCGGTTCCCGGTCGGAACAACGATGTCCTTTGCGCAGTACATGGACATTGCGCTCTATGACGAGTCGATTGGTTTCTACGCGACCTCTGGTCGTGCCGGCCGTCGCGGCGACTTCTTAACCAGTCCCGAAGTTGGGCCGTTGTTTGGCGCATTGATTGCGCGCCGGCTCGACGAGGAATGGTTCGCGCTTGGTTCTCCCGACACGTTTGTGGTCGTTGAGTTCGGGGCAGGCCCGGGAACACTCGCACGATCGATCGCGTTCGCGAAACCGGAATGTGCGCCAGCACTTCGTTACTTGATGGTGGAACGTTCTGCTGAACAACGTGCAGCACACGCGGATCATCTCGAAAACTGGCTCGGTGATCTCGACGCTGCTGGCGTCGACTCGTTCGTACGTGGCGTTGGTCCTGGACCGGAGTTCGCTTCAAGCCCAATCGCACCGTATGGAGTTACCGGCGTCGTTCTGGCCAACGAACTTCTTGACAATCTGGCCTTCGACATCGTTCGCCACGACGGTGAGGGCAACTTCGAGCGACTCAACGTGCATCTCGCCGAAGATGGTCTTGAGTTTGTCGTTGCTCCAACCGAAGTGCCTGCATCACTTGCCGTGGTTTTGTCATCGGCTGCGGCGGGGGAGTGGATGCCGCTGCAGGAACACGCAGTGCAATGGGTCATGGCGGCGATTGACCGTCTCGAACGAGGTGTCGTAATTGCGATCGATTACGGGGCATCGAATGCGGAAATCGCGGCCCGACCAGAGATGGGATGGTTACGAACCTTCGTTGGCCAAGATCGCGGTGGGCATCCTCTTGATGCTCCCGGAAGTTGTGACATCACGAGCGATGTAGCCGTCGACCAACTCGCGACCGCAGTTCGGCCCACGGTGGCAACCACTCAACGACAGTTCCTCGAACGTTTGGGCATTGCGCAACTCGTCGAAGAAGGCCGCCAGATTTGGTCCGAAAAAGCAACGGCCCCAGACGTAGAGGCGTTGCGAGCCCGAAGTCGAATCGGAGAGGCCGAGTCCTTGCTTGAATCCGGGGGACTTGGCGACTTTCTGGTCCTTGAGTGGACCATCTGACCGCCCGACGTCACCACGAATCGCGATCACCTTGGCCGGTAGGCTCACGTCGTTAAAGCGGCGACTCTTCGCCAACTGTTGAGGGGGATGCAATGACCGAACCGACGATCGAGGACTACTTCCTTGAAGAGCGCTTGTTCCCGCCCTCACCGGAATTCAAAGCCACCGCACTCACTGCTGACGACTCGCTCTACCGCGAGGCCGATGCCGATTACGAAGCATTCTGGGCCCGTCAGGCTCGAGAACTTCTCACCTGGAATTCTGATTTCGATACCACTCTTGAGTGGGAGCTCCCATTCGCCAAGTGGTTCGTTGGTGGAACGCTGAACGTTTCCGAAAATTGTCTCGACCGTCACGTCGCGAACGGCATCGGTGATCGTGTCGCCTATCACTGGGAAGGCGAACCGGGTGATACGCGCACCATTACCTACGCCGGTCTTCTCGACGAGGTGAAGAAGTTTGCCAACGTGCTCAAGGGTCTTGGTCTTGAGAAGGGTGATCGTGTCGCCATTTACATGCCGATGATCCCCGAACTTCCGGTAGCGATGTTGGCGTGTACGCGAATCGGTGTTGCACACTCAGTGATCTTCGGTGGGTTCTCGCCCGACTCAATCATCGACCGCGTGCACGACGGCGAATGCAAAGTGATCATCACCGCCGACGGTGGGTATCGACGCGGCGCAGCGTCATTGCTGAAGCCGAACGTTGACGAGGCTGTGGTGTCGTGCCCGTCGGTGACTGATGTTGTCGTCGTGCAACGCACGAACTCTGACGTCACCATGGTTGAAGGTCGCGATCACTGGTATCACGACCTCATGGCCGCGGCCGCACCCGAATGCCCGCCAGAGCCGATGGATTCCGAGCAGTTGTTGTATCTGCTCTACACCTCTGGCACCACGGCAAAGCCCAAGGGCATCATGCACACCACCGGCGGCTATCTCACGCAGGTGGCGTTTACCTACAAGTACGTCTTCGATCTCAAACCCGAAACCGATGTGTATTGGTGTTCGGCCGACATTGGTTGGGTGACTGGTCACAGTTACATCGTCTACGGACCACTTGTAAACGGGGCAACGTCGGTGCTCTACGAAGGCACGCCCGATACGCCCGGTAAAGATCGCATGTGGGACATCATCGAGCGCTACGGCGTCACGCAGCTCTACACCGCACCGACTGCGATTCGCATGTTCATGAAGTGGGGCGAACAGGAACCGCAGAAGCACGATCTTTCATCGTTGCGACTGCTTGGTTCGGTGGGCGAGTCCATTAATCCCGAAGCGTGGATGTGGTACCACGAACACATCGGTGGCAATCGCTGTCCGATCGTCGACACGTGGTGGCAGACCGAAACAGGCGGCCAGATGATTTCACCGCTTCCTGGGGTGACGACTCTCAAGCCGGGTTCTGCCTGCTCAGCGCTTCCTGGCATTGGTGTCGAAGTGGTAGATGAAGAAGGTCATCCGATCGAACGCGGTGGTGGTTATCTGACGCTGACTCGTCCGTGGCCGTCGATGCTTCGCGGCATTTGGGGAGATCCTGAGCGATACAAGGACACCTACTGGAGCAAGTACCCAGGGCGTTATTTCGCTGGCGATGGCGCCAAGATCGACGAGGACGGATACCTCTGGTTGCTCGGTCGCGTCGATGATGTCATGAACGTGTCGGGCCATCGCATCTCCACAACCGAAGTTGAAAGCGCACTTGTCGATCACACCGGCGTTGCTGAAGCAGCAGTTGTTGGCGCCACCGACGACCTCACGGGCCAAGCCATTGTTGGCTATGTGATTCTGCGCGGGGGAGTGACCGCGGACGACGCACTTGTTGATGAGTTGCGCGCCCATGTCGCGCAGAAGATTGGACCCACAGCGCGACCAAAGCGCGTCATCATCGTTCCCGATCTCCCCAAGACCCGAAGTGGAAAGATCATGCGCCGGCTTCTGCGTGACATCGCCGACGGCAACACGCTTGGCGACACCACGACACTTGCCGATCCATCAGTTGTCGATGCCATTCGTGAAAGTGCGTTGCACGGACCGGGTAGCGGAGCGTGACCGAAACTCCCGAGAACTGGCGTTGGCGAGAAGGTCCGATCGCTCCGGGCCCCACAGTTGTCTTCGATATGGACGGCGTGTTGTCGAACGCGAGCGACCGTCAACATCACATTGCCAACCGTGACTGGAACGCATTCTTCGAAGCTTGCGGCGACGACGAGGTCATTCACGAACTTGCACGTTTGCTCAGTCTTTTAGCGCCGGAATTGCATGTGGTGTTGCTCACCGCAAGGCCGTTACGCGTGCAGCCACAAACACTTGAATGGCTTGCTCGTCACGACCTGCGCTGGGATTTGCTCTGCATGCGCGAAGACCGCTCAGGCCAAGAAGCGTGGGAATTTAAGAAGCGCACTGTCGGCCAACTTCGCGAGTTCGGACTCGACCTCAAACTCGCGTTTGAAGACGACCGAAAGAACGCCGACATGTTTCACGGCGAAGGAATCCCGTGTGTGTACATCCACTCGGGGTATTACGAGTAAGTCGGAAAACTCTTAGTCGCGGAAGTTTTCGAACTGCAGAGGGATCTCAAGATCGACCTCTTTCAGTCCAGCGATCACTGCTTGAAGATCGTCGCGCTTCTTGCCGGTCACACGAATCTGTTCGCCCTGGGTCTGTGACGACACGCCCTTGAGGCCGAGTTCCTTGATGGCCTTGTTCACAGCTTTGGCCTTGTCGCTGGAGATGCCCGCAACGATCTTGACGGTCTGGCGAACCGTGCTGCTTGCAGCATCTTCGACTTTGCCGTAGTCGAGGGACTTGAGCGACACCTTGCGCTTGACCAACTTCTCTTCAAGAACCTGGCGAACGGCATTGAGCCGATCCGGACTTGCCGACTTCATCTCGATGGAGAGTTCTTTGTATTCGACTGATGAGTTGGTGTTCTTGAAATCAAAGCGAGTCGTGAGCTCTCGCGAGGCTTGGTCGACGGCGTTGCGAACTTCCTGCTCGTCGATCTCGGACACAACATCGAAGCTCGGCATGGCTTTCCTCGTTCCAACCGCTCGCCTCGAGAGGCGAAATGAGTGGGTTCCAGCCGGCAACCCCGCCCGACGGGCGGGGAGCCGGATGGTGGGCCGGGATGGATTCGAACCATCGAAGGCAGAACCGACGGGTTTACAGCCCGTTCCCTTTGGCCGCTCGGGCACCGACCCTGAAGGGCGAAACCTTAGCGGAGCGCTGACTGCCCTCCGAAAGTGACGGGTTGGCCTCAGAGCATCCGCTGCATGATGACGACATCAAGCCATTTGCCGAATTTTCGGCCAACCTCACGCTCAGTGCCGACGATTTCGAAGCCCAGAGAGCCATGGAGGCCGATCGACGCGTCGTGGCCACCGACGATTCGGGCCATCACGGCGTGAAACCCCCGGGTGGAGGCGATGTCGAGAATCTCGGCCAGAAGGGCTCGGGCCACGCCTTGACCCCGAAAGTCGGCATGGACATAGACCGAATCTTCCACCGTGGTGGCATAGGCCGGGCGGTCGCGGTAGGGCGAGAGCGAGGCGAAACCCACCACCTGGCCGTCGATTTCGGCCACGACCACGGCCATCGCCCCAGACCGTTGGTCGAGCCAGGCCAATTGGTCGTCGAGAGAGCGGGGGACAAGATCGAAGGTGACGGTGGAGCCGGTGACCTCAGCGTTGTAGATGTCACGGGTTGCTTCGGCATCTTCAGGGCGGGCGAGGCGGAGGTTCACACCGGTCACCGTACCGGCGCCTTAGGTCGTGAGTTGGGAATCCCCTGTGGGGCGTGGCAAGATGACGCCTCCTTTGTCGGGCTTGCCCGACGCGCCCCCTTAGCTCAGTCGGCAGAGCGTTTCCATGGTAAGGAAAAGGTCGACAGTTCGATTCTGTCAGGGGGCTCTGTGCCGGAAGGGTTCCGCCCAACCGTCCAACATGTCGGCGTAGCTCAGCTGGTCAGAGCACTCGGCTCATAATCGAGTGGTCGTCGGTTCAAGTCCGACCGCCGACACCAATCGGGAATCCGATTCCCACTCGGTGCAAAGCTACAAAATCGCACCACAGTCTCAAGTCGCACTACCCGCAACACGCAGTACTCAGTCAGACGTACCAATACAGGCAAACGCCACGAAAGGCATCAGGAGAAATCATGGCACGCGAGAAGTTCGAGCGGACCAAGCCCCACGCGAATGTGGGCACGATGGGTCATATCGATCATGGTAAGACCACGTTGACCGCGGCGATTACGAAGGTGTTGGCGGATGCTGATCCGTCGAACAACTCGTTTACTGAGTTCGCGAATATTGATAAGGCGCCGGAAGAGCGTGAGCGTGGTATCACGATCAACATTTCGCATGTTGAGTATGAGACTGCGAATCGTCATTACGCGCATGTTGATATGCCAGGCCATGCTGATTACATCAAGAACATGATTACTGGTGCCGCTCAGGTTGACGGTGCGATTCTTGTTGTTTCGGCTGCTGATGGTCCGATGCCTCAGACTCGTGAGCATGTTCTTCTTGCTCGCCAGGTTGGTGTGCCGTCTTTGGTTGTTGCGTTGAACAAGGTCGACATGGTCGATGATGAAGAGCTTCTTGATCTGGTTGAGCTTGAGGTTCGTGAGCTTCTGAACGAATACGAGTTCCCGGGTGACGATGTTCCGGTCATCAAGGTTTCAGCGTTGAAGGCTCTTGAGGGTGACGCGACGGCAACGGCGCAGATCCTTGAACTTATGGCTGCTGTTGATGCGTATATTCCGCAGCCTGAGCGTGACACTGACAAGCCGTTCCTTATGCCGATTGAAGATGTGTTCACGATCACTGGTCGTGGCACGGTTGTGACCGGTCGTGTGGAGCAGGGCATTGTGCACACGGGTGATGAAATCGAAATCGTTGGTATTAAGCCGACGCAGAAGACCACGTGTACTGGTGTTGAAATGTTCCGCAAGCTTCTCGATGAGGGTCGCGCTGGAGACAACATTGGTGCGCTTCTTCGTGGAACGAAGAAGGAAGAAGTTGAGCGTGGTCAGGTGCTCGCTAAGCCGGGTTCGATCACTCCTCATACCGAGTTCGAAGCTCAGACCTATGTTCTGACCAAGGAAGAAGGCGGCCGTCATAAGCCGTTCTTCACGAACTACCGTCCGCAGTTCTATTTCCGTACGACCGATGTGACTGGTCAGATCTCGCTTCCGGCGGGCACGGAAATGTGTATCCCTGGTGATAACACCGAGATGACTGTTGAACTCATCCACCCAATCGCGATGGAAGAGGGCTTGCGCTTCGCCATTCGTGAAGGTGGCCGTACCGTCGGCGCCGGCCGCGTCA
>WLOT01000020.1 GCA_009699125.1 Actinomycetota bacterium
ACCGACCGGTGGGGCCGCACGGTTGGCACGCAAACTGGCGAAATCGTGTGGGGGCAACCGGGCACCAACGGACAGCACGCGTACTACCAACTCATTCATCAGGGAACGAAGTTGATTCCTGCCGATTTCATTGGCCTTGTGTCGCCGGCCCACGAAGTCGGTGGTCATCAAGACATCTTCATGGCGAACTTCTTCGCGCAGCCTGAAGCGCTGGCATTCGGTCGTACCGCGGAACAAGTTCGTGCCGATGGCGTTCCTGAAGCGCAGGTTGCTGCACGAACGTTTGCGGGCAATCACCCAACCACCTCAATCATGGTTCCTGAACTTTCACCCAAGGTGCTTGGTCAGCTCATTGCGACCTACGAGCACAAGACCTTTGTGCAGGGTGCGGTGTGGGGGATCGACTCGTTCGACCAGTGGGGAGTTGAACTGGGCAAGAAACTCGCGCAGGCGATCATCCCCGAACTCACTGCCGAAACTGCGCCCACGCTGACGCATGATTCCTCGACGAGTGCGCTGATTCGCCGCTATCGCAAGGGCCGCGGCCGGGCGTAATCTCGGCCCGGGACACTGGTCCCGGGAGCGTGGCAGACTCCTCCGTCCACGGGCGAGGAGGCTGACAGATGAAGGTTCTGGGTATCGATATCGGTGGCACCGGCATCAAGGGTGCAGTCGTCGACACCAAGAAGGGTCATCTCGTTACCGATCGGCTGCGGTTGCTCACGCCCGAACCCGCAACCCCCGACGCCGTCGGAATGACTGTTGCCGAGATCGCAAAGCACTTCGAGTGGTCAGGTCCGATCGGGTGCACCTTCCCAGGTGTTGTTAAAGGTGGCACGGTGTTCACCGCTGCCAACGTTGACAAGTCTTGGATCAATGTCGATGCATCGCGAATCATCAGCGATGCAACTGGTTGCCCCGTCACGATGGTGAACGATGCCGATGCTGCTGGTGAAGCAGAAACGCGATTTGGTGCCGCTCGCGGAAAGTCGGGCGTCATCCTGACAATCACTTTGGGTACGGGCATTGGTTCTGCACTCATGATCGACGGAACGCTCGTGCCGAATACCGAACTTGGTCACTTGTGGCTTCGCGGTGGCGACGCCGAAAAGTGGGCCGCAGCGTCAGTGCGTGAGCGTCTTGAGCTCGACTGGCCCGAGTGGACCGCACGCGTCGACGAGTACCTGTGCTCAGTAGAGAAACTGTTCTGGCCTGATTTATTCATCATTGGCGGCGGCGTGTCGAAGAAGGCCGACAAGTTCATCCCGAATCTGACCTGCCACACCCCAGTTGTTGCAGCATCGCTACGCAATGCCGCTGGCATTGTTGGTGGTGCACTCGCAGTGCATCGTCACCGAGACAAGCACGGCACCGACGGACAGTCGCACGTCAGCAAGAAGAAGTAACTCCTCGCCACTCAGCGAGTCTGAAGTTCTTTCGGCAAATGCGAAGTGTCGGAGAAGCGAAAAAGACTGAATGACAGCGATGATGCGATGTGCATCGGTCGCACGACGCTGATCGAGCCGTGGAAGGCAACGAAGCGTTCCCATTCCCACGGAACGGGTTCGATGCCAAGAAGGTGCCCGAGACTGACGGCATTCGCTCCTGAGTGCGCAACAAAAACGATGCGCGGTCCCTCGTGGTTCATATTCCACAACGGAGGAAATCCGCGAGCGCGAGTGCAATCGATGTCGGCGAGAAACTCAGTGAGTCCACCAACAACACGTTGATGAAACTCGAGGAATGATTCGGCGCCTGGGATGGCTTCCCATTGTTCCTTGAGTGGTCGACTGCGTTGTTCGGCAAAGGCCTTTTCAATGACTTCGGATGGCGTGCCTTGCCAAACTGGTGCACGAATTTCAGCGATCCAATCGTGAGTTTCTGGTTCAAGGCCGAACGCGTCGATGAGTGGTTGTGCAGTTTGTTGTGCTCGCTTGAGCGGTGACACCACAAGACGATCGATGGGGAGGTCAATGAAGAACGAGGGGAGAAGTTCGGCCTGACGGTGGCCGATGTCGGTAAGCACGGGGTCGTCGACACCGCCTCCATCGATTTCCCACTGCGGTTGTCCGTGTCGAATGAAGATCAGTTCCATGGTTCGTTCTTTGCGTTAGCCGCGGCCAGGTCGGCGGCGGTGGCGATTGGTCCAACAGCCTCGATGCCAATGACGACGAAGGTCGGGGGCATCGATGGGAACGGCAACGATGTGTCCGGTTCCTGACGGGATATCTCGATTGCAGCCAGGGCACACGTAGTTCTTGGTTGCTTCATAGGGCTGCACGCGTCGAACCTCGACTTCGAGGCCCATTGGGTCGCGTTCGGGTTCATTGGCCATGTCAACCGAAGAATGCCCAAATAATGAGGCCGAGGCAGATGACCATGGCAGCGCCGACCATGAAGTAGTCGAACGGTGATCGGCGTTGTTGGCGATGCGGATTGAATCCCACCCCCCAAGTATTCCTTGTTCTGGGTGGCGTCCCGCACGCAATTTGCTTTCGTTGCGCTGGTAGCGTCGCCATTCATGCGTTCCCCCCGAATTCTCGCCGCTGGTTTGACACTTGTTGCAGGCGTCACGCTCGTCGCCGCGTGCTCAGGCGGGAGCTCATCCTCGCCGGCTGCTCCGTCAGGCGATCCCGTGTTGGTCGAAGGGCAACAGGTCTATTCACAGAACTGCGCCAGTTGTCATGGTGCCGCGGGACAGGGTGGCTACGGCAAAAAGCTCGCCGGTGTCGTTACGGAGAAGTACCCGAACATCGATGATCAGATTGCTCTGATCACCAACGGTAAGGGTGCCATGCCCTCGTTCTCGAAGAAGCTGAGTGCCGACCAGATCACTGCCGTCACGCGTTACACCCGCGAGGTTCTCGGCAAGAACTGAGGACTCGCTTGAGCTTCAGTGCAAACGGCCCGTGCGCAGCGCTGTGAGTCGTTCATAAAGTCATCGCCTCGGCGGAAACGATCGCCCTTCGATCGAAGATGTTCGCGGAGGTTCGATGCTCGCCACTATTTCGTCGGCGACGTTGTCGGGGATCGACGGTGTTCCCATCACCGTTGAAGTTCATGTTGCCAACGGTCTGCCTGGTTTTACTGTTGTTGGTCTTCCCGACGCGTCGTGTCGCGAGGCTCGCGATCGTGTGCGTGCTGCACTGCTGACGTCCGGCTTTGCGTGGCCCGACCGACGGACGACGGTCAACCTTGCGCCGACCTCGCTTCGCAAAGTTGGGTCTTCGCTCGATCTAGCGATTGCAATTGGCGTGTTGGTGGCAAGCGAACAACTTCCACCGGAGGTCGTTGCTGACCGCGCATTCCTTGCCGAGTTGGGACTCGATGGTTCGCTTCGACATGTCCCTGGCGTGTTGTCGCTCGTTGCATCGTGTCCGCAGTCGGAAGTCATCGTGGCGCCGTCCTCGCACTCAGAAGCAGCACTCGTCGAGCGGTCGATGATCCGTTGTGCGCCTGAGTTGCGTGCGCTGGTCGACTCCCTCACTGCTGAAGCGCCGTGGTCGCGGCCACCAGACGAACCATTCGTGGCGCCGATTTCGAATGGGCCTGACTTCGCTGAGGTCCGGGGGCATCCGTTGGCACGGTTTGCGGTGGAAGTTGCCGCTGCGGGTGGGCACCACCTGTTGATGGTCGGTCCTCCAGGCTCGGGGAAGACGATGTTGGCCGATCGTTTGCCCGGTCTTTTGCCCGATCTTGATGATTCGACGGCATTCGACGCGACACGGGTTCATTCAGCGGCGGGGGAGCCGCTCGTTGGTGGACTCGTGCGCCGGCCGCCACTGCGCGCTCCGCATCACGGGATGAGTG
This sequence comes from Actinomycetota bacterium, assembly GCA_009699125.1. Taxonomy (GTDB): domain Bacteria; phylum Actinomycetota; class Acidimicrobiia; order Acidimicrobiales; family Acidimicrobilacustridaceae; genus Acidimicrobilacustris. The sequence goes on from WLOT01000020.1 coordinate 3,811, forward strand.
CGGTGGCGATGGTTGGCGGTGGTTCTCATCGCATTCGTCCTGGCGAGATCTCGCTTGCGCACGGTGGTGTGTTGTTTCTCGACGAGATGGGGGAGTTCAGCGCAGTCGTTCTCGATTCTCTGCGGCAACCACTTGAAGAAGGCGTGATTCGTCTCGCGCGCGCCGAAGCACGCGTCGAACTTCCGGCGCGCTTTCTTCTGGTTGGAGCGATGAACCCCTGTCCGTGTGGCGAAGGTGTCGTGCCGGCAGCATGTCGTTGCACCGATCGTTCACTCGATCGTTACCGCCGAAGGTTGTCGGGTCCGCTGCTTGACCGATTCGATCTCCGCATTGATGTTCATCGACCCGATCCGCGCCAGTTGCTGGGCGGCGAACCGGCCGAAGCGAGCTCGATCATTGCTGCACGAGTCCGTGTTGCTCGTGGCCGAGCAACCAGTCGGGGCGTTCGATGCAATGCCGAACTTTCGAGTGCCGCGCTTGAGCGAACCGCACCGCTCAACGACGAGGCATCGGCACTCATTGAACGATCGCTCGAATCGGGCCGACTCTCTGCTCGAGGAATGCGCCGAGTATGGAGAGTTGCCCGAACGATTGCCGATCTCGACGGCCATGACGATGCGATCACTGCCGAACATGTGGCCAGTGCGTTGCTTCTGCGCAGTGATCCTGCGTTTCTGAAGCATTCGGTGGCGAGTTAGATGACCGCCGAGAAGCTCCCTGATGAAGCGTGGGTGGTCGCGCTTTCGAGTTTGCCGGGTGTCGGCCCTTCTCGTTTGCGTTGGTTGTTGACCCAAGGCGAGCCCGAGTCTGTGTGGCGCAATGTCCTGAGCGGTTCGCTTGGGAACGCCGCGCACGAAGCGAGTATCCGAATTCCGCTGGCGTATCTCGAGCAGTGGAGCGTTGCGGCGAAATCAGTTGATCCAGCCGCTTACTGGAACGCGCACGTCGAGGCCGGCATCGGAGTCATGACTCGTTGGTCGGCATCGTTTCCTCAGGAACTCGCTGACGATGACGACGCACCCGTCGTTCTGTTTTGGTTGGGCGATATCGACCTGCTCGCGGGTACTCGTGTCGCCATTGTCGGAACTCGCCGTGCGACTCGATACGGCATTGACGTTGCCAACGAATTCGCCCGTGAGCTATCGCTTGCAGGGGTTTCAGTCGTGTCGGGTCTGGCGTTGGGAATCGATGGCGCTGCGCATGCAGGAGCACTTGCCGTCGATGGCGCGCCGCCGGTCGCTGTTGTCGGGAGTGGTCTCGATCGTGTGTATCCGCGAGCCCACCGAGCGTTGTGGCGTGCAGTGGCTGAACGTGGTGTTGTGCTCAGCGAATATCCCCTCGGCGCATCTGCAGTTGCGTGGCAGTTCCCCGCTCGCAACCGAATCATTGCGGCACTTTCTGATGTTGTCGTTGTGGTCGAATCGCAATCAACTGGAGGGGCGTTAGGCACTGCGGTTGAAGCCGCTCGTCGGGGTCGTGCGGTACTTGCGGTTCCAGGACCAGTCACGGCTCCGAGTTCAGCGGGGACGAATCAGTTGTTGTTCGATGGGTGTGGCCCAGCGCGTGATGTTGGCGATGTGTTGCTCGCGTTAGGGCGCGAGCCCGAGCGTCGGCGCAGCGCATCAGAGCAACGTCCGCGTCCCACCGGAGCGGCGAAGACGGTTCTCGACTCATTGCCATGGCAGGCGGTTCCTGTCGAACATGTCCTCGTTTCGACTGGTCTTTCGCTGGGCGACGCAATGCTGATGCTCGAAGGGCTCGAATCCGATGGATGGGTGTCGCAACGTGCCGGATGGATCGAACGCATTGGTCGTGGGGCAACGCGATGACGGCGTGCGTCACGATTGCCGAGCATCCAAGTCGATGTTCAACGTTCGCCGTTACAGTTTTGTTTGTGGCTGGTGAAGCAGATCCGTGGTTTCTCGACGAGTTTCAGGCGTCGCTGACGTCTGTCTCCGACGCAACCCTGCGCGCCTACCGAAGCGATATCGATCAATTTGTTGAATGGGTCGCCCGTCAGGAGATCGAATCTCCCGATGACGTAAGCCGCACAACATTGCGGCGCTACATCGCAGCAATGACAACACGGAAGCTCGCCCGGCGAACGATCGCACGCAAAGCTTCAGCATTGCGCCGCTATTTCTCCTGGCTGGTTCGCAGTGGTCATCTCACTGCCGATCCTTCCGCAGGGCTTAGTGCGCCGGGTTCCTCGGGTCGACTTCCGCGTGTCTTGCGCGACGAAGAACTCATTCAGGTTCTCGATAATCCCCCAGGAACGACTGCGAATGACCCGCCGGCGATTCGTTCTCGTGATGATGCCGTTCTTGAACTTCTCTACGGCAGCGGCCTTCGTGTTTCAGAAGTGTGCGGTCTGCGTCCTGAAGATCTCGACCTCGCTCGCCGCCGAGTCGTTGTCTGGGGAAAGGGTTCAAAGCAGCGTGTCGTTCCACTAAGCGCGCCTGCCGTCGAAGCGCTCGAACAGTGGCTGGGTCATGGTCGGCGCGTCATGGCAACGGCAGCCTCTCCTTCCGATGCCGTGTTTCTTAATCGCAAGGGAACCCGTCTCGGTACGCGCGATGTTCGTCGACTTCTCGACCGCCGAGCGCCATCACCGACTCACCCGCACGCGTTGCGGCACACATTTGCCACCCATCTCCTCGACGGTGGCGCCGATCTTCGTGCGGTGCAGGAGTTACTCGGACATTCTGACCTCTCCACCACACAGCACTACACCCACGTGAGTAAAGAACGATTGCGCACAGTGGTCGATTCAACCCACCCCCGCGCCTGACACAACAACACCTCGCACTTCTTCCCCGGTGAGAACTCTTTATCGGAAGGACCGATGTGCGGTCACCGTCTTCGTGTGGTCATCGTCGCTTGCATCTGCGGGTGCTTTGCGTCGTGGTTGGCTTTGCGCAGTTGTCGGCTGGGCTGATCTGCATTACTTCGAAAACTGCTGGCGCTGCATCAGCATCGGTTGAGTATCGGCCGCCAAGCGATGCTGAAATCGTTGACCACTTTCGTCCGCCTCCGAAACCGTGGATGGCTGGAAATCGGGGCATCGATTACGGAACGAGTCCAGGTGGGCAGATCGGAGCGGCAGCCGATGGGCGCGTGATCTTTGCCGGACAGGTGGGTGGCGCGCTGCACGTCACAATCGAACACGCCGATGGATTGCGCACGAGCTATTCGTTTCTTGCATCGATCACGGTGAGTGCGGGCGATCGAGTGCGTGCGGGCGATGTCGTTGGCATCGCTGGTGGTCCGTTTCACTTCGGCGTTCGCACGCCCGACGACACCTACGTTGACCCCGAAACTTTGCTTGATGGTTCGCTGCGACCGCGCGCACGCCTCGTGCCTGGAACTGATCAGGGGATTGAGCGTCTCGGAGCTCATGAACGGCGTTCCTTGCTTGATGTTTTTCTTGACACTGGTGCAGCTGCACTTTCGGCGACCTCAACGTGGGCCTCGCACACGACTGCTCTTGTTGCTCACTATCTCGTCGAACTGAATCCAACGACGCACGCGATTCGTGCAGTCGATGCGTTTACAAAGTGGATGCATGATCAAGCCACGTGCACGCCATCGGCAACGCAAGTTCCCGTCCACCAATCACGGAGGATCGTTGTATTGGTGAGCGGACTCGGTACGTCAAGTGTTGCCAACACTGCGTGGGAGATCGATACGAAGTCGCTTGGATACGCCGACGCCGATGTTGTCCGCTACTCGTATGCGGGAGGTCAGGCGCCGCGAGTGGACATGAATGAACAGGGCACTCTTCGTTCGGTTTCGAGCCACCCTTTCGATGCGATTGCAACGCGGCCGTTCGATTCGCTTGCGAGCCAGCAGTCGGTCGGAATCTCGGCCGACCGGTTGTCAGCGTTGCTGCAGTCAGTCGCGGCCACGGAGCCGGGGGTACCGATTGATGTTGTGGCTCACTCTCAAGGCGGAGTGGTTGCGCGTCTCGCGGTGGAGCGTTCCGGTGCGGAAGATCGCCTTCCTGCTGAAGTCGACACGTTGGTCACGGTGTCCTCCCCGCAACAAGGTGCTCCGCTGGCCACAGCAGTTGTTGCCCTCGGCGATAGCCCCGGGGGAGCGGCAGCGTTGACTCAGATTCGGGCCGCCGGAGCCGCCGACGATCTCGACAATCGCCTGCCAGCAATCTCCGATTTGGCCGAAACCTCGCCGATCATCGATGAACTCCACCAGCGCCCGATGCCCAAGGGCGTCAGATTCGTGACGATCGGTGGCTCGGGCGATCTCGTGGTGCCCGGGTCGGTCGCTATCGACCTTGGCGCAGACGCGAGCGTGATCCTGCCGACCGATATCGGGAAAGAGGCCCACGGCACTTTGCCCTCGAGCCCAGCAGCCACAAGGGAAATCGGCCTCGCCGTTGCCGGAATGGGCCCCTCCTGTCAGGGCCTCGGCGCCGCGACCACGGCATTCGTCACCGCGGAGACCATCAGATACGGCGAATCGGTAGCGGGGGCGACCGCGGCGGTGGCGGCCGGGGTGCTCCCGATTCCTCCCGACTGACGCCGCCGCCCGGCGGCCAGTTGGCCGATTTTCCGGCCCTCCCATACACTCGGAACCCGGCCCGACGACCGTCGGGCATGTTGATCATCCGATTGACATACCTCTACACATCCGCAGCCGTGCACCCCACGGTCGTCTCCCACCCGGGAAGACGCCAGCACGGGCCTGCGATCCTCCGAACCGATGGGAAGGAACACCCTCATGGCACCAGTTGTCACCATGCGCCAGTTGCTTGATTCAGGCGTGCATTTCGGTCATCAGACCCGCCGCTGGAACCCGAAGATGAAGCGATTCATCCACGGCGAGCGCAATGGCATTTACATCATCGATCTTGAGCAGACGCTCGGCCGCATCGAAACTGCGTACAGCTTTGTGCGTGACCTCGTGGCCGACGGCGGCACGATCCTTTTCGTGGGCACCAAGAAGCAAGCCCAGGATCCGGTTCGTAGTTTCGCAGAGCGCTGCGGCATGCCGTATGTCAACGAGCGTTGGCTCGGCGGCATGCTTACCAACTTCCAGACCATGTCCAAGCGCGTCGCGAAGATGAAGGACTACCAGCGCATGCGCGACACCGGTGATTTCGAAGCGATGCCGAAGAAGGAAGCTCTTCTCATCAGCCGCGAACTCGAGAAGCTCGAGCGCAACCTCGGCGGCATCCGCAACATGGAACGCCTTCCCAGCGCCATCTTCGTGCTCGACACCAAGAAGGAAGACATCGCCGTTACCGAGGCCAACAAGCTCGGTCTCCCGATCGTCGCCGTCGTCGACACCAACTGCGATCCAGACATCATCACCTACGTGATCCCGGGCAACGACGACGCCATCCGTTCCGCGAACCTCATGGCTCGCGTGATCGCCGATGCTGTCGACGAAGGCCGCTTCATTGCTTCGCGCAAGCGTGGCGCTGTTGCTCCTGAAGGCCCCGCTGTTGTTGAGCGCACGCCAGAAGAAGAAGCAGCTCACGAAGCAGCTCAGGCCGATGCACGTCGTCAGGCTGCCGAAGCTGCTGCTGCACGCGAAGCACGCATCGCTTCAGAACGCGCAACTGCTGAAGAAGCAATCACCCAGACCGATCCCGCAAACGAAACCACGCAGGAGTCCTGAAAACCAATGGCTGAATTCACCGCCAAGGACGTCCAGAACCTTCGTCAGATCACTGGCGCCGGAATGATGGACGCCAAGAAGGCGCTCACCGAAAACGACGGCGACTTCGAAGCCGCCAAGCAGTGGCTCCGCGAAAAGGGTTTGGCCAAGGTTGCCAAGCTCGGCGATCGCGAGAACGCACAGGGTTCCGTTTGTGTCGTCGTCGACGGCTCAGTCGGTGCCATCGTGCAGCTCAAGAGCGAAACCGATTTCTCGGCCAAGGCCGCAGACTTCATTTCACTTGTTCAGGACATGACCGAAGTAGTTGTTGCCAAGGGCGCCGACGCACTTTCGGAAATGAACGACGAACTCGACGCACTCAAGATCGCCAAGAAAGAAAACATCGAACTCGGCACCGTCGTGCGATTCGACGCTGCTGGCGACAACATTCTTGATTCGTATCTGCACTTGCAGGACGGTCGTGGGGTCAATGCGGTACTCGTCGAACTCGAGGGTGGAACTAAAGAGATCGCTCATGATCTTGCAGTGCACATCGCGTTCTCAAAGCCCGCCTACCTCAACCGTGACCAAGTTCCGGCTGAAGATGTTGAGCGTGAGCGTCAAGCTCTTCTCGACATCACCAAGGCAGAAGGCAAGCCTGAAGCAGCCTGGCCGAAGATCGTCGAAGGACGCATTAACGGTTGGTACAAGGAGCAAGTACTTCTTGAGCAGCAGTTTGTGCGCGACGACAAGAAGTCGATCACCGATTTGCTTGCAGGCGCGACGCTCGTCCGTTTCGCTCAGGTATTCATCGGAGCCTGATGGCCTCCGCGACCGCCCGCTGGTCGCGGGTTCTGCTGAAGGTTTCGGGCGAAGCATTCGCTGGCGATGCCGGATACGGCATCGACGGCCATGTTGTGCAGCGCATTGCCAAAGACATCGTCGACGTTCGCGCTGACCATCCCGACGTTCAGATCGCCATCGTTGTCGGTGGCGGAAATATTTGGCGCGGCATGGCTGGCGCTGGCGCCGGCATGGATCGTGCGCAAGCCGACTACATGGGCATGCTCGCAACGGTGATCAATGCACTCGCGTTGCAAGACACGCTCGAGCAGTTGGGTCAGCCCACTCGAGTGCAGTCAGCCATTCAAATGGCGCAGGTTGCCGAGCCGTACATCCGTCGCCGTGCAGTTCGACACCTCGAAAAAGGTCGTGTCGTGATCTTCGCTGGCGGAACGGGCAACCCGTTCTTCACTACCGACACCACAGCGGCATTGCGTGCGGTCGAGATCGAAGCCGGAGTGCTGCTCAAGGGCACACATTCGGGCACCGACGGCATTTATACCGATGACCCTCGCACGAATCCCGAAGCCACAAAGCTTGAGGAAGTTACCTATCTCGACGTACTGAACCAGGGCCTTCGCGCCATGGATTCCACGGCAATCACGCTGTGTATGGACAACAATTTGCCCATCGTCATGTTCGATCTCACCGGCGAGGGCAATGTGCGTTCGCTACTTGAGGGCGGTTCGGTCGGTACCCTCGTCCGTTGAGGCGGTCGCTGGAGACCCCGTCGCTCTCTTCGATATCTCCTGGAGTGTTCCGATGACATCAGAGATGGCTGATCTGCTCCTTGCAGAAACCGTCGAGAAAATGAAGAAGGTTGTCACGCACACGCGTGCTGACTTCTCCTCGATCCGTACCGGACGTGCTGCGCCCGCGCTCGTTGAAAAGATTCCGGTCGACTACTACGGCTCTGAAGTTCCTTTGCAACAGATTGCAGGCTTCAACGTTCCAGAAGCACGCCAGTTGCTCATCACGCCCTACGACAAAGGTGCCATTGGCGCGATCGAGAAGGCGTTGCAACAGTCTGATCTCGGTCTCAATCCAAGCAACGACGGAATCTCGATTCGTCTTTCGTTCCCTCCCCTCACCGGCGAGCGTCGTAAGGAACTCGTGAAGGTCGTCAAGAACATGGCCGAAGACGGAAAGATCGCACTGCGTAATCAGCGTCGTTCGACTCGCCAGGAACTTGAAGCGCTTGAGAAAGGCGGCGACCTTTCGAAAGACGAACTAGAGCGCGCCGAAAAAGAACTCGACAAAATCATCCACGTTCACGAAGCCGAAATTGGTGACGCGTTGGGTGCCAAAGAAACTGAGTTGATGGAGGACTGATGGCTTCCGATGATCTGTCCCGCGAACCGAGAGCACCTGGTGATCCTGAAGAGGTTCGGATCATCACCGCCGATGAAATCGCCGAAGCTTCGAACCGTCCCGACGTGGCCACTCGACTTCCTGAGCGTGAACTTCCGCCGCCCCCGCCGCCGGTCATGAATGTTGGTCCGCCAACAGGCGAACACGAAATGCCTCACTGGACCGAACCGGCAACCGGTCAGGTTCCCGCCGTCGTGATTGGCGACAACGCAGGCGAAGAAGATCGTGCCTCGATGGCCGACGCGCCACGTTGGCGCAGCGAGCACGACTCCACCGATCATGGCGATCTTCTCGCCGATCTTGCGGCGTCGGAACCCGAAGAACAGGTCGTCGAACGCCTTGGTGCGCTTGATACCGACGAGCGCATCTCTGATGAGGCGTATCTGAACTTCGACGATGTTGAACTCGACCCGCAGCCGCGTCGTCGGGGTGCACGTCGTGGTCGTTCTGCTCGCGTGTCTCGCGAAGCCGTCGACCCGTTGTCGGCGATCCTTCTCCCGCCCGACCTTGTTGGTCCGTCTGCTGCTGCGCCGCCTCCGCCCGCCGCTCGCCCTGAACGGGTGCGCGCGCAAAAGGACGACGAAGCTGCGCCGGCAGAATCGAAGTCGCGCAATGTCCCGATGGCTGCAGCTGTCGGTATCGGTATGGCGATCGTTGCGGCGCTGTTGTTCAAGGCCGGACCTCTGCCAACACTGCTTCTGATCGAAGTCGTGCTTGTCGCTGCAGGTTTTGAATTCTTCGGCGCCATGCAAAAGAGCGGGTTCCGACCCGCAACGTTGCTTGGTCTTGCTGCTGTCGCAGCGTTGCCGCTCGCGACGTACTGGAAAGGTGAATCAGCGATTCCCGCGATCATCTTCCTCACGTTCCTTTTCGGCATCGTTTGGTATCTGAGCAGCGCCAGCGGTCGTGCTCGTCCCACCGCCAACCTTGGTGTGACCCTGATCGGTGTTATCTGGGTTGGTGTCTTCGGAAGTTTTGCTGCACTTCTCGTCGACATTCCGGTCCAAGGCGTGAGCATCTTGCTCGTCGCTGTTGTCGCCGCGGTTGCGACCGACGTTGGTGGATTCTTCTTCGGACGGGCAATGGGTCGAAGCCCGTTGAGCTCGATTTCTCCGAACAAAACCGTCGAAGGACTTGTCGGCGGAATGGCGGCAACCGTCTTTGCCGTCTTTGTCTTTGTTGTTGTACTTGGCGTCAGTTCGCTGGGTGCGGGCAAGGCGCTGTTGCTCGCTGTGGTCCTCGCCGTGGTGGCGCCACTCGGGGATCTCGCCGAGTCATTGTTTAAACGTGACCTTGGCCTGAAAGACATGGGTTCGTTGTTGCCTGAACATGGCGGCCTGCTCGACCGATTTGATGCACTGCTGTTCGTCCTCCCCACGACCTATTACGTGGTGAGAATCCTCGGATTGGGCTGATCCCGCGGGGAATCACGCATCCTCTCTCGGTAGGCTCAACCCCATGTCGCTGACCCGTGTCGCTCTCGCCGGTTCTACCGGTTCAATCGGCACGCAGGCGCTCGACGTCATCGAAGCCGAAGCCGATCGCTTCGAACTCAGCGCAATTGGGGCCACAGGTCGACAACCTGAGGTGATCATCGAACAAGCCCGTCGCTATCGCCCGTCAGTGGTTGCGATCAGTGACCCCGAAGCTGCTCAGTCGATCGCCGCGGAACTCCCGGGTGTCGAAGTTCGGGGTGGCGCCGACGCAATGGCGAGCCTTGCGCTCGAGGCCGATGTTGTCGTGAACGGTGTCGTTGGTTTCGCCGGGCTATCTGTCACTCTTGCAACGCTCGAGGCTGGCCGACGTCTCGCGCTCGCAAACAAAGAGTCGCTCATCGCTGCCGGCCCGGTAGTGCAGGTGGCGCGCCGCACGCCTGGTGCCGAACTCGTACCTGTCGACAGTGAGCACGGAGCGATCCATCAATGCCTTCGTGCCACCGATAACCGGAATCGAGTTTCTCGACTGTTGCTCACCGCAAGTGGTGGCCCATTCCGCGGTCGTACCGCTGATGATCTCGCAAACGTCACCATTGAAAACGCACTCGCGCATCCGACATGGAGCATGGGTCCAAAGATCACGATCGATTCTTCGACACTCATGAACAAGGGCCTTGAAGTCATCGAAGCCCATGAACTCTTTGGAACACCTGCGGGCGATGCTGGTTACGGCATTGGTTTCGAGGACATCGATGTCGTGGTGCACCCACAGTCGATTGTGCACTCGATGGTTGAATTCACCGACGCGTCAACCATCGCCCAGCTCTCAACTCCCGACATGCGCTTACCGATCGGTTATGCGCTGGCGTGGCCCGATCGCATCTCCACACCATTCGGAAGAATCGACTGGACCAACCTTGGTCGCCTCGATTTCGAACCACCCGATCTGGAAGCGTTCCCATGTCTTGCTCTTGCCTATGCCGCGGGTCGCTCCGGTGGCACCGCTCCGGCATGGATTAGCGCAGCCAATGAGGTTGCTGTCGACGCATTCCTAAATGGACAGATCGCTTGGCGCGAGATCGCTTCGGTTATCGCCGCAACGCTCGATCGCCACGACGGTGCACCCGCCACAGATGCGGATGCAGTTATCGATGCCGACTCCCAAGCTCGGCGTATTGCTCATGAAGAACTCAACTCCTTCGCTTCGGTGGTGCGCTGATGACAACGTCTTCAATTCCAAACGAAACTCAAGACGGAGATTCGGGAGAACCTCCTCGTCCATCGATTGTTGATCGGATATTTGGCAATCAGTTCGTTTTGCTTGGACTCCTGCTGACGCTGCTCGGTTGGGTTGCGTTCACGCGTATCTGGTTGTTCGTGTTGATTGTCGCCATCGTTGCGTCGGTGTTCCTCCATGAAATGGGCCACTTCCTTATGGCCAAACGCAATGGCATGAAGGTCACTGAGTTCTTCATCGGCTTTGGCCCGCGCGTGTGGTCATTCCGCCGTGGTGAAACCGAATACGGCCTCAAACTCGTTCCCGCCGGAGCGTATGTACGCATCATCGGCATGCACGGTCTCGAAGAAATCGATGAGACCGACGAAGAAACCCGCACCTATCGAGCGCAGTCGTACTGGCGTCGTATGCCCGTAGTGCTTGCAGGTCCGGTGGTGAACATCGTTCTGGGTCTCTTGCTGCTCGTCGTGGTGTTTGCCGGGTTTGGTCAGCCGTCCAAAGACAAGTGGAAGATCGACACCGTCTCATCAGGGTCTGCTGCTGCAAGTGCTGGACTCCAGCCGGGCGATCGAATCATTGCGTTCAACGGACAGCCCGTGGGGGCATTCGACGATTTCACGACCATCGTGCGCGCTCAAGGCGGTTCTTCTGGCGAACTCACAGTTCAACGTGGAGATGAAGAACTCATCATTCCCGCAAGAATTGGTTGGTCACTCAATGCCGACGGCGCACGTGCACTGCAGCCGCTCGTTCCCGGCGATCGAGTCACGAAGGTTGGCGACGTTTCAGTGTCGTCATATGCCGAGATGCAGGCGGCGCTTCAACGATTCATCGGCCCAGTCACGATCACATTCGACCGTAATGATCGCGCCTTCACGACGACTGTCGATGGGCCCATCGCAATGCCGGTCGATGGGTACCGCGGATTTCTCGGCGTGAGCCCAAGTTCGGTCCTGGTGCACGCCGGCATTGTGCAAGCAACGGGCCAAGCTTTCCAAGCATTCGGCGACACGGTTGTCGGATCGGTGCAGGGAATGGGCCGTATCTTCTCGCCGTCGGGGATCAGCAAGTTGGCCTCCCAAGTGGCCAATGGCGGATCCTCAGACTCAAGTTCTGATTCATCGGTTGAGCCGGTGAACTCAGGATCGGCGAGTTCTTCGGGTTCGGGTTCATCGACCTCCTCAAACGTCGATCGCCCTATGTCGCTTCTTGGCATCGTGAACGTTGGTACCCAACTCGGTGAACAGGCGGGATGGGCTGGAGTACTTGCGTTGCTCGCCACGGTCAACATTTTTCTCGGCCTCATCAACCTCGTGCCGATTCTTCCGTTCGACGGTGGCCACATCGCCGTTGCCACGTACGAAGAGATTCGCAGCCGTATTTCGGGCAGGGCCTATCGGGTCGACATGGCAAAACTCATGCCCGTCACCTACATCGTGGTCTTGCTCATGGTGGGGCTCTTCGCGTCCACGCTGTACCTCGATGCCGTGGACCCCGTAAAACTCTCGCCGTAGCCCTAACCTCATCACCGTGAGCGAACTCTCCCCGCAGACCCGGTATCCACGACGTGCAACTCGTCAGTTGCACGTTGGTGACGTTGCCGTTGGCGGTGGTGCGCCCATCTCAATCCAGTCGATGACGACCACCAAGACGGCCGACGTCGAAGGCACGCTGCAGCAGATCTACGCGCTTGCGGGAGCCGGTTGCGACATCGTGCGTTGCACGTGCAACGAACAAGAAGCTGCTGAAGGACTTGCGCATATCGTTCCGCGCTCGCCGTTGCCGATCATCGCTGACATCCATCATCAGTACCGGCGCGCGCTTGAAGCCATGGAAGCGGGGGTTCAAGGTTTGCGTTTGAACCCCGGCAACATTCGCCGGCCCGAACACATCAAGGCCGTTGCGCTCGAGGCGAAAGACCGCGGCATCCCGATCCGTATTGGCGTGAACGGTGGCTCGCTTGATCCCGAGTTGTACGAGAAGTACGGCGGCAAAGTCACCGCCGAAGCAATGGTCGAATCGGCCAAGCGCGAACTCGCGTATTTCGAAGAGGTCGGTTTCGACAACGTAAAGATTTCGGTCAAGGCGTCGAACGTGGCGCTGATGATCGATGCGTACCGATTGCTTGCCGACACGGTCGATTACCCGCTGCATCTCGGCGTCACCGAGGCGGGCCCACCCCCTGCGGGGCTTGTGAAAGCAACCGCAGGTATGGCCACATTGTTGGCCGAAGGAATCGGCGACACCATTCGCTATTCACTCACTGCTGATCCGGTGGAAGAAGTTCGCGCTGGTCGTTGGTTGCTCGAAAGTCTTGGTCTGCGTGAACGACGCGGTCTCGATCTCATCGCGTGTCCCTCATGTGGTCGCGCTGAAGTCGACGTCATCGAAGTTGCTGCACGTGCACAAGATGCGCTTACCGATTTGAACATTCCCATCCAGGTCGCCGTTATGGGTTGTGTTGTGAATGGCCCTGGCGAGGCCCGCGAAGCCGATCTCGGTATTGCTGCTGGTCGAAAGCGCGGTCACTTGTTCGTGAAGGGCGAGGTCGTCAAGGTCGTTCCCGAACCAGAGATGGTTGAAGCGCTTGTGGAATGGGCGCAGATCATTGCCGACGGGGGAGTCGAAGAAGCGCTTCGCCGCAAGGACGACGGCGCGGCGGCCGAAGCCGAAGCCGATCGCATGGCGCTGCTCGATGACAAGGGTGAGGACGCCAATCACGCCGAAGAGCGCATTCAGGTCATTCGCAAGATCGACTGAACGTGCGCAACCTCGCTGAGGGCGAAGAGGGCGTCGCCTAGCATCGGCCCTCATGGCTAAGGCTCCTGTTCTCACCCCGCAATCCGAAGACTTCCCGCGCTGGTATCAAGACATCGTCGCCAAGGCCGAACTGGCCGACAACGGTCCGGTGCGCGGCACGATGGTCATCCGTCCCTATGGCTATTCGATCTGGGAGCAGATGCAGGCCGAGGTCGATCGCCGCATCAAGCGCGCCGGTGCCAAGAACGCCTATTTCCCGTTGTTCATCCCCGAGAGTTACCTCAAGCGTGAAGCTGAGCACGTCGAAGGGTTCAGCCCCGAACTCGCAGTCGTCACTGTTGCTGGTGGCAAGGAACTTGAAGAGCCAGTCGTGGTTCGTCCGACATCGGAAACGGTCATCGGCGAGTTCATGGCCAAGTGGGTGCAGAGTTACCGCGATCTTCCGCTGTTGCTGAACCAGTGGGCAAACGTTGTTCGTTGGGAACTTCGTCCCCGCGTCTTTCTGCGTACGAGCGAATTCCTTTGGCAAGAAGGCCACACCGCGCACGTCAGCGAAGGCGATGGTCGCCAGTACGCCGAACGAATCTTGCACGATGTGTATGAGTCATTCATGCGCGACATTCTCGCGATGCCTGTTGTTGTTGGTCGTAAGACTGCAAAGGAACGCTTTGCTGGCGCAACCAACACCATGACGTGTGAAGCGATGATGGGTGACGGAAAAGCATTGCAAATGGGCACGAGTCACGAACTCGGTCAGAACTTCGCGAAGGCCTTCGACATTCAGTACCTCGACAACGAAGGCACCCAGCAACACGCCTGGACAACTTCGTGGGGAGTTTC
>WLOT01000200.1 GCA_009699125.1 Actinomycetota bacterium
AGTTCGACGCCCGGAGCGAGTTCGGCAAGTCGACGACGAACTGGTTCGACCGAATACTTGGGATCGGGAGCACCCTTCGGGCGACCGAGATGCGTGCACGCAGTAACCGTTGCGCCGCGAGACGTCAGATACTCGATTGTGGGAAGCGCCGCGCGAATGCGGAAGTCATCGACAATCTCGCCATTGGAAATCGGCACATTGAAATCAGCGCGGAGAAGGACTCGGCGACCACTGACGTCGCCGAGATCCTCCAGCGAAGGACCGCTCATCGGGCGGGACTACTTCGCCGCTTTGGCCATGACCTGCACGAGGTCGACCAGGCGGTTGGAGTAACCCCACTCGTTGTCGTACCAGCCGAGCACCTTCACGAGGTTGCCCATAGCCATGGTGAGCTTCGAGTCGAATGTGCACGATGCGGGCTGACCGACGATGTCGGAAGAAACGATTTCTTCATCGGTAAACACGAGCACCTTCGAAAGCGGACCCGAGGTTGCGGCCGCCTTGAATGCTGCGTTGATTTCATCGACGGTGACGTCACGCTTGAGCACACCAACGAAGTCGGTGATGGAGCCGTCCGGAACCGGCACGCGGAGTGCGGTGCCGTCGAGCTTGCCCTTCATGGCTTCGAGCACGAGGCCGGTGGCGCGTGCAGCGCCGGTTGACGACGGTGTGATGTTCGCCGCCGAAGCGCGTGCACGACGCATGTCGGTGTGCGGGCCGTCGACGAGGTTCTGATCGCCGGTGTAGGCGTGAACGGTGGTCATGAGTCCCTTTTCGACGCCGAAGGCATCGTCGAGAACCTTGATCATCGGAACGAAACAGTTGGTCGTGCACGAAGCGTTGGACACAACCTTGTGCTTGGCCGGGTCGAAGGTGTCGTCATTGACGCCAACAACGAAGGTGGCATCGGCATTGGTTGCCGGGGCCGAGATGATGACGTACGGAGCGCCCGCTTCGAGGTGAGCGGCGGCTTTATCGCGATCGGTGAAGAAGCCAGTGGACTCGACAACGATGTCGACGCCGAGTTCCTTCCAAGGGAGATCCTTGGGGTCACGGATTGCCGTGATCTTGAGAAGCTTGCCGTCGACGAGGATGCCGTCGTCAGTTGCTTCGACGGTTGCATCGAGCCGACCCATGACCGTGTCGTACTTGAGGAGGTGCGCCATTGCGGGCACCGAACCCAAATCGTTGGCGGCAACGATTTCGACATCAGCGCCGGACTGCCTCACCGCCCGGAAGAAGTTGCGGCCGATGCGACCGAAGCCATTGATGCCGACACGGATGGTCATTGTGGGCACTGCCTCCTGGGTTGGCCGTCGACGGTCGACGGCTTTAGTGACGAGATGGACTGACGTTACGCCAGTCGGCGCACGCGTTTGGCCGGTCTTACTCCGGCCCGACCGATTCTCGCGGAATCGGCGACCGTGATGATGTCAGCGGTCGAGGTCGCGATGGGTGACCCGAAGGTGAAATCCCCGCTCGCGCAGGGCTCCGGACACCGCTTCGGCAATAGCAACCGAACGATGCCGCCCACCTGTGCACCCAAAAGCCACCGTGAGATAACTCTTGCCTTCGGCCACATAGGCCGGCAACAAGGTCTCGAGCAGGCCATTGATCTGCGAAAGAAACTCGGCAGTGAGCGGCTGCGAGAGCACATAGTCACGAACGGGTTCATCGAGACCAGTCAGTGGACGCAATTCCTCGACCCAATGGGGATTCGGGAGGAATCTGCAGTCGATGACCAAATCCGTGTCGAGTGGAAGGCCGTGTTTGTAGCCAAAGGAGAGCACCGTGGTCTGCATGCCACCGGCTGGGGCATCGGCCGCAAATAGGTCGAGCATGCGGGCACGAAGTTGATGGACGTTGAGTTCGGTGGTGTCGATGACGACATCGGCCTCGGCCTTCACCGACTGCAGAACTCGGCGTTCTTCCTGAATTGATTCAGCGAGAGAACGGTCTTCAGCGGCAAGTGGATGGCGGCGACGGGTGCTTTCGTACCGACGCACGAGTTCATCGGTCGCCGCTTCAAGGAACACGATCCGGAGTCGGTTGCCCTGGCGACGCAGCGCGTCGAGAGCCGGCAACGCTTCGGAGTGATACGGCCCGGTACCGACGACAAGGACGACATTGGTGATGGTCGCATCGGGGGCGTCGGCGAAATCGGCAACCCGGCCAATAAGCGCTGGCGGCAAATTGTCGATGATGTACCAGCCGAGATCTTCGAGAACGTCCGCGGCCTGAGAGCGCCCGGCGCCGGATAATCCCGTGATCACAACGAAGTCGCTCACACCTCAGACGCTACCCGTGTGACCTCTATCCTCACGGCATGGACAACATCGCCGCCTTACCTATCGCTGCCGCCCATTTTGAATCGGTTGCCGCCCTTGTCGCCGCCGATGATCTCAGCAAGCCAACACCGTGTGGCGACTGGACCGTTCAGCAATTGCTCGACCACGTGATTGGCGGCAACTTGATGGCCGCAGCTCTTCTCAGCGGTGCATCGCGTGAAGACGCCGCTGCTGTGCTCGCCGAGTCGACTGTGGGCGCCGACACGTTCGCTGCTGTTCAAGAGTCGATGCGAGCCCAAGCCAATGCGTTTGCTGATTCCGCCGCACTTGAACTCATCGTGCACCACCCGGCAATGGATATGCCCGGCGCGCAACTTCTTGGCTTCCGCGTCGGCGACCTTCTCGTGCATTCATGGGATCTGGCTCGTGCCATTGGCGCCGATGAAACGCTCGATCCCGAGGTCGTTGCCGTTGTTGCCACCAACATTGAACCGATGCGTCCATTCATCGGTCAGGTCGGAATGTTCGGCGAAGGCCCGAGCGGAACGCTCGACGAAAGCGCCGACGCGCAGACGGCACTGCTCGACCTCATGGGCCGACGCCCGTAAACGTTTGCTCGGTCAGGACGACCGGCGAGCAACCAGTGTTAGAAGTCGCGGGATCGTCGTGACTTCGGTGTATTCCGGAGCTCGATCAATGAAGCCCTGTGGCGGCGCTGGTTCAATCATGCGTTCCAGCGCAAGGCCCGAATCGGCCATTGCGTTGATGTAGCGACTGAGGGGTCGGTGCACGAAACGGATGAACACATCCTTTTCGACCTCTTCGATGGTTGCCTGTTCGATGAGGTACGGACCGATGCGCCAGTACTGCTCGGGCGGGTCAAGTATCTGATCGTCGATCCAGCCGGAACCGGGTGTCTGCAGCAACGGATGATTCAGGCAGAAAATGAAACGTCCACCTGGTCGCAACACGCGCGCAACTTCAGCGAGCGCTTCGTCGACTGCGTCGATGTGTTCGAACACGAGACAGCACACGACTGCGTCGAATGACGCATCGTCGAATGGCAGCAATTCGGCACCCGCGAGCTGGTACTCGGGGCCGCCACCG
>WLOT01000201.1 GCA_009699125.1 Actinomycetota bacterium
GCCTGGAACGACGACCGAGTATTGGTGGCGGGCGCGGCGGTTCCATCCTGATCGATACGTGGTAACTCCGGGCCGATTCGGTGAGATCACCCCTGCTCGCTAAGGTGTTCCCTCCACGGGCTGTGGCGCAGCTTGGTTAGCGCGTCGGTCTGGGGGACCGAAGGTCGTGGGTTCGAATCCCGCCAGCCCGACCAGACACGAGCGGGGTGCCACACTGGCACCCCGCCCCGTCACCCCCAAGAACTCCAGGAAGACTGATGTCAGACGAGAACGCAGCCGAGTCATCCTCAGAAGCGCTCGATAGTCCTGAAGACCTCGAGGCTTCCTCCGAGGAACGTGCATCGATCCGAGCCCAGCGACTTGAGCGCGTGGGCGAATTGCGCGCTTCGGGCGTTGATCCGTACCCCTACCGATTCGAGCGTTCTTCCGATATCGGTCCGGTTCGAGACGAGTGGGGCTCGATTGAGGCAGGCACCGAGACCGGAGTCATGGTGCGCCTGGCTGGTCGCCTCATGCTCAAGCGCGAACAGGGACGCCTGTCGTTTGGCCAACTTCGCGATCGATCTGGCGAAATCCAACTTTTCGTTTCAGCCGGTGTACTCGGTAAGGAATCTTTCGGTGAGTTCAATCAACTCGACCGCGGCGACTGGGTTGGCGTCGAGGGCGAGATTATGGCCACCAAAAAGGGCGAGCTCTCGGTCAAGGTTTCCGATTGGGTGCTCTTAAGCAAGGCCCTTCGTCCACTTCCCGACAAGTGGAAGGGCCTCGCTGATGTCGACGCTCGATACCGCCAGCGTTACGTCGACCTCACCGTAAATCCTGACGCCCGGCGCGTCTTCGAGACTCGTTTCGCTGCAGTCGATGCGATTCGCCAGGTTCTCCGGGAGCGCGGTTATCTCGAAGTCGAGACTCCGATTCTGCACTTGCAGCAGGGTGGAGCAACCGCTCGACCTTTCATCACGCATTACAACGCGCTCACCCTTGACACCTACTTGCGAATCGCTCTCGAACTTCCTCTGAAGCGTCTTTTGGTTGGCGGACTAGATCGAGTATTCGAAATCGGTCGCGTGTTCCGAAACGAGGGAATCGATACTCGACACAATCCCGAGTTCACGATGCTCGAGTCGTACGAAGCCTTTGCTGATTACAACGACATGATGGAACTTGTCGAGACACTCGTTTCTTCGGCAGCGGTTGCAGCAAACGGAACAACGATGGTCGAACTGCGGGGGAGTTCTGTTGACCTGGCTCCGCCGTGGCGCAGGGTCTCGATGGTTGAACTCATCAAGGAAGTTGTTGGCGTCGACATCAACCCCGGAATGGAATTGTCGGAAACGAGAGCAATTCTTGATGGGCTCGGACTCGAATGGAAAGACACTTGGGGTCCTGGTCGCTGCACACATGAGGTGTACGACGAACTCGTCGAATCCAAGGTGATGGAACCAACAATTGTTTTCGATCACCCCCGTGAGACATCGCCTCTCGCGAAACCGCACCGAAACGATCCTTCTCTCGTTGAACGCTTTGAGGTCATCATCGATGGCCGCGAATTGGCCAACGCCTACAGCGAACTCAACGACCCCGTTGAACAACTTGCTCGCTTCCAGGAAGAAGCAGCCAACAAGGCCGCCGGCGATCCCGAAGCTGGCGACGTCGACCTCGATTACATCCGAGCGCTTGAGTACGGCATGCCGCCTGCGGGCGGTCTCGGAATCGGCATTGATCGTCTTGTGATGATCCTCGCAGCGGTGGAAAGCATCCGAGAGGTCATCTTGTTCCCAACGCTTCGACCGGAGCACGGTTTGACTGACGAAGACTTCTCCGCCGGTCCTACTGTTTGAGGATGCGCACGTCGGAAATCGGAGGTCGCGCCGATGCGACGTGATTCCCGTCGAGCTCGACTCATTGGCGTCCTGACCGCGTTAGGCGGCCTTATTGTGCTGCTTTCGACGCTCCCTGCAGTCGGTGGGCGGATGGGGCGCATGGTTGATGTCGTAACCCCGTTTGGAGTTCGAGTTACGAGTCACGTCATTGCTGTTGCGGCTGGTGTCGGGCTCCTTTATTTGGCGGGTCAATTGAGCCGACGTCGCCATCTGGCATGGGTGATGGCCGTTGTCCTGTTCAGCGCCTCATTCGTCGTCGATGTTCTTCGCGAACACCACTACGTCGCTGCGGTCTATTCGCTTTTGATGGTTGTGCTTTTGTTGATCAGTCGCTCGAAATTCAAGGCACCTGGCGATCCGCCAACGCTGCTTGAGTTCCTCCGATTCATCCCTCGTTTCGTTGGCACCGTGTTTCTTTATGGCTACGCGGCGCTCTTTTTCGAGAGGAAGTCGATATCGCCGAGCCCGACGTTCTGGAAGAACGCCCAAACGATCGTTCTGGGGCTTGTCGGGATCGATGGCCCGTACACCTATCAACGCGACTTCTTCGAGTGGGCGTTTCCGTCTTCATTGCTCCTTCTCGGAGTTGGCGGTTTGCTCGCTGCGGTAATTCTGCTTTTCAGGCCAATCGTGTCCCGGTCGTATGTGACACCCGAGGCGCTTCACGAAGCTATTGCCATCGTGAAGGAGCACAGTTCCGATTCTCTTGACTACTTCGCCCTCCGCGACGACAAACTCTTCTTTGTTTCATCCGATCACAAGGCGTTTCTTGCGTACACGTACGTCGCTCGGCAGGCATTGGTTTCGGGCGACCCGATTGGCGCAGCCGAATCGATTCCGCTCGTGATTGACGAGTTCCTGTCGATGTGCAGAGATCGTGCGTGGGGAGTTTCATTCCTCGCTGTGCGGGAGGCTGATCGGAACTTGTACGTCGAACGCGGTCTGCACACGGTGTACCTCGGCGATGAAGCCGTGATCGACGTCCGCGGGTTTTCGCTCACTGGTAAGAAGTGGAAGAGCGTCAGGCAATCCTCAGGCCGCATCGAACGCACCTACAGCTATGTGTGGATGTCGGAAACCGACGCTTCTCAAGAGCTGCTCAATGATCTCAACGACATTTCGAAGCGGTGGCGCGGGAAGGCTCCTGAGCGTGGTTTCACCATGACCTTGAGTCAGGACGTCGAAGGGACGAATCCCGACTTTCGCCTTTGCATCGCCATTGACGAAAACGGAAAGGCCGGGGGATTCCTCCGAGTCGTTCCGATCTACGGTGCGCGGAGTGGTTACACCCTCGACATCATGAGGCGCGATCCAGACACTCCAAACGGTATGACCGAGTTTCTGCTGACCAGAACCATCATGAAACTTGATCAACTCGGTTTCGAACGGTTCAGTATGAATTTCGCGGCGTGGGGAAGGTTCTTTGAGGACGATGTTGATTACACGTTTCCACAGAGGATCGTGAAAATCGGACTGAATCTGATGAGTCCCTTTTACCAAATCA
>WLOT01000202.1 GCA_009699125.1 Actinomycetota bacterium
CGGGCGCGGCCGGTGCTTCGCGACGCGGACCAGAGCTGCCCGATGACGAAATGACGCGCTTTGGTGCGGCCGGTTTCGGTGCAGGAGCGGGTTCCGGTGCGGGTTCGGGCGCAGGAGCAACCGACTCGACCTCGGCAGCAGGAACATCAACGACTGCGGGTTCCGGTTCGGCGGGCGCAACAGCAGCCTCGGCCTCGGCCGGTTCGTCGGAAGGCTTCTTTGCTGCAGCCTTCTTGGCTGGTGCCTTCTTGGCCGGAGCTTTCTTCGCTGCGGCCTTCTTGGCCGCTGCCTTCTTGGCCGGAGCTTCTGGTTCCTCAGGCTGCACATCGCGCACAAGACCTTCACGTTCGGCCTTGCGGCGAACGCGGTCGGCTTGAGGCTCGACGACGCTTGAGGAATGGCTCTTCACGCCGATCCCGAGCGCGACGCACAGATCCAAGGTCTCTTTATTGGTGAGACCTAGTTCTCGTGCCAGCTCGTACACACGGATGTTGGACGGCAACTGCTACCTCAGTGATCGTGGTTCGGGACCCACCAAACAAAGCGTCAGATGGGCTCGACCCGCCGTGACACGGCCACGGAACGGGTCTCTATCCTCGCACGACACAGCGTCGGGCGAGGAATAGTGACGACTACGCCGGATCTTCCGATCCGGTTTCTTCGGCAGCCTCTGCCTCGGCAGCCTCGACAATGGCTTCGGCTTCAGCCACAACTTCGGCTTCAGCTTCTGCTTCAGTCTCTTCAACATCTTCAGCAGCTTGGGCGTAGGCCTCGGCCGACATTGCTTCGCCACCTTCGGCTGGCTGCCACACCTGTTCGCCAGTTTCGGCGTCGACGATCCATTCGCCTTCGGCCCAATCCTGATTGGCGTAGGCCTCTTCCTCGGCGAGTTGCGTTTCGGACTTGATGTCGACGCGCCATCCGGTGAGACGAGCAGCAAGGCGAGCGTTCTGCCCTTCCTTGCCGATCGCCAGAGAGAGTTGGTAATCGGGAACGATGACCTCGGCGGTGCCGGTGTCTTCGTGAATTCGAACTTCCTTCACCTTGGCCGGAGACAGCGCCTTCATGACGAAGTCGGCCGGTTCATCGGAGAACGGAACAATGTCGATCTTTTCGCCACGAAGTTCGTTGACGACCATGCGAACGCGAGCGCCGCGAGCGCCAACGCAAGCGCCGACGGGATCGACATTGGAATCGTTCGAAAGAACGGCGATCTTGGTACGTGCTCCTGGTTCACGAGCACAGGCCTTGATCTCGACAACGCCGTCGGCGATTTCGGGAACTTCGAGTTCGAACAGTCGCTTGATGAGACCGGGATGGGTGCGGCTCGTGACGATCTGCGGACCCTTTGCGGTCTTGCGAACTTCAACGATGTACGCCTTGACGCGCGCACCAGGTTCGGGACGCTCGTAGGGAACCTGTTCGGCCTGCGGCATTAGCGCCTCGACGCGTCCGAGATCGAGCAGCGTGTAACGCGCATCGGTCTGCTGGATGATGCCGGTAACGATGTCGCCTTCGCGACCCGCATATTCCTCGTACTTCATTTCACGTTCCGCTTCACGAATGCGCTGGTTCATGACCTGCTTCATCGTTTGTGCAGCAACGCGACCCCACACCTCGGGCGGCGGGGTGACATCGAACTCTTCGCCTTCAGGGATGCCGTCGTCGTCGAGGGCTTGCGCCATCACACGGATTTCGCCGGTATCGGGATCGATAATGACCCACGCATATTCCTGCGAATTTGGCAGCCGCTTGTAAGCGGATTCGAACGCGTCGGCGAGTGCGCCGAACAGCGTGTCGATCGAGATTCCCTTGTCGACGGCGAGTGCCTGGAGTGCCTCGATGAGATCAGGGGAGTTCATCACGACTGGACCTTCTCTTCCTTGGGGGACGCGTTCGACGCGTCCTTCTTGACCTTCGTAGTTTTTGGCGTGGTTTTCGTTGGCTTCACGGCTTTCGTGCCGTTCTTGGGACCACCCGGTTTTGGTGCGGGCCCCCAGACGAAAGTGGTGCGTGCCTTTTCGATTTCGCCAAGGTTGAGCGTGATGCTCTCGCCAAGCGGTTCATCGAGAGCGACAGTGACCGTGGTGTCAGTCGAACCAGTAACGGTGCCGGCGAACCGACGACCCACCGGGTGATTCGGGAATGTCTTCACTGCAACGGTGCGACCAACTGCCCACGCGTAGTGAGCAGGCGTGCGCAGCACGCGTTCAAGCCCGGGGCTGGACACCTCGAGTGTGAAGCTGCTTGAAATGGGATCGTGTTCGTCGATCGCCCGCGAGATCGCTCGGGTGGTTTTGGTGATGTCGTCGATGCTGACGCCACCTTCACGATCGACCGTGACTCGCAGCACGGGACCAGCTTGTTCAAGGTCGAACAGTTCGAGACCCTCTGCGGCCACCAATGGTTCGATAAGTGCTCGTACACGTGCGGACACGCTCATTGCTGGCCTCCTTCCAAAGGGTTTCAAAGATCACAGACTGCGGGGTCACCGCGACCTGAATTCGGCCGAAACAAAAGGCGTGGGCGAAAAGCCCACGCCTTCGTCAGTACTGCCGAACGATTGCGATGGGTCAAGTGTAGACCCCTCGGCCCAGAAACGACCACCCGGGGGGTCGGAGCAACCCATCGGTTCGGCCAAGAAACCCCTGTTCAGACCGGGTTTTTGGTTCGAATTCGCCGACAATCAGTAGGAGCGGGCAACGATGGCAATCGCTCCGTCAGCGTTGTCTGAGGCTGGCAGAGAGCCATCGGGCATCACCAGGCAGCGCACGGTGACGCTCGATTTCGCGAGTTCGGCCTCGCCCTCGGTGCCCAGGCTGGCCCAAGGGATTCGGGCCCACCCGGTGGCGGCGGCTTCAGCAGCTTCCGCAATGGTGGCGACATCGACCGTGCGCGAGTTACGACGATCGGTGGCCTCGGCAAGGAGCTGGGCCTGACCGGCATCAAGAGCGGCAGCAACGGTTGCAGCGATTCCATTGAGTGCAACCGCGTCTTTCGCGCCGGTGAAACGGTTGGCCAGCGTTACGACGCCTTCGGTCAAGTCGCGGGGACCAAGTTCGAGGCGAACCGGAACACCCTTGAGTTCCCAGTCGGTAGCGCGACGGCCCATCGACGTTTCGACCCGCACGTCGAGTTCGACGCGCACGCCAGCATCGGCGAGTTCTTCGGCGAGCGTCCGGCAACGCTCAATAACCGCGTCGTCGTCGCGCACCGCAAGCACAACAACCTGAATAGGCGCGAGAGCGGGCGGGATGCGCAAACCGTTGTCGTCGCCGTGACACATGATGAGTCCACCGACCATGCGAGTGGAAACTCCCCACGAAGTTGTCCA
>WLOT01000203.1 GCA_009699125.1 Actinomycetota bacterium
ATGCTCACGCTTTCGTTACCGAGCGTGCCACGAGCAACGGTCCAGCCGCCGTCGACGGGGCCGACGACATCGTCATCGGGAACGAAGACATCGTTGAAGAACACCTCGTTGAATTCGGCGCCTCCGTTGACCATGCGCAGCGGACGAATTTCGACGCCCTCGGCGTGCATGTCGACAACCATGCACGTGATGCCCTGATGCTTTGGGAGATCGGGGTTCGTGCGCACAGTAATGAGGCCGAACGAAGCAAGATGAGCTCCGGTGGTCCAAACCTTCTGACCATTAACGAGCCAGCCTCCATCAACTCGTGTGGCCTTCGTCTTCACGCCAGCGGCGTCAGAACCGGCATCTGGCTCGCTGAACAACTGGCACCAGATGAGTTCCTGGTTAAGGGCAGGCATGATCCAGCGGGCGAGTTGGTCGTCATTGGAATGCTGGGTGAGCGTGAGGATGACCCACCCGGTGATCTGGTAACCGGGACGCTTCACGCCGGCACGGTTGAACTCTTCTTCGATGACGAGCTGTTCAACGGCGCTTGCGGCACGACCCCAAGGCTTTGGCCAATGCGGAACGGCATAGCCCGACGCGACGAGCGCACGAACGCGTTCGTTGCCGTCAAGATCCTTGACCGCTTCGATTGCAGCACGAGCCTCGGCGCGGAATGCTTCGGCTTCTGGTGGGAGCTCTACGGCCCGAACGATCTTTACGTCTTTGCGGAGAAGGTTGGTGATGTCGATCGCGGCTGCTTCGGCATCGACCAGCGCCTCGATCGAAAGAGCGCGTCGGAGGAACAGATGAGCATCGTGCTCCCATGTGAATCCGATGCCGCCGTGAACCTGAATGTTCATCTGTGCGTTTCGATCGCCAGCATGCGCTGCAGTGGCGGCGGCCATCGCCGCGGCGTAGGAGAACTGTTCGCCGCCGGCCGAAGCAGCACGTGCCGCGTCCCAAACTTCAGCAGTTGCGATTTCCGTTTCAACAAGCATGTTGGCGCAGTGATGCTTCACGGCTTGGAACATGGCGATTGCTCGACCGAACTGCTGACGCTCGCGGGCGTAGTCGGCCGCCATATCGGTGGTTGCGCGGGCAACGCCAGTTGCTTCAGCAGCAAGAAGAAGTCGTGCGTAGTCAATGAGCGACTGTGCGCCCCCAGGGATGATGATTGCTTCGGCATCGTCGAACGTGACCTGTGCGCTGCGACGGGTTGGGTCGAGGTTGGTCATCGTGCGGATGTCGACGCCCTTTGCAGTTGCGTCCACGATCGCAAGGTCATTTCCAACCGTGACGACGATGAGGTTCGCAAGCGTTGCGCTGAGCACGCTGCGAGCAGTGCCTGCGATGGTGTTGGACTTGGTGGAAAGTGCGTCGCCGAATCCGATTCCAGCGACGACGGTTCCGTCAGCGAGACCCGGAAGCAACTGGGCGGCAACATCGGCTGGAGCGGCAGCAACAATTGCAGCGCTGGCGATGATGGTGGAAACGAACGGACCGGGAGCAAGGCCCGCTCCCATCTGCTCGACCACGACAACAAGTTCTGGCATTCCGAAACCGGAACCGCCGTTCTCTTCGGGGATGTGAAGACCGAGCCATCCGAGTTCGGCAAGTGCGGACCAGAACGACGGCATCGTCTCGGTCTTGGCTTCGAGCAGTTCGCGAGCTGCGCCTCGTGAATCATGGCGTTCGAGGAAATCCGCAGTGACGTCTGCCAGGGTGCGGTGGTCTTCGGTGATTGCGATCGACATTCGGCTGCGCTCCAAAGGGGAAGTGTGACTGCGGCAGCGTATCCACCCTTCGGGACTCAGGCCTATGTGGGCGGAGCGGTCAGAATGGGGCCATGAAGACCGATGCGATCATCCACGGGAACCTCGCCGATGCAGCGGCTGCGATACGGCGGGCAGAGGACGCAGGGTTTGATGGCGCAGTCTCGGTTGAGATCTCCCACGATCCGTTCCTGCCCCTGGCCTTGGGCGCCGCTGCGACCGAGCGAGTCGATCTCATAACGGGCATCGCGGTCGCCTTTGCTCGTAACCCCATGAATGCGGCCGTGATTGCCAACGACATCAATCGCCTTTCGAACGGGCGGTTCATTCTCGGGTTAGGGAGTCAGATCAAACCTCACATCACAAAGCGATTTTCGATGCCTTGGTCTGATCCCGCCGCACGGATGCGCGAGTTCGTACTGGCGGTTCGCGCGATTTGGGAATCGTGGAACGAAGGAACGCCGCTTGCGTTTCGCGGTGAGTACTACCGGCACACGCTCATGACACCAATGTTTGATCAGGGGCCGAGTGAATGTGGCAACCCTCGCATCTTTGTTGCTGCGGTTGGGCCCGCGATGACGGCCGTTGCCGGCGAGGTCGCCGATGGGCTGATGGCGCATGGTTTTACGACTCCGAGTTATTTGCGTGAAGTCACCATGGTGAATCTCGCGAAAGGGCTTGAACGTTCAAATCGGTCGCGCAGCGATGTTGAAGTGACGATCCCAATTATGTCGGCAGTGGGCCGAGACGATGCAGAGGTCGCTCCGAAACTGGCAGCCGTTCGTCAGCAACTCGCGTTTTACGGTTCGACGCCGGCCTATCGTGGCGTTCTAGAACATCACGGGTGGGGTGATGTTGGTGATGAACTCAACAGACTTTCAAAACAGGGCGAATGGGTAGCGATGGGTGATTTGATTACCGATGAGATGCTTCGCGAGTTCGCTGTAATTGGCGATCTCGAGTCGGTAAGTGCCGAGATCAAGCAGAAATTCGGGGGACTTGTAGATCGCGTCCAGATGGGTCTCAGCGATAAGCCGTTAAAGATCTGATTCCTCGCTCCGCAGTACGCTCGCCAACTAGGTGATGACGGTGTCGCCGCTGGGTTGGGGGATCAAGTGAGCGATCGCAATAAATCCGCAGTTGAACAGTTCTTTGTCGCTGGACGCGAGGTCGACCGTCTGTCGTTCATGACCGAAGACATCGAGTGGTGGAACGGTCTTGGAAAGTTTCCGGCGGTTCCCGGGCAAACGGTGTTTCGTGGAAAAGATGAAGTTGGTGCGCGCATTCTGGGACGAGCGCCTTCGCCGCGGCAGCCAAGTGGTCGTCGAATCGATCGATACGACCTCTCAACCATCAGCTTTCACGACGTGCACACCATCGCCGATGGCCCGTACGTCTTTCGTCAACACCTCTACAAGGCGACGACCATCGGCGGCAAGCCCTACGAAAACGTCTACGGCTTTCTCTTCCGGTTCAACGACGAAGGCCTCATTGATCGAATTTGGGAACATTGGGGAACGCTGAATGCCTA
>WLOT01000204.1 GCA_009699125.1 Actinomycetota bacterium
CGAATGATGGTGTCGTCGGCGCGACCTTCGATGAAGAGGTAATCGTCTTGGTCGATCCAGCCACGATCTTTGGTCGGGAACCAGCCTTCAGCGTCGACAACGCTTCCGCCTTCGTATTCGCCCGACACCTGTTCACCGCGAAGGAAGACAAGCCCCGGTTCGCCTACCGCAAGGACATTGCCGTCTTCGTCACGAACTTCGACCTCGATACCCGGAAGCACCTTGCCCACCGAACCAAGTCGAACCTTGGCGACGGGGTCACCAGCAAATGCGGCGTCGTGATCCTCGGGACCGAGCAAGGCAATGGTCGAAGAGGTTTCCGTCAGGCCATAGGCGTTCACGAAACCAGTTCCGACGAACAACTCGAGCGCCTGTTCAAGAACAGGGAGTGGCATGCGCGCGCCGCCATAAGAAAGCGTTGCCAACATCGGGGCATCGGCCGGTGAACCGTCGAGGTGCTGCACAACCCGGGCAAGCATCGTGGGAACAACCATGGCTTGCGTAATGCGTTCGTTGCGAAGAGTGTCGAGCCACACCTGCGCATCGAACGACTCGAGATACACGATCCGGCGACCCGAGTACATATTCGACAACAAGTTGGCGAGACCAGCGATGTGATACGGCGGCACCGTGACAAGCGCAGCTTGCTCGGGTTCGGCGCCAGCAAACTCGACGGTGCCAATCACATACGCGGTCAGATGGCGATGACGAAGGAGTGCTGCCTTTGGAGTTCCTGAGGTGCCGGATGTGTACAGCACGATGGCGACATCTTCAGGGTCGACAAACGGCGGAAGCTCAACGTCGGTGGCGCTTGCAAACGACGCGTCAAGCAGCGTCGAACGAAGCACGACCATTTCTGGATCGGCACCGGGAACCTTCGCCGTTTCAGCGATGACGACTGCGCCACGATTCGCTTCGACAAGCGGCTGCAACTGTTCTTCGCCCAAGCGGTAGTTCAACGGAATGAACGGAAGGCCGGCGTAGGCCGCCCCGAAGACCGCAATCGGAAAGCTCGCGTCGTTGGTGCCGCAGTACACGACACCGGTTGCACCCATCGACAAGAACTTCGCCGCGCATCGACGAGCAGCAGCATCGAGCTGGGCGTAACTCAGCGTTCGCGTTCCAGAGGTAACAGCAGGACGATCCTCGAGCGTCGATGCCGACATCTCGAGCAAGAGCGAAAGATTCACGCGTTGACCTTCAGATCAGTCAGAGGACGGAAGCGGCTTGGCACCCTTGATGGGTACCTCGCGGCCATCGGCAGCCAATGTGCCCGGACCGGGCTTGGCGCACAACACTTCGATACCTGAGTCCTCGTCGGCGTAACGCTTACCAACAAGGGTGCCATCGCCGCTGGCGTCGGCATGACCGCCACCCGAACGATCGGCTGCGGCGTCAACGACTTCAACGCCACCACAGGTGAGAACAACAGCGGAGCTCGGGGGACGGACCACGACGAGTTCGACGCTGCACTCCGGGCAAGCGAGTCGGCTACCGGCCTTGATGTCCATCTCGAGCTCCTCCTCTGCAGTGCCCCCTTGGCAGCGCAGCGCCTTGGCAACGTATCGCGACTGAACCACCTCGCGATACCTCGTCACTTCGACGGCCTGAAGTTCGCCGATGTGCGACGATCTGCGCCTGTCCACCGACGAGGAGACCGACATGCCGTACGTCATTCCAGGCCGATTTAGCGACAAGGTTGCCGTCATCACCGGAGCGGGTTCTGGAATCGGCCGGGCGACAGCACTCCGACTGGCTGCCGAAGGTGCCGAGGTCTTTGTTCACGACGTGAACCCCGAGTCACTGGCCGAGTCGGTGTCGCTCATCACGGCGGCTGGCGGCACCGCCGTCTCTCGTGTCGGCGATGTCAGCGAGCGTTCGGAATGCTTCGACGCCGTTGCAGAAGCGGTCGAGGCGTTTGGTCGACTCGACGTCCTTGTAAATGTGGCCGGAATCGCCGGAGCGTTTCATTTCACCGACATGAGTGAAGCGCAGTACCGACGCATGGCCGCAGTCAACATGGATGCACCGTTCTTCTTCTGTCAGGCCGCCATCCCCCACTTGCTCACCTCCGACGGCAACATCGTGAATATCGCGTCCAACGCAGGCCTCATGGGTCAGGCGTATACGACGGCCTATTGCATGACGAAGGGCGCAGTGGTCCAACTCACTCGTTCGTTGGCCATGGAATATGCAAAGACGAAGATCCGCGTCAACGCAATCGCGCCGGGAGCAATCGAAACCAACCTCACGCAGAATTTCCAGATCCCTGCCGATATCGATTTCGAGCTCATGACCCCATACATGGGTTACCGGGGACAGGGTGAGGCTGACGACATCGCCGAACTCATTGCGCTCGTCGCTGCTCCAGGATCAACCAATATCCACGGAGCAATCTTCTCGAGCGACCGCGGCGTCACCGCCGGTTAACGCGTTCGTTATTCGCCGGCCACGGCGAGAATCGCTGCGAGCGCGCCCTTGGCCACAGTGCGCTGAAACGACGCCGTCAATGCTTCGCCTTGGACATACATGCGATTGTGAAGTGGGCCGGCGATGAACGCGAACGCTGTTGCCGCATCGATCGCACTACCAAGTTCACCGCGCGCTTGCGCTCGTTCGACAATCGCAGCCATCACACGTCGACGAGGAAGAATGAACTTCTCATTGACGGCTGCACGGAATTCTGGATTGCGGCGAAGTTCAATCGCGAGATCCTCGGCAAGATCTTCACGTCGCACGGACATTGCTTCGGAAGATGCTCGCACCATCGCTGAGATGTCTTCGCTTAGTGAGCCCGTATTGATGTCAACGATCTCGGCATGAAGCGAGGCCAATGAAGCGGTGACGAGGTCCTGTTTTGTCGGCCAACGCCGATACAACGTTGCCGACGAAACTCCAGACTTCGCAATCACTGCAGCCATAGTGAGTGACGCATATCCGTGCTCGCCCAACAGCTCGAGGGTTGCATCAAGAATTGCGTGATCGGCCGCTTCGCTGCGCTGACGCCCCGGACGGGCGCGCACTGTCGTTGCTGCTTTCATGAGTGCACCTCATCGCTCGCTATTTCGGAATCTTGCCCGAGCCCTGCAGCGAGTTCCGCTTCAAGTTCCAATTGATCGACTTCAAGCGCACCTTCTGCTTCGGCATAGGTCAGGGACGCAAGACCATCGAGCGGGCCACTTACTTCGGCGCGTGCATCTTCAGCGCGGGCGGGCAACCACTTGAACGCAACAAAC
>WLOT01000205.1 GCA_009699125.1 Actinomycetota bacterium
CTCGGCAAGGTGCGTTGCGGGTCCAACCGGAAGACCTCCGCTCATGATCTTGCGGGTTGCTCCGAGCGTTGCGCTTGGATCTTTTTCGGGGACAAGCTGCGTTGCTGTCATGGTGGGCCCCTGTCAACGAGAGATGTGGCCACGGTATCGCAGTGCCTTTGCGCTGGCGGAGATCGCTTATGGGGCTGGTGCTGTCACTACGATGCCAACGTGAGCAAAGCCTGGGTGCGTCGACCAATCACGGTGATGGCAGTCGTGATTGGTGCGCTGCTCCTAACTGTCTTGCTCCCCATCTGGATTGTCTTCTCCGTGGTGCTCGATCTCGTCGGCCGGAAGTGGCGTTTGCCAACCTTTCGGCTGATGTGTTTCGCGTGGCTTTGGCTATGGCTCGAGACCTTGGGCATTCTCGGTGCCGAACTTCTGTGGCTCACGGGTCAGGCCCGGAATCAGCGAGCGAATTACGCGCTCCAGCGCTGGTGGGCAAAGCAGCTCATTGGTTCGTTACGTCTCTCATGCGGGCTCAAGATCGAGGTTGAGGGCGCCGAGAACCTTTCGGCCGGACCACTTATTTGCCTCGGGCGCCACGCAAGCCTTGGTGATGCACTCGTGAGCGCGTGGATCTTTGGTTCGCTCGCCAAGCGATTCCCCCGTTATGTCATGAAGAAGGAATTGCTCTTTGACCCGTGTCTCGACGTTGTCGGACAGCGCATTCCCAACTACTTCGTTGATCGTGGTTCCGCTGCGGTTCGGCAGGAACTGACCGGCATTCGGACCATGGCGGCGAACATGGGGGAGCGAGATGTTGCGGTGATCTTCCCTGAAGGTACGCGAACAAACGATGAAAAGCGCGTCGGACTCGTCGCACGGCTTGAGCGAAGAGCACCAGATCGTCACGCAAAGTTGATTGGGCTCCAGCGGTTACTGCCGCCACGCTCTGCGGGAGCATCGGTGCTTCTTGAAGAGATTCCCAACGGCGATGTCGTCGTTATGTGGCATGTCGGCTTCGATGGCCTCGACACCTTCGGCGGTGTTCGTCGTCGCATCGCTTCTGCCAATCCATCTGCAAAGGTCGTACTCGAACATCACACGCGAGCATCGATCCCTGAAGGCGATGGGTTCGAAGCCTGGCTCGACGACCGTTGGCTTGAGATCGATGCGAAGGTCGTCGCTGCTGACGCGACGCGGGTTGCCTAAATCTCTTTGGAGATCGCAAGCATCAAGTGGCAGGACGAATTCGTAGGGTTCGCTCTTCTGCAGTAAGGCAGCGGCCGGTTTCACAATCGAAACGCCAGCCGTGCAGGGTGCAGACAAGTTCGTTGCCATCAATTTCGCCAAAGATGGCAAGGTCGGCGTCGCGATGAGGACACGTGCGTTGCACGATCCAATCGCCAATCTGAATTTCTTTTTCAGCGATGCCGCCGCGTTCGGGGTCGGCCTTACGAAGCGCTTCTGCCTCGGTGCGCGCCATGCGTTCATCGGAGAGTGATTTGAAGAAGTTGTAGACGTATTCGTTAAAAGGGCCGCGTCGCCATGCTGAGAATCGACACGAAAGGAACAACGAATTGCTCCAGTCGACGGATCGCTCGGCGGCGACAGTTTCTACGAGGCGTCGATCAATCGTGAATCGAAATCCGTGTTCACCGCCGTCCCATTCACTGACCGTGCCATTGGGGAAGTCGATCGCGATCTTCAGTTCACCCATGTCGATCACGCAGATGTCGCCGACGCCACTACGAAGGTTGGGTGCAACCGCGAGCAGTGGCTCCCACCACGCTTTGAGATCGGCAAGGAGGTTGCCGCTGGGCTGCGACCAGTTGGACTTCTGTTCCTCAATGAAGGGAAGCCAGTCGGTTTGGTAGGTGCGGAGGTAGTTCTCTTTGTCTTCGAAGATCGCAGTGAGAGTCTCGGATGAACACGGATGAGTGACATCGATCCGGTCAGGAGCAATCTCGATGCAGGTTCCCGGAATCGCAAGGATTCCCGTATGGCCAGCGTCTGAAAGTCGATCCATGAATGCAAGCTGGTCAGGGAAGATGCTCATCTCATCGCCGGTGATGATGTTCAGTCCGAACAGTTCGGGATCAAGAAACGCCGGGGGACCGGCGCTGGGTACGACTGCACGCGCATCAAGCACTTCGACGTAACGCATGGCCCGAGAAAACTGGCTGTCCACCTTTGCGTCGATGAGTTCGCGCATGACATCGGCAGGCTCGTCGTACACCATCGGATACCAAATTGCTCCGCTGTACTGCACCCAATGAAGATCGATTGGTCCGTGCGACGCAAGCGCGCCGAGGTCGTGCGTGCGGCAATCGTTTTGATTGACAACGCGACCAGTTGAGTCCGAGACGACAAGTGCTGAATCGCCTCCCGGACCATCAGTAATCGATGTTTCGCAATGGATCGCTGCGCGCGTGCTGCCAAGGAGATCGATCTCCTGTCCATCGACGGTATGGACGAAGTTCCTGAAGCCAAGGGCACGAAGGCGATTCTCGAGTTCGCGGGTGGGGAAGCCCGGTAAGAGAACTGTGGCGCTGCGATTGATGTGATCGGGGAGCCAGCGTTCGTCGAAGTGATCTCCGTGGATGTGGGAGATGTAGAGATAGTCCGGCGATTCGATGCGGGCCATGAGTTCTTCGGGCAACTGATCGTTGCGAGGGAAGACACACCATGACCCGTGGAACGCAGGAAGGAACCACGGATCGCAAACGATCGAAACATCGGCGGTCTCAATGAGAAGTCCCGCATGGCCGATCGAGGTTGCCTTCATGGTGTCGACACTAGTGACGACACCATCAGTGGTCGCGTGTTGGTGCTGTGTGGCTTGCCACTCCAACGCGACGATGGGCCCCGTTGGGGCCCATCGTGGAGTGGAGCGGGTGAAGGTAATCGAAACCTCATAGCCGACTTGGAAGGACGGTGCTCTACCATTGAGCTACACCCGCAGAAGTGATCACATTATCGCGAACAGGGTGGGAGCTAATTCGCGGCGGTGAGTTGTGCCCCAACCGAACCGGGAGCGGGCTCATCCCATGCGGTGCCGCCGGTGCGACCGCCGAGTTCTGGACACTCGCCGGCGAAGACGCCCCACGAGCATTCCCAGCCTGGCACGATCCAGTCGTGCATCATCCACACGTCTTTGTTGGCCGATTTGCGACCACCGAGCGCAGTGCAGTCTTCGACGCTCATGGCCTC
>WLOT01000206.1 GCA_009699125.1 Actinomycetota bacterium
GGCCATCGGCGCATCTTCCATCTGATCGGTGCGCTGACCATCAGAAGAGACACGCATTGGCGGCAAGAACACATCGCCAGTCTGTGAATCGCGACTTCCGACGAAACCAAACTTCCAATCAGTCGTTCGAGCAGCGGCGGTGCCGGAAGGACGTGCCGGTTCGGGACGACGAGGCGGTTCGACGTTGATCATGCCGCGCCATGAGAGGAAACGGCCGTAGGCAAGCGGTGCACCCGACTCGAGTTGCTTCGCAATCGAGCGAGCCGGCGTGTACTTGGCCAGCGCAGGGGTTGTGCGAAGGATCATGACGTCGGCACCATCGGCCAACACAACAAGCGCAATGGTTTGGCCGGGTTCAGCGTTTTCGAGTGCGTTCGCCAGCACGAGGCCGGGCTGGGCAGCACCGGTGCATCCGATCGTGGCGGTGAGGTCGTCAACGACCTTGGCCGCACCAACCTTTGATGCGAGTGCAGATCCGATACGGGCAGTCGGTGCAGCAACCGCAACAAGATCGACCTGGTCGGCGGAAAGCCCAGCGGCTTCGAGCGCGTTCTTGTAGGCCTGGCGACCAGCGGGAACGTAGGTGAGTTCGGAGAACTTGTCGTCCCACACCTTCGAGCGAATGTCGCCCGGCGAGCGCCAACGATCGATGAACTCTTCGGTGATGCTTGCCCCGCCGATGTATTCGGCAACGACGCCGTCGCCCTCGCCGATCACGAATGCGGCAGCAGCATCGCCACCATTGGCTTCGTCGGCCGAACCAGCAAGGCCAGTGCGCATATCGGACGTAACGACGAGTCGATTACCCACGGTGGAAAGCGCAAGGCGCAGAGCGCCAGCGGTGGAACCGACTGATGCGCCCATGTCGAACGCAGGAACTTCAACGGGCAGTCGGAGTGCCGCATGGATTGCTGTGGCGTTGGTTTTGTCGGCGTAGGCAGGAAGCGCCGTACCGAAGAGCACGACCTCGGGAGCCGAAGCGCCGGATACGTCGGCGCCACGGAGTGCGAGGCGAGCAGCCTCGACACCCATCGAAGTGGTGTCCTCATCGAACGAAGCAACGGCGCGGGTTCCGCGCCCGCCGCCCTGTCCGATGAACGCGGAAATTTGTGACTTATCCAGTCGTCGATATGGGAGGTAGGCCCCCCAAGAAATGATGCCTCGCATGTCTCTGACAGTAACTGATAAACCGTCAGACACCGCAAAGACGAGCCTCAAAACCAAGGAAGCGCCATGTCTTCCACGTCAATGATCGTGACCCAATAGATGACTTCCACCGTCCTTCCTGAACTTGGCTTCTACACACTTCCCGGACAGCCCGATTCCTCCCGCGACCTCATCAATGAGGTCCGTGAAGGCGAGGCGCTGGGATTCGGTCGAGTGTTCGTCAGCGAGCGTTACAACAAGAAGGAAGCAGCCACGTTGTGCGGCGCGGTTGGCGCGGTCAGTGAACGCATCGCCATTTCCACCGCTGCAACAAACCACAACACTCGACACCCAATCGTTACCGCCGGCTTTGCGCGAACAATGCAAAGCCTCACCGGCGGCCGATTCACGTTGGGTCTTGGCCGTGGCATTGCGCCCATGCAGGACGCGTTCGGAATCAGCCGGATCACCACAGCACAAATGGAAGATTTCGCCGGCCTCATGCGCCGACTGTTCCGTGGCGAGGTCATCATGGGCCACAACGGTCCGGCGGGTTCGTGGCCGATCCTTCACCTCGACGCAACGCTCGACGAATACCTACCCATGGGAATCGTTGCCTTCGGCGACAACACACTTGAGCTCGCGGGCCGCTGCTTCGACGAAGTTGTTCTGCATACGTTCTTCACCGACGAAACCACCGCGCATTGCGTGCAGACCGTAAAGCGTGCTGCCGAAAAGGCTGGGCGCAATCCCGATGACGTGAAGGTGTGGTCGTGTTACGCCACGATCGGCGATCACATCGGAGAAGAAGAACGTCTGATGAAATTGGTCGGGCGCCTCGGCACCTACTTGCAGGGTTATGGCCACCTGCTCGCCCGCACCAACGGTTGGGACGAAGCCGTTGTCGATCGCTTCTTGGCTGACGAAGTCGTGAGTTCGGTTCGAGGCCTCGATGTTGTCGGAACGACCGAACAGCTTCAGCATGCAGCAACGCTCATTCCTGAAGACTGGCTCTCATGGGCAGCCGTCGGCTCACCGGCCGACTGTGTCGCTGCGGTACGAAACCAACTCGCGCTTGGTTGCGACGGTGTGATCATGCACGGCGCAACGCCATCAGAGTTGGCTCCGATCGTCGACGAGTACCGCGCCACCTCCTGAATCGCTGCCTCGCGGCCGGTAGGGTCAGCGCATGGAACTCGGAGCAATCACCAATCCTGATGCCGTCCAGTACGGCAAGCCCCTCGAAGGCGTGCGCATCCTCGCCCTCGAGCAGATGCAGGCACTCCCCTACGCCACGCAACTCCTCGCGCGGCTCGGTGCCGATGTCGTAAAGGTCGAAAGCGTGAAGGGCGGCGACCTCGGTCGTGGTTCCCAGCCCGGCATCACCGACCCCGACGGTCGATTCGTTGGCGCCACCTATTTGCGCAACAACCTCGACAAGAAGTCCATTTGTGTCGATCTGAAAGCACCCGAGGGAAAGCAACTCATCCTCGACCTCGCTCCGAAGTTCGACATCGTCGCTGAGAACTTCAAAGGCGGCGCACTGTCACGCATGGGTCTTGGCTATGAAGACATCGCTGCGGTGCATCCCGGTGTGATCTATTTGTCGGTATCGGGTTTCGGTAACACCGTCGAAACTCCCTACGACGGTTGGCCGGCATATGCAGCTGTCGCTGAAGCCATGAGCGGCATCTACGACTACAAACTTGAGCCGGGTCGTCCGCCTGCGGTTTCACCAGTTGGTGCCCTCGGAGACATTGGTACCGCATTGTTCGGGACCATTGGCATCCTCGCCGCCCTTCGACATCGCGATCGCACAGGACTCGGCCAGTACATCGACGTCGCGATGTTCGATGCAATGGTTTCGATGACTGATCTCGTCACCAACTTCTGGTCACTCGGCCTGCGACCCGCTCCGGGCCAAGGTTTGGCGATGGTCCTTGATGGTTTCGAAGCCTCCAATGGTTGGTTCATCATTCAGGTCGGGCGCGAGCACGAGTTTGAACGTCTCGCCAATCTCGTCGGCAAACCGGAATGGCTCACC
>WLOT01000207.1 GCA_009699125.1 Actinomycetota bacterium
CGCCTTGACACACGGCTCAACCCCGTTGCTGCTCACACATTTGAGGATGCACCCACGGGAACAGTTGTTGATATCGGCGGAGGGTCTGCGAGAAGTCGACAGATGTGGCCCGCAGAGTGGACCTACTACAGCATCGACCCTGATTCCCGCTTGCTTGAAGTTGAATCGACCGACAAGCCAATCGAACGACTCGTCGGCGATGCAGCCTCACTCCCACTTCCCGATAACAGCGCCGACGTCGTCCTGATGCAGTGTGTTTCCCACCACCTTGACGATTCCATCTGGCCGGTATCACTTTCAGAAGCCAACCGAGTTCTCAAGCCGGGTGGCTCGTTCATTTTCGTCGATGGCGTTTGGACGAAACGACGTTGGCTCTCGCGGGTGTTTTGGAAACTCGATGCCGGCCACTACCCCCGGACCTCCGAGCAATTGGAATCAGCCATCAACGACAAGTTCTGCGTTCTCGACACCGAGCGCTTCGCTCTGGTCCATCACTCACTCATCATCACTGCAAAACCCCTCTCCGACTGAGTTCCGCCTCCCCAGCCTTGCCTCGGCGGAGATTGCTTCACTTCTCACAACTTCCGCCATCAGGCCAGGGATTCACATAGATTGAGCCAAGTGGGGGCACATCTCAGCGTGGTCGTACCAATGTTCAACGAGGCGCGGGCCCTCCCAGCCACGCTTGAAGAACTCACGCGCCGGTTCGACGGCACTGAAACAGAAATCTTCCTCGTCGACGATGGCAGTACCGATGACTCCGCTGGCCTTGCCGAGCATCTCGTCAAGGACCATCCCCAGTTCGAAGTCGTGCGATTGCCGAAGAACATGGGCAAGGGGGCTGCACTGCGCGCTGGTATTGCGCGAACCTCCGCAGCTCACGTGCTCTTCATGGACGCGGATCTCTCGACGTCACTCGGCGAGATCGACATGATCCTCAGCGAACTCGATGACTACGACATCGTGATTGGTTCCCGAAGTATTCCTGGCTCGGTTGTCAAACGTTCCAACCCGTTACGTACCGCCATGGGGCGAACGTTCAATCGACTTATGCGCTGGTCGACGGGACTTCCCGTTCACGATTCCCAGTGCGGATTTAAAGCATTCCGGGGAGATGTCGCCCGACTCCTCTTCTCGCTGTCGACTTGCGATCGGTTTGCCTTCGATCCCGAGGTTCTTCGCCTCGGAGTTGCCCTCGGCTATTCCGTGAAGGAAGTTCCAGTCACTTGGGTCGCTAGCGACCATTCGGCCGTTCGCCCCTTTCGAGATTCCATCCAAACGGCCGTTGACCTCCTCCCCATTCGGGCCCGCACTCGTTCAAAGCGAATTCGCGACCTAGCCTCGCGAAGCGGCCTTCCGTTGCCGACTCCCGCTGCCACTTCGCTCGACCACTAGAGACACGACTGACTTATGAGAATCGTTTTTCTTGCGTGGCGCGACACTGCGCATCCACAAGCGGGCGGCTCCGAAGTAGTCATTGATCAACTTGCAACACGGCTCGCCGCACGCGGCCACGAGGTACGCCTTCTTCATGGTGGCCCTTCTGGGAACCACGCGTATCGGAGCGTCCGTATAGGTGGCAACTACTCCCAGTATCTGCGCGCGCCTATTGCGTTTCTCCGCCATGGGCGAGAAGTTGATGTAGTGGTCGATGTCGAAAACGGAATTCCATTTTTCGCGCCAATGTGGCAACGACGCCCGGTTGTTGGTCTTGTCCACCACATCCACACAGATCAGTGGGCCATGCAGTTCCCGCGTCCGATCGCAGCCATTGGCCGCTGGCTCGAAGGGCGGTTGATGCCTCGTGCTTACCGACGAGCACCCTTTGTCACTGTTTCAGCATCGACGACAGAAGGGCTGCACGCACTCGGCATTCCTTTGACCCACATCACCACGGTCGAAATGGGAATGGAATTTGATCCCATAGAGCCGCAACCGGCTCTCCAACCTCGGTTCCTTGTCCTTAGCCGCCTCGTCCCGCATAAGCGGGTCGAACTCGCTCTGAAAATGTGGAACAACGTTCGATCAACAACAGGGGGAACGCTTGTAATCGTCGGAGACGGCCCGGAACTCGACAAATTGCAAAATCTCGCTGGCCCCGACGTCGAATTCACCGGCTGGGTTGATGAAGACCGAAAGCGCGAAGAGCTTTCGAAAGCGTGGCTCCTGATCCATCCTGCACATCACGAGGGTTGGGGAACCGTCGTGATGGAAGCTGCCGCCGCATCGGTGCCAACGCTGGCGTTCAACGTGGCTGGAGTTCGCGATTCGGTTGAAGATGGAGTCACCGGGCTCCTCGCAACCGACGAACGCGACTTTGAATCCAAATGGATCGAACTTGCGCGCGAATCCACCCTGCGTTTGAACATGGCGAGTGCCGCACAAGCCCGCTCAGCAACGTTCACATGGGATCGTGCCGTTGATCTCTTTGAAGCAGTTCTCGAAAGTGCCGCACACGGCCGATGACCACGACGACGACACCATCAACAACCACCGACGGAAATGTCGAGGATCATCAGCAAGACGCAACACCGATCTCTTGGATTGCACTCGCGACACTTCCGCTTGCAATTGGGGTCATGCTGCAACGGTTCGGGCAAATCATTTACCTCACGCGCCTTGACCGAGTTCTCAATCCATTCACGATGGCGTCGCGCGCTTTCGATTTTTGGAATCCCTATTGGGACATGGGAGCGATTCAGTTTCAGCAAAATGGCTATTGGCTCCCCTTCGACCTGTGGTTCGGTATCAGCAAAGCACTTCATATTCCGCCGTGGATCAGCGAGCGGCTGTACGTCTATGTCTTTCTCGCTGTGGCCCTTTGGGGCTTTGTGCGACTCGCTGATGCATTTGGAATTGGAAAGCCATGGACCCGTCTTGCCGCCGGATTCGCGTACGCGATCTCGCCAGTCATCCTCAGTCGGATCGCGTGGCAATCGCCATTCGCCATGGGAGCTGTCTTCCTCCCATGGGCCCTCCTTCCACTTGTACGAGCAACTCGCGATGGATCGCCGCGAAAGGCTGCTGCACTCTCGGCTCTTGCTATTGCCTTGATCGGAGGAGCAAACGCCGCGATCACCC
>WLOT01000208.1 GCA_009699125.1 Actinomycetota bacterium
GATTGGGCAGTTGATGCGGGCTATTCCTCCTTCTGGGTGGCCGAGACCACGGGCCTCGAGGCGTTCTCCACCTTGGCTGCTGTCGGCGCCGCTCAACCCACACTCAGCCTCGGCACAGGTGTGCTGGCAACCCAGCTACGCACCCCCGGCGTCACCGCTATGGGAGCCGCCACCCTCCAGGCCCTGCATCCCGAGCGCGACATCCTTCTTGGCATCGGCGTTTCCTCTCCCACGGTCGTCAGCCGCTGGCACGGTGCCGACTACGGCGATCGTCCTCTGGCCCGCATGCGCGAAGAACTCACGCTGCTTCGCCTCTGCCTCAGCGGCGAAAAAGTCGACTTCGCTGGCGACTTCCACACCGTGAAAGGTTTCCGCCTCGGCGTGCGTCTTGGCGAGAAACGCCCGAAGATCATCCTCGCAGCGCTCAATCCGCGCATGCTCAAACTCGCGGGCGAACTCGCCGACGGCGTGCTGCTCAATTACCTCCCCGCTTCCCATGTTGCCTGGTCGGTCGAGCAAGTGCGCTCTGGCGGCGACGCAACGGTGTACGGCTACGTACACGTCGGTGTCACCGACCCCGAGCCACACCGAGACCTCGCTCGCAAAGATCTGTTCTCCTACATCGTGGTCGATGCCTACGCCGACAATTTCATTCGCGCCGGTTTTGCCGACGAAGTCGCACAGGTTCGCGAATGTCACGCTGCTGGCGACCGCGATGCCGCGCTTGCTGCCGTGTCCGATCGCATGGTCGATGCCATCGACGTTCTTGGCGACGCCGCACACGTCCACGCAACCGTGCAGTCCTACGTCGATGCCGGCGTCGATGTACCTGTCGTCATGCCCATGCCGTGGGGAACCGACCGCATGGCTGTCATCGCCGACACCATCAACGCTGCAGCCGGCCGGCTCTAACCATGCCTCCTGTTCGCCGTCCCAAGGGCAAGAAGACCGAAGCAGCAGACCCTTTCCCCGCCGACGGTCTCTCCGAGATTGGTCTTACGC
This sequence comes from Actinomycetota bacterium, assembly GCA_009699125.1. Taxonomy (GTDB): domain Bacteria; phylum Actinomycetota; class Acidimicrobiia; order Acidimicrobiales; family Acidimicrobilacustridaceae; genus Acidimicrobilacustris. The sequence continues at coordinate 1,003 of WLOT01000208.1, forward strand.
CTGGTACCGCAGTTCGATTCCGTCGGCGCGACACCGAACGCTGGAAGGACGGCACCGTTACCCGCCGCGAGGCCGATGGCAGCCTTGGCGTGTGCGATTCCAAAGGCGCAATGCGAGCAATGCCGCTCGACGCCGTCGAGGTCAAAGATCGTGGCCCTCGTGGCGGCGTCATGTGGGTGCCGCTCACCGAATGGGCTGAGCGCACCGAACAACTCAAGCTGCTCTAGGCATCTACCGCGGCGTGAGTTGCCGCACTGCCTCTTCCGTGTCGACGCCAGCCATGCCCAAGACCGCGAGTGCCGGCGTGGTGACGCCGTTGTCGATGTACCGCTGGATATGCGAACGACATTGTTCGTAGGAACCGTGCACGATGAGTTGATCGACGACCTCGTCGGGAATGGCAGCGAGTGCCGCAGCACGGTCGCCTGCCTTCCATGCGTCCCACATTCCTTGCAGTTGCGGACCACGGCCTAACCATTCATGAAATGCCGCGTACACCGGAACGTTCAGATACGCAGCAATTGCGAACTTGGCCTGCGCGCGCACTGTCTCGGTGTCTTCTGAAGGGACCACAAAGATACGAGCAACGATTTCCTTGTCTTCACCATGTGCTTTCACAATTGGTGCAACACGAGCAACATCGTCGGCCGACAGCCAATTTATGATTGCGCCATCGCCTTCGCGGCCAGCGAGGTTCAACATGCCTTCGCGAAGTGCGGCAATGAGAATCGGTACACGTTGTTCGGGCACGGCGCTGAGTTTGAAGCCGCGGATTGCGAACGTGTCGTAGGTCTCGGTGACTTTCTCACCCGTGAACGCAGCACGGATGAAGCGCACGGTGTCGCGAACTCGTTTGTAGGGCTCGTCGAACGCAATGCCATTCCATCGGCCAACGATGACATCGGATGACGTTCCGAGGCCGAGCACGAAACGACCTGGCGCAGCTTGCGCCATTGCCAACGCGCTTTGCGCAATCACTGCAGGACCACGAGTAAAGACCGGCACGATGGCAGTGCCAAGGCGCAACGTCGGCGCCCATTGCGAAGTCAGCGCAAGCGGCGTGAACGCGTCGGTGCCGTCGGTTTCGGCCGACCAGGCGTCGGTATAACCGAGGTCGGCGAGTTCGGCGATGCGATCGCGTTGCCCATGCAACGGCACGCGGTCGAACGGAATGGTGATTCCATACCCGCGATAGGGCTCCATCAGTTCCCCTTCCAAGGGCGGATCATCGCCGACTGACTTGCCGTTGCCATGAGCGTTCCATCTTCAGCCCACAAATAAATGTGTCCGTGACCAAACCCGCGCGCTACTGCTTCGATACGCACATCGGCGAGCACCCATTTGGTAGGCACGATGTTCATCACGCGAATCGTGTTGTCGAGACTGTTGGAGTTGATTTCCGATGTGACGGCCATACCGAGGCCCATCGGAACGAAATCGCCGAGCACCGCAAGCGACGCAGCCGAAGCCTCAAGGATCTCAGGCATACGAACCCAGAATGCGGTGTGTCCGGTTCCGGGCTCATCGATGGCCATGCGCATATCGAGTCGACTGGAGATCGAGTTACCCGGGTCGAACCGGAGTTGGCGCGGAGGACAATCCTCTGGCCGAGGAACTTCGGGCGCCGTGATCCATTGGCCTTCTTCGGCCATTTCGCGGCTGCCGAGAGAGGCATTCACGATGAAGATCGTGTTGTCGCCGACCTGACCGGTGACACGCGCCTGCGTGGTGGTGCGACCTGAGGCATCGATCCGAATGTCGAGATCGACCACCGAAGGCGGCCTTGTGTAGTTGATGTACTGCGCACAAGCCCACACCAAAGGCCGTTCGGTGACCCGCTCAAGGGCATCGATCGCTGCACCAAGGCCGCAACCGCCAAAGAGCGTGCCGAGACCGCTGCAAATGCCCTCGGTGACGGGCAGGTACCAGCGCATGGGGTTATGTGTGGGCTGGAGTCCCAGCCATTCCTTTGCATCCACGGCAGGGAGCGTAGATGGCCGTGGGTTCTTTCCCTCCACTGTCACACCCCTTCGGCACACTGACTCCCATGAAGAAGCGACCCACCCTCCACACCAGC
>WLOT01000209.1 GCA_009699125.1 Actinomycetota bacterium
GGCGCCTACTTCTGGTCCGCGATTTTCGAACACCAATACATACGAAACGTCGTCGCGAGCGCCGAGTGCTGCGGACCGCTCTGCCCACAGATCAACGACACGTCGAGCGTGATCGGGGGAGAGATCCGCGAATGAGGATTCGTGTTGCGAGGTGTAAAGAACGATTTCTGCCCGACCGTCGTCAAATGGCGGCCACCGGTTTGGGAAGGCGAGCACCTCATAGTCGGCAGGCGCCTCGATGCCCCCGACGCAAAAGGGACACTCATCGGCTGGCAGATTGGGACGGCCTTGGCGAGATGGAACCATCCAGGCCGGATCTCCGGTCAGTGGATCAATCCGATAGCCAGCACCGGCAGCCGTGTCGCCATCGAAGTGTCCACTTCCGCTCATAGAGCGAACGGTAGTCGTGGTCGCTTGACCGCATGCCGGGTGCGGGCGAGGATTCCCCCCATGCGAGCACAGGCAAATGGCATCGAGATTGAGTACGAGACCCTGGGCGACCCGTCCGATCCTCCGCTTCTGGTGGTTGCTGGGCTGGGTTGCCAGCTGAAATGGTGGAACCCAGATTTTCTTCAGGGTTTCGTTGATCGCGGTTTCTACGTCATCACGTTCGACAATCGCGATGTCGGCCTGTCAACGAAGATCGACACGCAGATCAACCTCATGGAAGCTGTCGCGGGGTACCTGCAGGGCACGCCCGTTGAAGCCCCGTACCAACTTTCTGATATGTCAGCTGATGCATGGGGTCTCTGCGATGCGCTCGGTCTTGATCGCGTCCATCTCATCGGGGCCTCGATGGGCGGCATGATCGTTCAGCAAATGACCATCGATCACCCGGAACGTGTGATTTCGCTCACATCGATCATGTCGACGACGGGCGAACCCGATGTCGGTCAACCCACTCCTGAGGCTGTCGGGGTTCTTCTTGAGCCCGCGCCCACTGAGCGTGAAGCGAACTTGGCAAAGTCTCTTGAAGCAGGTCGTCTGCTCGCTGGCCCGGTCTACTGCGATGAAGACTGGATTCTTGAGCGCAACACTTTGCAGTTCGATCGTTGCTTCCACCCAGAAGGGCAGACGGCACAGTTGCTTGCCATTGTGACGTCGCCGCCGCGTTCGGATCGGTTGCGCGAAATCGATGTGCCTGCACTCGTTATTCACGGAGATATCGATCCGCTTGTGACGTTTAGTGGTGGCGAGCGCACTGCCGAGTCATTGCGGGGCAGCGAGTTTCTTGTACTTGAAAACATGGGCCACGATGTGCCCCGCCAGTACTGGGCGACCATCATCGAGCACGTCACTGCACTCGCTGCTCGGGCCAACGCCTAACCACTTTTCTTTTCACCTCTAGGAGCTTTGTTATGGGACCTCTCGCGGGCGTTCGCATCGTCGAGATTGCAGGAATCGGACCAGGACCATTCGCGGCGATGATGCTCGCTGATATGGGGGCCGACATCATTCGTGTCGATCGTGCCGGGCAGGTGTACGGCGGCGACCCCGCCACTCCGCCGAAGGACGTCATGAACCGTGGTCGTCGCTCCATTGGTGTCGATCTCAAGAATCCCGAGGGTGTTGAGACGGTGCTTGGTCTTGTCGAGAAGGCCGATGCACTCATTGAAGGTTTCCGTCCCGGTGTCACCGAACGTCTCGGTATCGGTCCCGATGCATGTTTGGCTCGCAATCCGAAACTTGTTTACGGACGCATGACCGGTTGGGGTCAGGACGGTCCCATGGCGCAAATGGCCGGCCATGACATGAACTACATCGCCATTGGTGGAGCACTCGGTGCGATCGGTCGTCCGAATGAACGCCCGCAGCCCCCGCTCAACCTTGTGGGCGACTTCGGTGGTGGCGGAATGCTGCTTGCCTTTGGCATTGCGTGCGGAATCATCGAAGCTCGCATGTCCGGCAAGGGCCAGGTCGTAGATGCGGCGATGGTCGATGGCACTGCAGTGCTCACCACGTTCATGCATGGCTTCATGGCGATGGGCCTTTGGAGTGATGAGCGCGGAGTCAATATGCTTGACTCGGGCGCGCATTACTACGAGGTCTACGAATGTTCTGACGGCAAATTCCTTTCCGTTGGCGCAATCGAACCGCAGTTCTACGCCGAACTTCTTGAGAAGACCGGTCTTGCTGGCGATGAGGAATTCGCAAAGCAGAACGATCGGTCAATGTGGCCGCATTTGAAAGAACGTCTTGCTGCGGTGATCGCGACAAAGACCCGTGACGAATGGGCCGCCATCTTCGACGGCTCCGATGCATGTGTCGCCCCGATCCTTTCGCTTGTTGAATCAACGACGAATGCGCACACCGTTGCTCGTAAAACGTTCGTTGACAACGCGGGAGTCGTGCAGCCTGCGCCGGCACCGCGTTTCTCACGTACCGAAGCCAGCATTCAGCGTCCGCCTTCGCACCCTGGTCAGCACACCGATGAGGTGCTGAAGGAATGGGGAGTCGCTGACGACGCTCGATTGGCTGCCCTCCGAGCCGAAGGGGCAATCGCCTGATGGCCACGCTCGTTTGTTTCCACGCCCATCCTGATGATGAGTCAATCGCTACTGGCGGCTTGATGACGCTTTCAAAGCGAGATGGTCACGAGGTCGTTCTTGTTGTTGCCACCCGTGGCGAACAAGGCGAACCGGAGCCCGGCGTTCTGAACGATGGAGAGCCACTGTGGGAGCGCCGTGTCGTCGAAACTCATCAGGCCGCTGAAATCATGGGTCTCGACCGTGTTGAGTTCCTTGGTTACGAAGACAGCGGAATGATTGGTGAGCCCACTAACGAGAACCCGTCGTGTTTCTGGCAGGCCGATGTTGAAGAGGCCTCACAGCGGCTCGCCGCAATTCTTCGAGACGTTGACGCCGACGTTCTCACCATTTACGACTCGCACGGCGGTTATGGCCATCCCGATCACATCCAGGTGCATCGGGTGGGAAAGCGCGCTGCGGAAATCGCGGGCGTCGATCGTGTGTTCCAGTCGACGATGAATCGCGATCGCATCATGAAACAAATGGCAGAGAATGCATCGGTCTTCGAAAACGAGGTCGAAGGCGAACTCGAGGGCGAGACCGTTGAACA
>WLOT01000021.1 GCA_009699125.1 Actinomycetota bacterium
CGTCATCCGCCGCTTCGATGCCAACGGCGTTCAGGCCCATCTCCCGTAGGCGGTGATGCATGTAGAGGCCGGCAAATCCAGCCCCAATGACGATGACATCGGTTGAGCCGGTTTCGGCCAGAGAAGTGCGTGTCATGGTTCCCCCTCGTCGTGCAGCCCGTGGAGCGCGGCCTCTCCAGTTCAAGTTACTCAGACATTGGCCGGTAAGCGCCCGGTCTCGGATCAGGCAGAAATCGGTGTCGCGTCGGGCGTCGGTGCGTAAGAATCAGGCGGGCACGTGAACGACCCTGGGGAGGGCCCATGACCGCCACCGAGACGCCGTACATCAATCTTCTCGACCCGCAGTTTTACGTCGATCCTTGGGACGCGTATCGATGGCTTCGCGAGAACGATCCGGTGCACTGGGATCCCGTTCATAAGTTGTGGGGGATTTCCCGCTATGACGACATCGTCGAGGTCGAGAAGAATTGGCAGGATTTCACCTCCGTGGACGGGTCTCGTCCCGCTACTGATCAGCGTGACGACACATCGATGATCAACCGCGATGATCCAGAGCATCAGCAGCAGCGCATGCTGGTAGCTCGGCAGTTCACTCCTCGTGCGGTGAAGCAAATCGAGGGAAAGATTCGATCGATTGTCAATGAACTGATCGACGACGTGGTTGCTGCTGGAAGTTGTGAGGCGATTGAGGCTCTTGCGTCGCCGCTTCCAGCAATTTTGATTGGCGACAAACTCGGATTTCCGCGTGAACTTTGGCCAAAACTTCGTGAGTGGTCAGAAGTAACGATGTACGAGTCGGGACAGAATCCACCCGATGGTTCGACTGCACCATTTTCGGAACTCTCGATGAACGCAATTATGGAGTTCTCGGGCGCCACGATTGAGTTGATTCACGCCCGTCGTGCGTCCCCTCAGGACGATCTGATTTCAATTTGGGCAACCACCGAAGTTGACGGGCGGCTTTGGACCGATGGAGAGATCATCACTGAATGTCTTCTCCTTCTCGACGGTGGCGCAGAGACGACCCGAACGGTCATCGGCTCTGTGATCCGAGAACTCGCTCTTCGCCCTGATCAGCGCGCCATCCTTCTCGAAGATCCGAACATCCTCGGTCAGACGGCTGTTGAGGAGTTCATCCGCTGGGTCACGCCGATCCTCAACATGAGGCGGACTGCGACCAGGGACCTTGAGTTCCGGGGAAAGAACATCAAGAAGGGGGATCAAATCCTCCTGATGTATGCGTCAGCGAACCGCGACGAATCAATCTTCGAGGACCCAGACGTATTCGATGTCACGCGCTCGCACAATCACCACGTTGCATTTGGATTTGGTACTCATTTCTGCCTGGGGTCATCACTCGCTCGAATCGAGATTCGGGTGATGTTCGAGGAATTGCTGCGTCGGATCCCAGGCTGGAGCCTGAAGCCCGGCTCAGAGTCCAAGATTCTTGGTGCGACCTTTACTCGGGCGTATGACCGAGTCGACATCGAATTCACGCCTGAGAGCCACTGAATGTTGCTGGAGAATCCCCGAAAACAACTCTTCTTCGGGGCAGACTCTCTGCCATGACTATGACGACTGCTGAATCGGGAAACGAGACTTCTGCGCCGGCAAAGAAGTCGGCTGGTCGGGGCCGACGCATCGGCATCGTTCTCATCATTGTTCTGGCGTCGGTACTACTCCTTGGTACCGCAGCCGACGTCTGGGTGAAGCGACAGGTGTTGAGTACGCCGAAATGGGTTGCTGCGAGCGACAAGATCCTTGCCAATCCCAAGGTGCAGGCTGCGTTGTCGACCTACATCGTTGACGAGATTTACTCGAACGTCGACGTTCAGAAGGAACTAGCCGACAAGCTTCCAGAGGGTTGGCAAGGCATTGCTGGACCATTGGCTGCGGGCATACGTACGCCGGCGACCTCCGCCGTTGAACGGATTCTTTCCTCTGACCAGGTAAAGAAGATTTGGCACAACGTCAACGAGAAGGCGCACACGGCGCTGGTCAATGTTCTTGAAGACAAGACAAGGGTTGGTTCCACGAAAGACGGCGAGGTCACGCTCGATGTCGGCGAGATCATTCGCATTGTTGGCACCGACCTTGGACTTCCGGGTTCAGTGATGGACAAGGTTCCGCCTTCGGTGGGTCAGATCACAATTTTTGAATCGAGTTCGCTCGCTGCAATCCAAAATTTGGTCAAGATCCTCAACATCTTGGGACCGGTGCTTTTTGTTCTCATCGTTGCGCTCTATGCGCTTGCGGTTTGGCTTGCACGAGGCCGACGTCGTCTCACGCTGCGCAATGTCGGCTGGTCGATCATCATTGTCGGAATTCTCCTCGTCACGCTTCGCCGCGTTACGGGTGACTTCGTCGACTCGATCATTGTCGATCAGCAATACAGCGTTGCTGGAAAGATCATCTTTGGAATTCTGTCGGAGTTGCTCTACGACACTGCTTGGGTTCTGATTTCGTGGGGCGCAGTGATCGTCGCCGGAATGCTGATCATCGGTCCGAGTCGCGTTGCAACATGGGCGCGCCGCGTTGTCGCCCCGGTCTTCAATGCTGAGCCACTTATCTTCTGGGTGAGCGCTGCGGTGTTGTATCTGTTGGTCCTGTTCTTTGTGCCGTCACCAGCGCTCCGTTTGTGGTGGTCGGTGATCATTATCGGTGTCGTTGTCGGCCTTGGGCTCGAGTTCCTACGCCGACGGTCAATTGTCGAATTTCCCGACGCTCGCCTTGACGTCGATGTCGACGACGTGAAGGCGTCGGCGTCGAAGACATGGTCAAGTCTGAAGTCTCGGTTTGCGTCCGACAATTCAGGCGACCACGTTGCACAGTTGCAACAGTTGAGCGATCTGCATTCATCGGGCGCGCTTTCCGATGGCGAATACGCGGCCGCCAAAGCGAAGTTGCTCGACTGACGATTGTCAGTTCATTTCGAGTTTCTTAGTTGGCAAGCTCAAAGATGCGGTGAAGACGCGTCAACCGAAGTGAGCTGATCTTCCACCCGTCAGGGGTGCGGACATAGGTCTCGTGGTAGTGGCCGTATCCGTGCAGGTATTTGATTGGATGACCCTCGGGCCACCACAACTCGTCCTCCATCGCCCAGATCCCGTTGGCTTGGTCATCGCTTAAAAAGGTGATCTCGGGCATGTGGCCGTGGTGGACCGTCGTGACATCGCCGATTTGGGAAATGAGGAATGGCAGGTACTTGTCGACGCCATCGATAACGGTTCCGCTGTCCTCGGTGGTGTCGATCCGAACGTCGGCTGTGAACACGTCGCGCAACTGATCCCACTGCTTTGTGTCCATCAGACGGAAATAGCGCGCCTTCAGCTGATGAATCTGATCAAGGTCGGTCGACGAAGTCATTACCAAAGTGTTCCGTTGTCTACGACGAGGGATGCTCCCGTCGTTGTGCTTGCAGCATCTGATGCGAGGTGAGCGAGTGCTTCAGCGATCTTTATCGGCGCCATCATCCCGGGGAGCACGCCCATCATCTTCGGGAAATGAGCAAAGTCGATGTCGCCTTTGATGTTTGAAAGAGCGTTCGTGGTCATCGCTGTATCCACACCGCCCGGGCAGACAAGGTTTACTCGGATGCCGTCGGCTGCGAGCTCGACTGCGAGTGCCTTCATGAACATGATGAGCCCGGCCTTTGAGGCACAATACGACGAGTTGTAGGGCTGACCTTGGAGCCCCGAGATGGAGCCGACCGTGACGATGTTTCCGGTGGAGGCTCGGAGATGGGGAAGTGCAGCCTGGGTGACGAGCATCGGACCAGTGAGATTGACGGCAAGGTGTCGGTTCCAAAGTTCGAGGGTGATGTCGTCGACTTTGGAGAACCAGTTGACTCCCGCAACGTTGGCGAGGACATCGAGGCCGCCGAGTTCCTCAATTGCGGCGTTCATGGCTGCGGTTACTGATTCGGGGTTGGTGACGTCGCAGTAGGCGACTCCCTCTGCCTCGGCAACGTCGACGCCTACGACGTTGGCGCCTTCCTCGCGGAAGAGTTTGGCGGTGGCTTCGCCGATACCGGCAGCGGCGCCTGTGACAAAAATTCGTTTCCCTGTAAATCGCATGGGCGGACTCTAGTGTCGGGGGATTGCTTCTGGCTCCGTCTGCTGTCCTCGGGCAGGGATGTCGTTCTCGATGGGGGATCACCATGGGTTTCACACCAACACCGGATCAACTGCTTCCAGAGTTGACGCTTCGCCAAGAGTTCGTTGTGCTGGCGAGAGCGCTCTGGAGAGAGGGCTACGCCGATCATCTCGCCGGTCACATCACGGTGAATCTCGGCGATGGAACTCTGCTTTGTAATCCGTGGTTCATCACATGGGACGAACTCCGACCGTCGCAACTCATCAGGATCGATCTCGACGGAAAAGTTGTCGAAGGGGAGTGGCCGGCTCCGCTCGGTATTCCGTTGCACCTCGAACTTCACAAGCTTCGAGAAGATGTCGGCGTGGCGATGCATAGCCACCCGCTCTTCGGAACAGTGTGGGCCGATATGGGCGAGGTCCCGCCTGTCTACGACCAAAGTTCTGGCCTCGGCGGCGGGGGTGACCTCATTGTGATCGATGAGTACGGCGGTGGCGTCGACAACTCGAGCGCTGCGCGCGATGCCGTCGTTGCGATGGGCGATGCGAATCTCGCCCTTCTCGCCGGTCATGGTGTCTTCGTTCTCGGATCAACAATCCGTGCGGTTCACCAACGTGCAGTCGCACTCGAGCAGCGCTGCCAACGGGCGTGGCATATCCGTGCAGCCAGTGGTCGAGCAGAGTCCGCTGTTCCCGAATGGTGGCTCGAACGCGGGCGGCAGAGCGATGGCAACGGATTCATTGGATTTTGGGAAGCGATGGCCCGACTCGAACTCCGAGCGGATCCATCGATTCTTGACGAGCGTTGAACGGCTTCCGTGTCTGAGCAGCTTTCCTTCTGTCGCATCTGTGCCGCTGCCTGCGGCATCGTTGTCACGGTTGACGATGGTCAGGTGGTCAAGGTGCGCGGCGATGTAGACCACCCGGTGTCGCGCGGGTACACCTGCGAAAAAGGCCGAGCGTTGCCGCAGTGGCACCACTCACCGAAACGGCTGAATTCTCCGCGACTTCGTGGAGCAACAGTGGGTTGGGATGAAGTTCTCGATGATCTTGGCGGAATCATCGCTGACGTCTCAGATTCAGCAGGTGCCGATTCGATTGCGCTCTACCTTGCCACCGGGCTGGCCTACGACTCGGCCGGTCAGGTCGCATGCGGAATGTGGATGGGATCGGTTGGGAGTACGTCGTTTTACACGGCCGCAACAGTCGACAACGCGCCCGTTCTGGTCGCTGCCGAAGCAGTTGCGGGGCACCCGATGCTCAATCCAGTCTGGGAGCCACAGCATTCGCGATTACTGATACTGATCGCAACAAACCCAGTGGTCTCCCACGGGTACGGAACAACCTTGGCTGATCCGGTTCGCCGACTTCGCGAGAACCAAGCAGCGGGCGGTCGCGTCTGGACGATTGATCCGCGCCGCACTGAATCAGCTGCATTGTCTGACGAACACCTGCAAGTTCGCCCTGGTTCCGACGTGATTTTGTTAGCTGCGCTCGTGCGCGAACTCTTTGCAGACGAACGCTGCCGAGATGCTCTTTCTCAAACCTGTAACGACGCTGATATCAAACTCCTTGCGACAGCGGTTCTGCCGTTCACTCTTGATGCTGCAGAAATTGCTACCGGCTGCGAGCGGGAAGCGATTGTTCGTTTGATCGACGACGTTCGGTCCAACTTCGGCCACGTCGCCATGTTTTGTGGGACCGGTACGACGATGGCCACCGACGGCATACTCGTCGAGTGGTTGCGCTGGGTCCTGCTCGTCATGACCAATTCGCTCGATGTCGTCGGCGGCATGCGGTTCAACCAAGGCATCGTGAATCAGCTCGCGCCCATTCGCCTAGGCGCTCCAGTGCTCGCTGGTCCGCCATCGCGTCCCGACCTTGCTCGTGTAGCAGGGCAAGTGCCCGTTGCGGCAATGGTTGATGAAATCGAAGCAGGGCGACTCAAGGTTTTGGTCATCACCGGAGGAAATCCGCTTTCGGCGTTTCCTGAGCCAGATCGATTCCGACAAGCAGCGGGGCTCCTTGACGCACTTGTTGTTGTCGATGTCGCCGATTCAGAACTTTGCGATCTGGCGACACACGTACTTCCGGCAACTGGTCAACTCGAACGCGCCGATCTCACGTTGGCCGAACAGGTCGCGTTTCGCTCAGGCATGCAGTACACCCCGTCGGTGGTCGAACCCGAAGCAGATCGGCGACCTGTGTGGTGGATCCTTGGGTCCCTTGCGGCGCGCACCGATCGCCCGATGTTTGGTGGAGCGCCTCTCGATGCGCTTTCTGACGAGGGGATTCTCAGCGGTCTCCTTGGGCATGGGCCTCTTGAGGCATCAGCTGTCATTGCTGCTGGGTCCCGTGGTGTCGATGTGGACCCTCACTACGGCTGGGTTCGCGATCGGATGTTGGCTGACGGACGCTGGAGGATTGCTCCTGACGCCTTCGTCGAGCGGTTATCGCAGCACAAGGGGCCAGAGGCTGGGTTGGTACTGGTTCCTCGTCGAGAATCGGCATGGAGCAACTCTGTGCGATTTGCAGGCAAAGGTGACGAACCTGTGGTCGCTCTCCATCCTGATGACGCGTCGCGCCTCGAGATCGCAACCGGTGATTGGGTGGCGGTGACGAGTACGCACGGTTCGCTTGTCGCCACAGCGGGGCTCGACGAGACGATGCGTCCTGGGGTGGTGTCGGTGACCCACGGTCATCCGGGTTCCCTCACAGGGACACTCACGAGCTCCCATGAAGGTGTCGACCCGCTCACGGCGATGCCACGGGCTTCGGGTTTGCCTGTCCGCATCGACAAACTCGGAATGTAAATGTCGCCTTCGGCTACAACTGGCACTACGGAATGAGACGGAGGGGACATGACTGTCATTGATCAACGGGTTACATGGGCGAAGGTTGAAGAGCGCCTCGAGACCGAGACCGACCCTGAACTGCGTCGAAACCTCGAACTCTTGCTGCAGCACCAAATTGCGGAAGCGTCGTTGGACATGGAGAAACTCATGGCCACGGTTTCGGAACATGCGCACTATCACATGCACTCAATTGCCAATGGCGCTGGTGACCTCGTCGGTAAATCTGCTGTCCAGAAGTTTTACGAAGATTTCGCTGCTTCAGGTGCACAGAAACTGCAGCTCGATACTGAATGGCTCGTCGTCGATCGGCACTGCATCGTGACGGAAGGAACCATGCGTATGGCATATCCCGGTTCGACACTCGCGGCACGCGGCGTTCCGGTTGATGACGTCGATGCGAGTTATCTCTATGAAGCTCGGATGTGCGTGTTGTGGCCAATCGGCGAAGACGGACTTTTCACCGGTGAAGACACCTATACGTCAACTGACGGCTTCATCGGAATCGAGCATCGCAAACTTTCGCCATCCGACATCGCGACGATTTGAGTCCCGTGACGTCGCGACCTGGGTTTATCGAAGGACGCCGACCCACGAAAGATGAGCTTCGGACCTTCCATGGGCTCACCGTCGATGATCTTCTGCCCAAGAAGACGAACCTCTTGTTTGTCGGCATCAATCCGGGGCTCTGGACCGCTGCAGTGAACGCACACTTCGCGCGTCCCGGAAATCGATTTTGGCCAGCGATGTATCGCGCTGGCATCACGAGCGCGGAAGTCGATGCATCGTGTGGGTTGCCCGACAATGTTCGTTCGGAACTCGAGCGCAAAGGGATAGGGATTTCGAATATCTGTCCCATCGCTACTGCCCGAGCCGATGAATTGTCGAAGCAGCAATTACTCGACGGCGGAGAGTTGCTTCGCACACTCGTCCGTAAGAAGAAACCGAATGTTGTTGCAGTGCTGGGTGTCACGGCGTACCGACAGGCGTTTGGTAACGCCAAGGTTTCTATTGGCCCGTCTGAAGAACCATTCGAAGGCTCTGAACTCTGGATTCTTCCGAATCCAAGCGGTCTGAACGCGCATGAGACGGTCGACTCGCTCGCCGACTGGTATGGGAAAGCGGCGAAGGCCGCCGGTGTCGCCCCGAGTCGTTAGCGACTAGTCCATTCCCGGAAGGCGTCCACCCGCAGCAATCCACTCACCGAAGACTCGTTCGCCTTCAGCGGGGTTGTAGACGTCCTCTTGATACGAAAACTGCCCGTCGCCCGCGTATTCGAGAATCGTGATGCAACTGAATCGGAACGGATCGCCGCCAGTGGGATGGGGGAGAACCTGCCAGGGGTAATAGACGACGCGATTTCCGTCGATCACGACCCATTCGATCGGGAACTCCATCGTTGATGGAGCAAGCGCCATGACGTCGACGATTGCTTTTCGGATTTCCTCACGACCACGAAATGTGCCGAGGTGATGCTCAACCCAAAGGCCGTCAACCGTGTGCAGGTCTGCCCAGGCGTTCCAGTCGCCGCTATCGCCAACCGCTACGAAGTTGTCGTACGCGGCTCGGACTTCATCGGGATGAAAGTTCATTTGTTTCCTCGCTCAGTTCGCAGGGGTGAATCGGACGGGCATTGACTCTGGACCGCTAATGAAATTCGAAGCTCGGAATTCAAGTGGCTCGGCGGAGGCGAGTTGAATATCGGGCAACCGGAGTAAGAGTTCCTCGAACATGATCTTGAGTTCGAGACGAGCCAATGAAGCGCCGAGGCAGAAGTGGGGCCCGAATCCAAAAGCAAGGTGGGGATTTGGGTTGCGACGCACATCGAGTTGGTCGGGATTCTCAAAGATTCTTGAGTCGCGATTTGCTGATGGGTAGAACAGCATCACCTGATCGCCCTCTTGAAGTCGCTCTCCGTGAAGTTCGATGGGCTTGGTGACGGTGCGTGCCATGTTCTTGATCGGCGACACCCACCGCAACAGTTCTTCGACGCCGTTCTCAATGAGGTCCGGTTGTTGGGCGAGCAAATCACGCTGGTCGGGGAATTCCAGCAAGGCCAGCATCCCGCAGGTGATGACGTGTCGGCTGGTCTCATCGCCGCCGATCAAGATCAGCAATGTCTCGCTAACGATTGATTCGTCATCGAGTTTGTGGCCGTCGATTTCGGCGTTGACCAGTGTGCTGATGAGGTCATCTTGCGGTGGGCGGGATCGGCGATCGGCAATCACGCGCAGTTGGTAGTCGCGAAACTCGATGCCGGCGTTCATGGCCGCTAGTTGCACCTCGGGGGTAGGCGTACCGGTAGTGCCGCGGATCATGTCGTCGGACCAACGCAAGAGGTCGTCATAGGCGTCGGGTTCAAAACCCAGCATGTCGGCAATGAGTAGCAGCGGCAGCGGAGCAGCGATGTCCCACACGAAATCGCATTGGCCCTTAGCCGCGACATCGTCGATCAGTTTCGAGCAGATCCCTCGAATTGTTTCCTCGTGCGCTTGAACCTTCTTTGGAGTGAAGCCTCGATTTACAAGCGAACGCCGTCGCTGATGTTCCGGGTTGTCCATTGAGATCATCATCGGAAGCGGTTCGCCGTGGGGGCGCGGTGCTCTCATCGAAGAGAATGTCTTCGCATCTTTCTCGATTGCGAGGACGTCCTCGTAGCGAGTGATGCCCCATACCTGGTTTGGTTCGTCCCAGTAGACCGGCGCGTTGTCTCGCATCCACGCCCACTGCTCGTATGGCTGACGTGCGTACCACTCGCCATCGAGAAGGTCGATATCGCTTCGCGTTTCGTGTGCCATTGGTCCCCCCGGAGCAATTGCGATGGATTCTGCGTCGGTGACGCTACCGGGTGTTGTGGAAGCGGTGCGGGCTTAGACGGGTTCTTCGAGACGACCGTCAGGGTGCAACGCAAACCGCTGACGGTCAGCGGCATGGACTGGACCATCGACGGGCCACGGCCAGCCGCCAAATCCTGTGCGCTGGTAATCGATGAACGTCTGCCGAAGACCTGCTTCGTCATTCATCACGAAGGGGCCTTGCTGTGCAATCGGCTCGCCGATGGGGCGACCTTGAAGGACAAGGCAATCTGCGCCGCCTGAGGAGTGGAGAGTGGTGGCATCGGTGGATCGAAGGACAGAGCCTGTGTCGCACTCCAAGTGGGTCTCGCCGATCTGCACGCCATCGCCGTCAAAGACATAGAGCGTGCGGACGGTTTCTGCGGTTGCTGCTGCAGGAAGTTGAAGCGATGTGCCCGGATCGAGATGCAGATGCCACACAGCGACATCTGCCGCACCCTTCGATGCCCAAGAATTGGGAGGCGGTGAGAGAGGCGGAGTTTCTCCGAAGGAACCGGCGATAATGACGACTTCAGTCGTGCGACCGTCGGCATTGGTGTGTCGAACCTTGGGAATCTGGTTGGACCAAAGCATTGTGAAGTAGGGGTTGGACATCTTGTCGGCCGCAGGAAGGTTCAACCAGATCTGAAACAGTTCAAGCGGATTGGGAGCTGACTGGTTTCTGAGCGGCATCATCTCGGAATGCACGATGCCTGCACCGGCGGTGAGCCACTGAACATCGCCTTCGCCGAATCGGGCTATCGCGCCAAGCGAGTCTGAGTGATCGCAGATGCCTTCGCGCACATAGGTGATTGTTTCGAACCCACGGTGAGGGTGTTGTGGGAATCCAGGAACAACGGAGCCGTGATACATGCGCCAACCATCAACACCCTCGAAGTCCATGCCAATGTTCCGGCCTTCTAGGGACGCGTCGGGCCCTAATTGCTCGTTGCCAGATGGGTACTGATCGTCATGATGCGCGCAGAAGAGAAAAGGATCGATCGTTGGCCAATGCAAGCCAAGCGGAACCGTTTGAAGAATGACGTCGTCAGACATGCTTCAAGCGTACGGGTTCGCCGCAGAAGTTGGTCAGCGTTCGAAGCGCTGGAAACGCTCGCGACGTGGGACAACTTTGCGTCCCTTGATCGTTGTCTTCTTCATCGCTCGGATGATGTCGTCGGCTGATTTTTCGGGGACTTCAACAAGCGAGAACTTGTCGGCGATTTCGATCGAACCGATTTGCTTGCCGGCGAGGCCCGTTTCACCGGTGATTGCTCCAACGAGATCGCCGGGTCGGACCTGGGCGGAGCGACCGATGGGGAAGTACAAGCGGGTGGAATCAACGCCGATCGAGCGGTCCTTGCCCTTCTTGCCCTTCTTGTCGCGATCGCCGCGCTCTCCTCTATCACCTCGGTCACCACGGTCACCCCGGTCGTTCTTGCGGTCCTTCGAGCGTCGAACCTCAACCTCAGGGATCTCAACCTCGTCTTCAGCGCCGGTGGTTGCTTCGTGGGTGAGTTTTACGGCAGCAAGTGCGACATCGAACAAGTCGAACTCATCGGTCAGAGATTCAACAATGGTTCGGTAACGATCGAGATCATCGTCAAGGAGTGTCTCTCGAAGCGTTCCCAGTGTGAGCTCCATGCGGCGGTTCCGAAGATCGGAGATGGTCGGAACCTTCTCGATTGCGATCTTGTCGCCAGTCACTCGTTGAATGTTTTCGAGCAGACGATGTTCGCGTGGCTCAGCCAGCGTGATTGCGACGCCTTCGCGACCTGCTCGTCCGACGCGACCGATTCGGTGCACGTAGGACTCAGGGGCTGAAGGCACGTCGTAGTTCACGACGTGAGTGAGCAGATCAATATCGAGACCACGTGCTGCAACGTCGGTAGCGATCAGAAGGTCGGCATTGCCGCTACGGACGCGAGCCATGACTCGATCACGTCCTTCTTGGTTCATGCCGCCGTGAAGCGCCTCGGCTCGATACCCACGACCGTTCAGGGTCTCAGTGAGTTGGTCGACCTCGAGACGGGTGCGACAAAAAACAATCGCTGCAGCCGGAGACTCAACATCGAGGATGCGTCCGAGCGCTGCGGGCTTGTGAGATCGCGGAACCATGAACGCAAGCTGGCGAACCTTTGGGGCATCACCCTTGGCTACAACCGGTGCTTCGATGCGGATGGTTGTGGGGTTCGAAAGGTGGCGTCGCGCTAGCGATTCGATTCGCTTTGGCATGGTGGCCGAGAACAGAACGGTCTGACGTTCGGTAGGAAGTGCGCCGAGGATGGCGTCGAGGTCTTCGGCGAATCCCATGTCGAGCATTTCGTCGGCTTCATCGAGAACGACCATTGCGATGTTCTTGAGTGGAATCGTTCCGCGCTTGATGTGGTCGACGGCGCGACCTGGGGTGGCGACAACAACATCGACGCCACGACTCAATGCCTGGAGCTGGCGACCGATCGGCTGACCGCCATAGATGGGAAGAACTCGAGCGCCCAAACCGCGTCCGTATTTGTGGACCGCTTCAGAGACCTGCATTGCGAGTTCGCGGGTGGGGACGAGGATCAACCCCGTCGGGTTCTTCGAGCGGTTGTCGGCATCGAGATGCTCAAGCATCGGCAACGCAAACGCTGCGGTCTTGCCGGTACCAGTTGCGGCTTGGCCCAACAGGTCCTGACCAGCGATCAGCGGCGGGATGGATTCACGCTGGATCGGGGTCGGTTCTTCGTACCCCAGACTGGACAATGCCTCGACCAATTCAGGTCGTAGCGCCAGGTCGGCGAAGGTGGTGTTGTCGGTCGATTCGTCCATTAGTTGCTCTCCTCGACCGCTCCGGTCGGCCTCCACGCTCCCACGCCGACGGCGTGAGAACGAATCGACTCCCATTTTCCGCTGGTGGGAGTGGGAAATCGCTCCTATGGGCGACCGACATGGAATGATCAGACGATGGAACTGCATCCCTTTGCCACATTGACCCTTGCTGTCGCTTCTGATGGCCTCTACATGCTCGGATCGACCCCAGCGGGCACCCGAATTGTTCAAGAGATCAACGAGGCCCGCATCGACGGTCCGAGGCTTTCTGCCAGCCTTGTGGGCCACGCCGCTGCTGATTGGTTGGCGATCGATGCACAGGGCGTCGGCACCTTCGATATCCGCATGACGCTGATGACCGATGACGGGGCACCGATCTACCTCGCTTACAAGGGGCGGGCGGATTGGTCCGCAGGCATGGGCAAGACCCCGGTCTATGTGGGAATGGAGTTTGAAGCAGGCGACGAGCGCTACCGCTGGCTCAATGCGCTCCACCTGTTCGGGCGTGGCCAGGTCGGCGAAGGCGGCAAGCTCGTCTACGAGATCTACGAGCCGGTCTGACACTTCGGCGAGCCTTTGGGCCCGACCGATCAGTGACACCTGCGATGGGAGCTTCAGGTTCGCTTGGCGATCCCACGTCTAATGGAAGATGGGTCATGTTCGACAATCGCATAACTCGGATGCTTGGCATCGAGATTCCAATTGTGCAGGCGCCAATGGGATACATCGCGCGGGCGCAATTGGCCTCGGCAGTTTCCAACGCGGGTGCGATGGGAATCATCGAAACATCGTCAGGGGATCTCGCTGCGATTCGTGAGGAGATCGCGAAGATGGCCGATCTCACCGATCGACCATTCGGCGTCAACATTGCGCAGGCGTTTGTGCGCGACCCATCAATCGTCGATTTTGTGGTCAACCAGGGTGTCCGCTTTGTGATCACTTCAGCGGGCGATCCCCGCACCTATACGTCTCAGCTGAAAGATGCTGGCCTCACGGTCTTCCACGTCGTTCCCACGCTTCGCGCCGCACTCAAGGCGGTTGATGCCGGCGTTGATGGCCTCGTGGTTGAAGGTTCAGAGGGCGGTGGATTTAAGAATCCCAGCGATGTCTCAACAATGGTGCTGCTGCCATTAGTTGCATCGAAAGTAAACGTTCCGGTGATTGCCGCAGGTGGGTTTGTTGATGGTCGAACTATGGCAGCTGCTTTTGCTTTAGGAGCAGAAGCGATCCAGATGGGCACGCGAATGGTGGCCACTATCGAGTCGCCTATTCACGAGAACTGGAAACAGGCGATCGTCAGTGCTTCAGAAACCGACACCGTTCTTCTCAACCGTCACGCAGCCCCGTCGTTGCGCGTGCTGCGCACTGATCGAAGCAATGCACTCGAGTTCGATGTGAGCAGCAACGCAATGGAGCACATGGCACGCCACCAAGAGCTTTACTTCGGCGGTGACATGGATGCGGCACTCGCTCTCGGTGGCGCAGTCGCTGGGCGGATCGAAGCGATCGAACCTGTTGCTGATGTCATCACGAACTGCGCGAACGAATGTCTTGAGGTCTTACGCGACTTGGGCTCGACCTACGTGAAGTGAATCAGTCGATAGGGAGGCGGGCCATGAGATCGGCCTTGCGCTCCTCGAACTCGTCGAAGTCGATGACCTTGTCGTCGAGTTGTTTGTGAATTAACTCGATCTGAGCGAGTAGTTCGGCGGCCGAGAGTTCGCCCTCGGAGGAGAGTTCGACGAGTTCCTCTTCGCCGTCGGGACCAATGCGGGGTTCGCCGGTTTGGCGGCGCTCTCGTTTCAGAGCCTGCTTGGCTTTCTTATCGCGATCTCGTTGAAGTTTTTCGAAACTTGTCCGCTGGGCTCCCATTGGGGGCCTCCTTCGTCGGCGTCGTGAGGCCGATCTGGTGATGTCGATCAGAAGTGTCGCGCCGTGGCAGTGGCGTCGGCAGCGACGCGTTTTGGGCTTCAGGCATGCCCGAGACCGCAGTTGACGCTACCGGCTCGTGGGCTCAGTGCTGTGCACCCTCTGCGGGTCATGGGCCACATCGGACGAAATCACCCGAAAAGTGATGGCTAAGGTGCCGGACATCGCAGTGTTCCAAAGGGAGAGTCATGTCGTTCGTACTCGTTGAGAAGCCGATTCCGTCGGTCACCGTCATCACCCTGAATCGGCCTGAGCGCATGAACGCCATGGCCTTTGATGTGATGTTGCCATTGCGTGAGCAGCTTGAAGAGGTTGCTCATGACAATGACACTCGAGCGGTCATCATCACTGGAGCAGGTGAAGGTTTCTGTTCGGGTGCCGATCAGAAGGTCTCGGGAACGATTCCGCATATTGAAGGGCTGACGCCAACCGTTATTGCGCAACGCGCCGGCAAATTGCTTGACGACATCATCCTCGGAATCCAGGACATGCCTCAACCAGTGATCGCCGCCATCAACGGAGCGGCAATCGGAGGGGGTCTATGCCTCGCCGCAGCCTGCGATATCCGCGTCGCCTCACCCGAGGCGTATTTCCGCGCTGCGGGTATCAATAACGGTCTCACCGCTACCGAACTCGGCTTGAGCTTCATCCTCCCTCGCATCATCGGGGCTGGGCGATC
The DNA here is from genome assembly GCA_009699125.1 of Actinomycetota bacterium. GTDB lineage: Bacteria > Actinomycetota > Acidimicrobiia > Acidimicrobiales > Acidimicrobilacustridaceae > Acidimicrobilacustris. The sequence goes on from WLOT01000021.1 coordinate 15,200, forward strand.
GAGCGAACTGATGCTGACTGGTCGTGACATGGGTGTCGAAGAAGCAGAGCGAGCAGGACTCGTCTCGCGAGTGGTCCCTCGCTCCGAACTCCTTGCCACCGCAATCGAAATCGCTGAACAGATCGCTGGACTGAGTCGAGTCGGTATCGAACTCACCAAAAAGATGATTCTTGGTGGACTTGAGTCGACAAGTTTTCGATCGCATATGCGTAACGAGATGACGGCACAGTTGTATGTGCGATTGACGACAAAGAATTGGGATGAATCAGTTGCCGCTCGCGCCGAAGGTCGAAAGCCCGTCTTTCGCGACTGAGATCAGGCGCCTGCGAGCAGTTCGCGCATCCACGACGGAGCCCTGGTTGCACGTCCTGCGGGGTCGACAACTCCGTGCACTGTTGCAGCAAGAGCGCAGACCTCGTCGTCGATGGTCAGCAAATACTCCATCTGAAATGTTGCAGCCTTGAACGAAGAGACTCTCGTATGGACTCGCACAACTTCGTCGAAACGTGCCGACCGCCGATAGTTCGTAAATAACTCAAGCACCGCGAAATCGAACCCCTTGGCTCGGATATCTGGGTAGGGGGTTCCGAGCTTCCGGAGGAACTCGACTCGAGACGCTTCAAGCCACGCGACGTACGAGGAATGGTGTGCGACTCCCATTGCATCGGTTTCCGCGAAACGAACGCGAATGTCGAAGAAAAAGGCGTAATCGCTTGGGTTCGTTGATATGTCGAGAGAGATCCGCATCGTTGGCGACTAGTTGCGGGGGACGTCGATCCAGGGGAGTTCCTTGTCGACTCTCGGTTCGCCCGGTAGTCCGAGTACGCGCTCGCCAAGAATGTTCCGCTGGATCTCGGATGTTCCACCTTCAATTGAATTGGCGCGAGAACGCAGGAACATCTTTCGTCCTGATCCGGGTGGTCCGATCAGTCCGATGTGATCTGACCGTTTCATCGTGTAGTCGTAGTCGATGAGGGCCTTCGCGCCGAGGAGCTCGACGCAGAATTCGTAAATGTCCTTGTTGACCTCTGCGAACTGAAGCTTGGCAATCGAACCTTCAGGCCCGGGGTTACCGACACGTCGGTTCTGTGAGGCTCGAATGTTTGTGAGACGAAGAACTTCAGCATTGATCCAAAGTTGCATGAGGCGATCTCGCGTCACTGCGTTGTGAGCTGACTCTTCGTCGGCCCAGACTCGGAGAGCTTCTGCGATTGCTCCGGAACCCTGCTGCGGGGTTCCTCCGCCGCCTCCGCCGATGGTGGTGCGCTCATTCGCCAGCGTCGTCATCGAGACACGCCAACCTTCGCCGACTTCTCCGATCCGATCAGAATCGGGAACTCGAACCTCAGTGAGGTAAACCTCGTTGAATTCGGCTTCGCCTGTCATCTGTCGAAGTGGTCGGACCTCGACGCCGGGTGCGTGCATGTCGAGTGCGAAGTAGGTGAGACCTTTGTGCTTCGGAGTGTTGGGGTCGGTGCGAGCGACGAGCATCCCGCGGTTTGCGATGTGGGCGAGTGTGTTCCACACCTTCTGCCCAGTGATGATCCATTCATCGCCATCTCGTACCGCTCGACATCCGAGTCCAGCGAGATCGGAGCCGGCGCCAGGCTCGGAGAACAACTGACACCAGGCGTCTTCGCCGGTGAAGATTCGTCGCAGCAATGTGTCGCACTGTTCGTCGGTGCCATGTGTTGCGATTGTGGGACCGGCCATTGTGATGCCGAAGAAGAATCGAGTCTCGATCGCCTTCGCACCGGCCTCGCGGAGGCGACGGTCGATGTCCTTCTGGAGGGTGGGGGAGAGCCCGAGGCCACCGCGCCCTACAGGAAAGTGCACCCAGCCCAAACCGAGGTCGTACTGGCGTCCCCGGAACGTGACCTCGTCGGTCGTGGTCGGGTCGAGCTCGGCGAGCAGCGTTGATATCCGATCGTCGACAATGGTGGCGTCGTCTGAGGTACTCATCGGCGAGAGGCTACCCATCGGTCATCGATTGTGTGGCGTTCTTGGCGGGAAGACTGAGAGTGGCGGGCGGGAGGAGATCTGCCGGTACTATCGCCAACCGCAGGTCGGGAGCCCCCGGCGTGCACGTGAACGAGAGGGTGGTCCATGGCCGAGGTCCGGTTCGACGACATCGATGCGATTAATGCGCTTGCCAGCGAAGAGTTCGGCGAGTGGGGCGAATCGATCGAGGTGTCGCAGCAGATGATCAATGACTTCGCGGAGCTCACTGGCGATCGTCAGTGGATCCACATCGATGTCGAGCGTTCGTTGAAGGAAAGCCCATTCGGTGGTCCCGTGGCCCACGGTTTCCTGACACTGAGCCTCATGCCGAAGTTGGCGACCTTTCCGGTGAAGATTGCCGGCAACGGAAGTGCCGTGAACTACGGCGCTGAAGGTCTCCGGTTTCTTTCGCCGGTTCCGGCCGGTGCCAAGGTTCATGCGCGTTCGCGTCTTGTGAAAGCCGAGGCGAAGCCGAAGGGCACGC
>WLOT01000210.1 GCA_009699125.1 Actinomycetota bacterium
CAGGATCCGCAGACCATCGAATTCGCCCACGCCAAGGCTCGCTGAGCGGCAAGGAACAGACAATGTCGAACCCCCTCGTTCAGTCAACCGGTCGTCGTAAGCGTGCAGTCGCACGCGTCATGCTTCGTCCTGGCTCAGGCACCATCACTGTGAACAAGCGTCCGGTCGCTGAGTACTTCCCGTCCGAAACGCATCGCATGATTCTCACCGAACCGCTTCGTCTTACGAGCACCGACGAGGTCTATGACGTCGTTTGCAACATCGACGGTGGCGGCGTGTCCGGCCAGGCCGGCGCTCTTCGTCACGGCATTGCCCGTGCACTTATCGAACTCGATCCCGAACTGCGTGGCGAGCTCAAGAAGGCCGGATTCCTTACTCGCGATGATCGTAAGAAGGAATCGAAGAAGTACGGCCTCAAGAAGGCTCGTAAGGCTCCGCAGTACTCGAAGCGCTAATTCATTCGTTCTCGCTTTTGTCGGCGAGATCGTTTGCTTCTAACTCATGACTCTCCGATTCGGAACCGACGGTGTTCGCGGCCCCGCATCTGAGTTCACTGACGCGCTTGTTGTTGCATTAGGCCAGGCCGCAGCCCAGGTTCTTGGAACCTCTGCGTTCGTCATTGGTCGCGACACACGTGAATCAGGTGAACGTCTTGAACGCGCCCTTGCTGGTGGATTGGTTCTCGGTGGCGCGCAGCCGTTGAGCATGGGTGTTGTCCCAACGCCTGCGGTTGCGTGGGTCTGTGCGCAGCGTGGTGTTCCTGGCGCAGTGATCTCTGCCTCACATAATCCGTGGTCCGATAACGGCATCAAGTTCTTTGCTGCTGGCGGCCGCAAGTTGTCGGACGAACTTGAAGCAGCACTTGAAAGCGCTCTCGACGCAATTGTTGCTTCGGGTAGTGATGGTGATCTTGCGACGAACATCGAGACCGACGCAGATGCTGTCGCCGACTGGTGTGGCGCCGTCTCGTCATCGATTGCTTCGGTTGTCCCAATGCGAATCGTCATCGATTGCGCAAACGGAGCCGCCTCATTTGTTGCACCTGCGATCTTCCGTGGGCTTGGTCTCGATGTTGAAGTGCTGCACGCACAACCCGATGGTCGAAACATCAATGACGCATGCGGGTCAACGCATCCGGAAGACCTGCAGCGGGCTGTGGTTGCGAATGATGCTGTCCTTGGACTCGCATTTGATGGTGACGCTGACCGTCTTCTCGCGGTCGATGAACGTGGTGAACTCATTGATGGTGACCAACTCATTGCGTTGTTCGCTCGCGACCTTCGGGAACGCGGCGAGCTCGCGGGCGATCGCGTAGTTGTCACGGTGATGTCGAATCTTGGTTTCCGTTTAGCCATGGACGCTCAGGGCATCGAAGTTGTCGAGACTCCTGTTGGCGATCGTCATGTTCTCGAGGCGCTTGCTCGCACATCGAGTTCGCTTGGCGGCGAACAGTCCGGCCACATTGTCTTCGCCGATCGGGCGACCACCGGCGACGGTGTCCTTTCCGGCGTGCAACTCGTCGATCTTGTTGGGCGTTCTCAAACGCCGTTGTCGGTTCTGGCCGACGAAGTCATGGAGCGACTTCCGCAGGTATTGCGCAATGTCCGCCTCGAACATCGTCGTGACGACATTGTCGACGCCATTGCCGGTGAGATCGCTGAGGTCGAACAATCGTTGGGTGCTCGGGGCCGTGTGTTGATCCGACTCAGCGGCACTGAACCCCTCGTGCGAGTCATGGTGGAAGCTCCCACCCTGGAACAGGCCGAGGCCGCAGCTGACAACCTTGCTGCAGCCGTGATCCAGGCCTGCTCGGCCTAGGCTGGCCACCTCATGTGCGGGATTATCGCCGTCGTTCGTCGACCGTCGCTCCGCCAGCCTCCCGGCTCGGCTGAAGTTTGTGACCGCCTCGAAGCGGCATCGCAATTGCTGGCTGGGGTCATCGCCTCAAAGACTGTCGTGGTCGCCCCTGTTGCCGATGCGGCGACTGCGGTGGCGGATGCTGATCGACTGTTGCGGGGCGTTGCTGGCGTCCGCGCATTGCTCGAGGTGTCGGGTCTCCGAATCGCCACAACTAATCTCATCGAAGGGCTCGCTCATCAGATCGAGGAACTCGAACGCCATCTTGATTCCGACGCCCGTGGCGCACATGCGCTCGCGGGTCGTGAACTCGAACGCCTGAACGCTGCTGTTGTTGCGTTGAAGGACGCGGTGTGGGCGGTGCAGCGCGATCGTCTTCGCGCTGCCGATGGCGTGACCGGACTCCTCGATGGTGTCGGCTCAGTTGGTGAAGCATTTCTTCCTGCTGCCGTCGCTGTGGCGCTCTCAATTCATCAGGCGCTTTCTGCACTAGATCGTCTTGAGGTTCGCGGCCGCGACAGTGCTGGCCTCCACCTTCTTGTGCGTAACCATGGTCTCGACCTTTCCTCGCCTGCACTTCGCGCTGTCATTGCCGATCGCGCTGCCGATTCGTTGTTCGGATCTATGGCAGTGCGCACGCCGGAAGGTCATTTGAGCTTTGTGTACAAAGCGGCGGCAGAGATTGGCGAACTTGGCGATAACACGCGAGCGCTTCGAGCCGCGATTATTTCCGACCCACTGCTCCGTCATGCACTTGGTTCACCTGATGTTGAAGCTGTTGTTCTTGGTCACACTCGGTGGGCCAGCGTTGGGATCATCAGTCAGCCCAATGCCCATCCGCTGAACTCCGAAGAAATCGACGAGGTCGGTGGCGCGTACGTCACCGCTGTTCTCAACGGCGATGTCGACAACTTTGCCGATCTCAAAGCTGCTCAGTCGTTGCACATTGCGGATGAGATCACGACCGACGCGAAGGTCATCCCAACGCTGACATCGAGAGCAATGGCAGATGGCACCGGAGTGCTTGATGCATTCCGTTCAACGGTGAACGAACTTGAAGGATCGGTTGCGATCGCGGCAAGCGCTGCTGATGCTGCCGATTCGTTGTTGCTTGCGCTCCGTGGAACTGGGCAAGCGCTCTACATCGGCCTCGCCGAAGATTCGTTCATTGTCGCGAGCGAGCCCTACGGCGTTGTCGAGGAGACGGCTTCCTACC
>WLOT01000211.1 GCA_009699125.1 Actinomycetota bacterium
CCATGATTTCTTGGGCCGGCGGTTCCTTCCTCGCCGCTCTTGCAGGCATCCTCATCCAGCCGATGATTGGTTCAGCAATGAGCGCCGGTCAGCTCACCCTTCTTGTGATTGATGCGTTCGCTGCGGCGATGTTCGGTCGCCTCCGAAGCCTCCCGCGCACCTTCGCTGGGGCCATCGTCATTGGTCTTACGACGACGTATGTCATCGCCTACTTCCCGAGCAAGTGGACATGGTCGAGTTCGTTCCGTAACTCGCTCCCGATGATCTTTCTTTTCATCGTTCTCATCGTCCTTCCCCAGGATCGACTTCGTGGAGCGACAGTGCTTCGCTTGCGCGAACGATTCCGCATGCCATCACTTCGTACCGCCTGGATTGCCGGTCTCGTGATGATGGTTGTGGTGTTTTGTCTCAAGGTCATCATGGAGCGCACGGCAGTCAATACGTTGACCCTTGCGTTGACCTTTGCGATCATCGCCTTGTCGCTCGTACTGCTCACAGGATTTGCCGGCGAAATCAACCTCGCGGCACTTTCATTCGGTGCCATCGCTGTCATCGTCGTCTACCACTTCGGCACCACGGGCTCCGGAACTGATGCGCGTACAACCCTTTGGGGCATCTTGCTCGCGGCAGTCGTTACCGCGTTAGTGGGCGCCGTCATCGCCTTGCCGGCACTCCGATTGCGCGGTCTCTATTTGGCCCTCGCCACGATGGCGTTCGGTGTCTTCGTTTCCCGAATGGTGCTCACTGAACGCAATGAACGCGACATTTTCGGATTGAAGTTCACGATTTTCACCGCAGGGCAGCTCACGATTCCGAAGCCGAAGATTGGTCCGTTCGATTTCAATAGTCCCGACGCGTTCCTCTTTCTTTGCGCTGGGCTCTTTGTCGTTATTGGAATCGGCATGGTCTATTTACGTCACAGCGGATACGGACGTCGTCTTGCCGCCATGAAGGACAGCCCCGCCGCTTCTGCCACATTGGGCATGAGCGTTGTGCGCCTGAAACTGTCGATCTTCATGATGTCTGCAGCCATCGCTGGAATTGGTGGCGTCATGATGGCGGCCCAAATCGGAACCGTGAACTCCGACCGTTTCGACATTCTTCTGAGCCTGTCGCTCATGATGATCACCGTGGTTGGCGGCATCGGGTACATCTCCGGAGCGCTCTTTGCCGGCCTCTTCCTCATTGCATTCGTGCAGATGCTCGATCTCACGCTGAAGAAGTTCGCAGTCGACTACTCGAGTCTCGAAGCGATCTTCCTGTTCTTCGTTTCTGCCGTCACGGTCTTGCCGGCCACGATCGGTATCACGATGGGCAAGAACCCGTCGGGTGCGGTGAGTGACATTGTCGAAGGTCTTGATCAGATCAAGCAGTCAAAGCCGCTGATGTTCACGATGATTGGTCTTGAAGCTGCGATCTGGGCACTGACGGCTGCCGAAGTGATCACGAATTGGAACTTCGTGATCCTCACGCTGATCAACCTGATCCTCGTTCCGATTGTTGGAGGAAAGATCCTCCTGGCCCGCGCGATGCGCGGTGTGCCGCAGCCGGTCCCACCGGAACTTATCGGTATCGACCGACCGTTTACTCCTGAAGATCTTGCGACCATGGATCATGCGCTCAATCTTGAGGGTGTTGTGATTCCGTCTGCAGGAACCGTCCGAGAGGAGGCCTCTGGTGTCTCTGCTTGAAACTGTTGACGTCAAAGTGAAGTTTGGCGGCAACGTTGCACTGAACGATGTTTCGATCTCGGTTGAAGCTGGCAGCGTTACCGGGCTCATTGGTCCGAATGGCGCTGGCAAAACCACGTTGTTCAACACCATCACTGGGCTTCAGCCGCTCACCGCCGGGAAGATCATTTTCAACGGCAAAGACGTCACCAAAGAACCTCCGCACAAGCGCACGCGTATGGGTCTTGCCCGTACCTTCCAGCGGCTTGAACTTTTTACCTCGTTGTCAGTTCGCGACAACGTCCGTGTTGCAGGTGAAATTCGCAATCGCTGGAGTTTCCGCACGACGCGTATGGATGTCAACGCTGAGACCGATCGCATCATCAACCTCGTTGGGCTGACCGGTGTGGCTGATCGCGAGGTCGGAGAAATCCCGACCGGACAAGCTCGCGTTGTTGAACTCGCACGAGCACTCATGATCCAGCCCACGTTGCTGCTTCTTGATGAGCCTGCATCAGGGCAGACCGAAGAAGAAACCGAACAATTCGGTGAGCTTCTCAAGGATCTTGCTCGCAACGACGGCCTTGGTATTTGTCTCGTCGAGCACGACATGGCGCTTGTCATGAAGGTGTGCGAAACGATCCACGTTCTCGATTTCGGCACGATCATTTCGAGTGGCACCGCCGAATACGTTCGAAATGATCCGACCGTTATCGATGCCTACCTTGGTTCCCCGGAGAGTGTCGGATGAGCGAAACCCACTATCACGAAGATAAAGGCGCAATCGATGGCGCGCCTCTCGTCGAACTCGTCGATGTTCGTGCTGCGTACGGGACAATCGAAGTTCTCCACGGCATCAACCTTTCTGTACCTCAGGGATCAGTCGTCGCGCTTCTCGGCCCCAACGGCGCCGGAAAGTCGACCATCCTCAAGGTGGTGTCCGGGCTCTTGCAGCCCACCGCCGGCGAGGTTCGATTGGCTGGCCGAGTCGTGAACGGCGCTTCCGCCGATGAGCTTGCTCGCATCGGCTTGTGCACCATTCCTGAAGGTCGCGGTGTGTTCCCGAACCTCACGGTTCGCGAGAACCTCTGGATGGCGACCATGGCGGGCGTTTCGCTCGCCGATGTTGAAGAAATCGCATACGCCCGTTTCCCGCGTTTGGGAGAACGGCGTAAGCAGTTGGCCGGCACCATGTCTGGTGGCGAACAGCAAATGTTGTCGATGGCGCGGGCACTGTCCGTGAATCCATCGGTACTGCTCCTCGACGAACTGTCGATGGGTCTGGCTCCGCTTGTCGTAGCCAATCTCTACGAGATCGTGGCTCAGGTCTCGCAAGAGGGAGTATCGATCCTGGTGTCCGAGCAATTTGCTCGGACGGTGTTGGGCATTGCCCA
>WLOT01000212.1 GCA_009699125.1 Actinomycetota bacterium
CGGCGTGAGCTTTCGAAACACCCGCAGCAACCGTGCCAACGCCAACCTCAGACACGAGCTTCACGTGAACACGAGCCTCGGTGTTCGCGTTCTTGAGATCGTGGATGAGCTGTGCCAAATCTTCAATCGAATAGATGTCGTGATGCGGCGGGGGTGAAATAAGTCCGACGCCTGGGGTTGAGTGACGCGTCTTTGCGACCCACGGGTACACCTTGTGACCTGGGAGCTGACCGCCTTCACCTGGCTTTGCACCCTGTGCCATCTTGATTTGAAGGTCGTCGGCATTGACGAGGTATTCGCTCGTAACGCCAAAGCGGCCGGATGCAACCTGCTTGATTGCCGAACGTCGAGAATCGCCGTTGGGAAGCGGGATGAAACGCTCGGCGTCTTCGCCACCTTCGCCCGTGTTCGATTTGCCACCCAGGCGATTCATGGCGATCGCAAGATTCTCGTGTGCCTCAGCCGAGATCGAGCCGTAGGACATCGCTCCGGTGGAGAAGCGCTTCACGATTTCCGAGACCGGTTCGACCTCGTCGATCGACACGGCAGGGCGTGCACCAGTACGGAGCTCGAAAAGACCGCGCAACGTAGCGAGGTTCTTTGATTGATCATCGACGCTCGATGTGTACTCCTTGAATACGTCGTAGCGGCCTGAGCGCGTTGAATGTTGGAGTTTGTAAACCGTCTCCGGGTTGAAGAGGTGATATTCCCCTTCACGACGCCACTGGTATTCCCCACCAACTTCGAGCGAACGATGGGCCCGTTGTGTTGGGTTTTCGGGATTGGCAAGGCGATGACGGACTGCGACCTCGGCCGCGATTTCGTCGAGGCCAATGCCACCCAGACGGCTCACCGTGCCACTGAAGTATTCGTCGACCAGATCGTGAGACAAGCCAACGGCTTCGAAAATTTGAGCACCGGTATAGGACGCAACCGTGGAGATGCCCATCTTGGACATGACCTTGAGTACGCCCTTGCTTGATGACTTGATGTAATTGCCGATCGCCTTGATCGGGTCGTGCAGTTCTGAGCGACCCTCAGCAATGAGATCTTCGATCGTCTCGAACGCAAGGTACGGGTTGATCGCCGCAGCGCCGTAGCCAATCAGGAGGCACATGTGGTGTACCTCTCGCGCATCGCCGGCCTCGACAATCAGGCCAACTCGCGTGCGAGTCTTTTCGCGAATGAGGTGATGATGAACAGCGCTGGTGAACAGCAGCGAAGGAATAGGTGCCATTTCTGCATCGGCGCCGCGATCAGAGAGAACGAGCATGGTTGCTCCGGCCTCGATCGCATCAGAGGCAAGACGCCGAACGTTCCCGAGCGCCTTTGCCAGCCCTTCTCCCCCGGCGGCGACCGGATAGAGACACGGAATCACGACAGTGCGGAAATCAGACGCACCTTCGTGATCTGCAATGTGAACAAGTGTGCGGAGCTCGTCGTTGTCGAGAATCGGTCGCTCGATAACAATTTGGCGGCATGACGAAGGCTGCGGGTTGAGAAGATTGCCCTCAGGACCGAGCGTTCCGCTCACTGCCGTAACGAGTTCCTCGCGGATTGCATCGAGTGGTGGGTTCGTTACCTGGGCAAAGAGTTGGGCGAAATAGTCGAACAGCAAACGTGAACGCGATGACAGAACAGCAATAGGCGTGTCGGTGCCCATAGAGCCGATCGGTTCGAGTCCGTTCTTCGCCATCGGCTCAAGGATGAGCTTCATCTCTTCGTTCGTGTAACCGAACAGTTGCTGACGCTTTACGACTGCATCGTGCGCGATGAGGGTATGGGGCTGCGACGCGAGCGAATGGAGTTCGAGTTGGTTTGCCGCGAGCCAATCGCCGTATGGATGACGCTCGGCGAGATGCGACTTGATCTCTTCATCATCAATAATTCGACCCTGCGCAGTGTCGACGAGGAACATGCGACCAGGACGAAGTCGACCCTTCTGAACGACTCGCGCCGGATCGACGTCAATGACACCAACCTCCGAGGCCATGATGACGAGATCGTCGGTGGTGACCCAATAACGCGAAGGACGAAGGCCATTGCGGTCGAGCACTGCACCAATCACCGTGCCATCGGTAAAGGCGATCGACGCCGGTCCATCCCACGGCTCCATGAGCGACGCGTGGTATCGATAAAAATCTCGCTTTGCCCGAGGCATCGACGGCTGGTGCTCCCACGCCTCGGGGACCATCATCAGGACGGCGTGCGGCAGTTCGTAACCGCCCATATGCAGAAGTTCTAAGACCTCGTCGAAAGTTGCCGAATCTGAAGCCCCCGGCGAACAAATCGGGAAGATCCGATCAAGGTCACCAGGAAGAAGTTCAGAGCCGAGAAGCGCTTCACGGGCACGCATCCAGTTTCGGTTGCCTTGGACGGTGTTGATTTCGCCGTTGTGCGCAATGAACCGGAACGGGTGGGCCAGTGGCCACGACGGGAACGTATTGGTAGAGAACCGCGAGTGCACGAGAGCGAGGGCCGACTCAACTCGCGGATCGCTCAAGTCTGTAAAGAACTGACCGAGCTGCCCCGTTGTGAGCATCCCCTTATAGACAAACGTTCGACACGACAACGACGGGAAGTACACCCCGCCCTGAGCAACTGTGCCGAGTTCGTTCTCTGAACGCTTGCGAGCGAGATACACGTGGCGATCGAGCGACAGGCCATGAAGTCCCTCTCCGACCACAAACGGCTGGAAAAAGGATGGTTCAACACTCTTCGCCTGCGAACCGATCATTGAGTCGTCAACCGGAACTTCGCGCCAACCGAGAATGAAAAGTCCTTCTTCGGTGAAAATTCGCTCGATCGACTCGCGGGACTCTGCTGATGCCGAGGCATCGGCGGGAAGGAACGCCAGACCTGTCGCGTAGTGACCTTCTTCAGGAAGATCGAAGGGCAGTACCGCTCGAAAGAATGCGTCGGGGATTTGGAGAAGGATGCCGGCGCCGTCACCAGTGTTCTCCTCAGCGCCAGCGGCGCCTCGGTGGTCCATGTTGCAAAGCGCGCCGAGACCGTGTCGCACGATCTGATGGCTGCGTTGAC
>WLOT01000213.1 GCA_009699125.1 Actinomycetota bacterium
AGACCGGCGAAGAACCGAAACGCTGTTGTGAACATCCGCGAGGAGAGCATGGCGGCCTACTTGGTGACGTAGATGGAGATCCAGATCAGGGCATAGACGGCAACCATCGCGTACCAATAAACGGCAGCGGCGGTAATGCCATCGTGTTGGCGAGCAGTGAACTGCCCACCCAAGGCCCGAAGGGCCATGAGGGCGACAAACAGCATCGCCAGTACCAGCATCACAATGTGTGCGCCGGTGATTGTGTAAATGAGAACACCCTGCACTCCGGAAGCGACATCGAGCTTCATGAGGTACCAGAGGTAGGTCGTCATGACGATCGTTGCGATACCCAGCATGAGCGTGAGGCCCAGTGCGAGGTAGGCGTTGACTCGGTCGTTCTTCGAGATGGCCGAAACCGCCCATTGCATGGTGAAGACCGTCATGATCAGCGTGATGAACATGGTGTTCGGCTGCTGAAGCGGAATCTTGGAACCCTCGGGCAGCCAGGTTGATCCGGAGCCGATGACATCGGCTCGGGCCGTGAGATAGATGCCGATCAGGCCAATGAAGACCATGAACGATGCCGCAGCGGCAAAGGCGGAACCGACGACCAGCACGCGGGGGCGCTGAACGGGCGGGGCCGGGGGAAGGACGTGGGCGGTCATGCTCAGGCCTCCTCGTCGAGCAACGGCTCGGGCGAACGAACAACGGCAAGGTCGCCGAAGTTTCCGGTGGGGGGCGGCGAGGCACAGGCCCATTCGAGGGTCTGACCGTTGCCCCATGGGTTGTCGCCAGCCTCGGGTGCACCCTTACGGGCGCCGCTCAGAAGGCCAAGGATGACAAGCAGAGAGCCAAGGGCGAGGAGCACCGAACCGATGGCCGAAACGACAACGAGCGTGTCGTGCGAGCCCGACAATCCGCTGAATCGTGTGGAGAAACCCACCACACAGAGCGAAACGCCACCGAGAACGCCGCCACCGAGCAGGACAAGCACATTCAGCTTGCCAATGCCGTCGGCCAGTTGGCCACCGGTCATCTTCGGGCCCCAGTACCCAATGCCCGCAGCGCCGGCGGCAAGGGCAGCGCCGAGTACGAGGATGGCTTGGCCGTTGGCAAAGAAGCTTGTGGAGCGCAGCTCAAGCGGTGTGATGACGAGCAATGCACCGGTGAGCACGGCAAGGAGGGTGAGCACGATGGACACCACGGCGAGGCCGAGGGGGCTCTTCAGCGAAGGCTTGCCGTCCTTGAACGCAGCGGCGATGCCACCGAGAAGGAGCAAAAGCGGAAGCAGGACAAGCAGGCCCATTGCCTGCCAGACCAGATCGTCGGAGAACGAGGGGTAAATGACCGGCTGCGCCCATGCCCCAACGCTGAGCACACCAAAGGCGCCGATAGCGGCGAGCAACAGGTTGCGCTGACCAAGGCGAGCACCGGTAAGGGTGGCGACCACGTCGGCAACGATGCCGAGGCCCGGGATCAGGAAGGCGTAGATCTGCGGTTCGTGGGTGATCCATGACACCTGGCCGAACTGCGCGCTTGCCTCACCGAAAACCGTGCCGCCGCCGTAGCGATGGTCGACCCAGATGAGAAGAAGATTGGCGAGCAGCACCGGAAGCGTGAGCAACCAGATCGCACCGCCGACGAGCATTGAGAAGGTGAACATCGGGACACGATCGAGCGTCATGCCCGGGGTACGAAGCGTGACCGCAGTGGTGAGCACACACACCGTGCCAAGAAGCAGCGCAACGATGAGGCCACCGAGTGCGAGCAGCGTGAGGCTCACGGACTTCGCACGCTCGCCGCCGAAGCCGCCATCGATGAACGACGCAACGATGAACACGCCCGAGGAAAGCAGCCATGTCCACATTGCTGCTGCAGCAGCACGTGGGAATGCAACGGTGCTCGCACCAACCTGCAACGGAACGATGTAGGTCGCGAGACCAAGGAAAAGCGGCACAATAACCAGCAAAATCAGGCCAATTTTGGAGGTCTGAAGAAGTTGCGTACCTGTTGTGTCGGTCAGGAACGAACCTGACCCAACCATGTGCACTGATGCAAGCGCGGTTGCGATCCAACCTGCGATGCCGAAGACCAGCGCCGCGAACACGTAGAACGTGCCAACGGCCTTGTGATCACCGGATCCGAAGATCGTGAGCGGACTGGGTACGACGGAAGGGGCGACCGCTGTTGCGTCGGTGCCGGTTTCCGGTCGGGTGTCGGTTAGAGCCATGTTCTGTAAGGACCTCGTACGAGCGTGCACACTCGGGCCGGCATGGGCCGGTCTCGACCGAAGGGGGGACCCTCCGGATCAAGGGAAGGACGGATCTCACCCTACACACGCCCGGATGCCTGATTGAAACCCATCGGCCGGATTCTTCCGACGACGGGAAGAAGGTCCCTGCGAGTGACCTCAGAGTCCGGATCGAACGAGTTGATCAAGCGCCATTCCGGCGAAGAGCAACGTCACCCACGTAATCGAAAAGGTGAAGAGGCGCATGGCTCGAGCTGTGGTCGGATCGCGCAGTAATTGCACCGACAAATAGGTGAAGAACCCACCCAAACCAACGGCAAGCACCCCATAGATCCAGCCCATCCCGCCCACCGGAATGAAGGCAATCGTGAGCGCCCAGACGATGAGGGTGTAGATGAGGATCCGGACGGCGGTTTCGTGACGAGAAACCACTGACGGAAGCATTGGAACATCGGCCGCGGTGTAGTCCTCTTCGTAGCGAATGGCCAGCGCCCAAAAATGAGGCGGCGTCCAGAAGAAGATGATGGCGAAGAGCAAAATCGGGGTCCAGGCAAGGGAATTGGTCACGGCAGACCATCCGATAAGCACCGGGGCAGCGCCCGCAGCACCGCCGATCACGATGTTGCTGCTCGAGGTCCGCTTCAGCCACAGCGTGTAGACGAAGACGTAGAAGAGACAGGCCGACACGGCCAAGACGGCGCTCAGCAGATTGACAAAGACCCACAGCCAGGCAAAAGCCACTGTTTCAAGACCGATAGCGAAAATCAGGGCATTTCGGGG
>WLOT01000022.1 GCA_009699125.1 Actinomycetota bacterium
GACCGGCCAGAACTCGGTGCACCCGGAGGTGCGGCAGCCGGCGAACAATTTCGCCGGAAACAACTTTGGCTACCGGAGCCGCTTCCGAATGTGGAAGCCGCCTCAGGAGCGGAGAGCCACTCTAACGAGTGGGTCCGACCAACGCAACTCGGCAGCGCAAGAAGCTCACACATGCCGAAATCAGGGGGGTCGACCTCCCCAGTGCGGCACAGCCGCCCCAAGGTGGTCCGAGCAAGATAGCCGCACTCTGCAACCAATGCACATCGACAGCCCATGACCTTCGGCACATCGTCAAAAGTGCGGTGATCTCGTTCTCGGCGAGTGACGGCACTCAGGGCAAAAAACGCAGAACAAAACGGTGTTTTTTGCCCCTCCGGGCCATTGCATAGCCATCGCTGGTGAAGTCGCTGGCCTCAAGAACTCGGCCTTCGGCGACGACCGTATCGTTCAGCGAGAGGCCAGATTGGGCCACAAGGCGACGACCTTCGCTTCGGGAGGCCAGTGCCCCATGGTCAGCGAGGACCTCGAGAAGATCTCGGCCGATATCGGCTGCGGTAATGGGCAGCGTCGGGAGACTGGAGGCCAATTCGGCCCATTCCTCGGACGAAAGTTCCTGAGCCGATCGGGTAAATCCCTGAGAGGCACCTGCGGCTCGTTCGGCCTCGGCCTCTCCATGAACCAGAGAGGTCACGGAACGGGCCAACAACTGCTGCGCGCGCCGCTGACCTGGATCGGACGAGTGTTCGGCCATCGCTACTGCGACTTGATCGACCGGAACGAGGGTCATCTGCAGAAGGAATCGTTCGACATCTCGGTCATCGACGTTCATGAAGTACTGGAAGAAGGCATACGGAGAGGTGCGCTCCGGAGAGAGCCACACCGCACCATCGACCGACTTGCCGAACTTCTGCCCGTCGGCACGGGTCACGAGTGGAACGGTCAGACCGTGGACATGTGCTCCTTCGGTGCGGCGAATGAGATCAATGCCAGCGGTGATATTTCCCCACTGGTCTGACCCACCGACCTGCAATTCCACCTTCAATTCATTGAACAAATGGTGGAAGTCGTTTGCCTGCAAGAGCATGTAACTGAACTCGGTGAATGAAATACCTGCTTCAGATTCAACTCGGGACTTCACGGAGTCTTTGGCCAGCATCGTGTTCACAGTGACGTGTTTGCCAACATCACGCAGGAAGTCGAGAACACCGAGCGGAGCAGTCCAGTCTCGGTTGTCGACCAATCGGGCCTGCGTTGACCCTGGAGTGAAGTCCAACAACATTTCGAGCTGGGGCTTGATCGCAGCGAGGTTGGCATCGAGTGTCGCGGCATCGAGCAGGTTGCGCTCTGAGGAGCGTCCTCCTGGATCGCCAATCATGCCGGTCGCTCCCCCGGCGAGCGCCACGGGCTGATGACCGAAGAGTTGGAACCGACGCAGCAGCAAGAGCGGGACCAGATTGCCCACATGGAGGCTGTCGGCACTCGGGTCGAATCCGGCGTACACCGCAACCGGGCCCTGCTCAAGTCGTTCGCGAAGGGCATCGATTGCAGTGGTGTCGTGGATCAAACCACGAGCATTGAGATCTTCGAGGATGTCAGCGGTACTCACAGGGGGTCACTCTCTCCCGTCTCGGCTCTCTAGTCCAGCCGGTTTCGCACCGCTCGTGGCGGATACGCGCACTTCCGCCTCCCCGCTTTGCCAGCGAGGTTCTTACGGGCAACAGTTGGCACCCATGGACATCGAGGACAACGACTCCCCCGTCGCCGACGACGAGGTCGAGCCCCTGTCATTCCGCGCCCGCACTGCGCGAGTTCTGGCCCTGCTCGCCGTTCTTGTCATCGCCGGACTCTGGGGATGGGCATTGTTCTTTCCGCCATCAGAGACTCCCCCAGCAACACTGAAGGACAGAAACTTTCCCGAAGCAGCCGAAGCGATCTGCACGAAAGCCGCCGAGCAGCTGTCGATCTTTCCGAAGTCCTATGCGACGCCAAACCCCATCGAACGGGCCGAAGTCGTTGCCAAGACTGACGTGATCCTCTACGCAATGGTCGACCAGCTCAAGGGAGTTGCGCTCCCATCAGACGCGAATGAAGCATCGAACATCACCGAGTGGCTCGGAGATTGGCGAATCTACGTGGGCGATCGCGAGACCTACGCCGCCGCTTTAAAGAATGACCCCGACGCTCGCTTTTACGTTTCGGTCAAAGAGAAGCAACAGATTACGAAGCCGATCGACTTCTTCGCCACGATGAACAAGATGTACAACTGCGTCACACCCGACGACATCGAATAGTTGTTGGATTAGGGAGCGACACGCCCTGCGAGGGCGAGCCCTTGTCGAACAAGACGACGAACACTTTCATCGACGTCGAATTCATCGAGTTCGTCAGTAGTGACCCATCTGATTGCTCGCGACTCGTGGTTACCGACTGGAACCGAACCGTTCGGCGCCAACACCACAAATCGAATATCGAGATGCAGGTGGGGGTCTTCAGCCGGCGGCCGAACCTCGTGAATGTCGAGATCGAACGCAGGTGTCACGACACGCAATCCGTCGATACCTGTCTCTTCGACTGCTTCACGGAGAGCTGAAGCAGCAAGGTTCGCATTTCCATCAACATGCCCACCCGGTTGCAACCACTTCTGCAGTTTCGTGTGAAAGAGCAAGATAAATCGTTGCGTGCCTTCTTCAACGACGAGGGCAGAACCAGTGAAATGCGCTTCAGGGCAAGTTCGAAATAATGCATCGTCGTTGGCACGCGCGAACTCAGTCATTCGCGCTGCGAGCGCGCGCTGAGCGGGATCATCTGTTTCGTGATGATCAAGCCGGTCGATAAGCAGCGCGAGGTCGCCAGTTGGTGCAAGTGCTTCGCTACCAATGATCATCGGTGACGCCAGAGTGGCGCGCGGACCAACCTGATCGTGTGGTGATCCGTTCGTCATTGACTAACTCCGAGCTTGGTCAGCAGCGACACGAGCCGCAAACGCGCTGAGTTGCAGTGCGACGGGCGCAGGTCCGCCACCACCGGGAGTTGTGCGGCGCGTGACGGCAACACCTGGATCAACGAGGAAGACCGCGTCGGGTCCGAGTTCGGGAGAAGCCGCGACAAGGTCACGAAGAGCAATTCCTTCGTCGAGACTCTTGCGAACCAACGTGCCGACGATGGCATGCGCATCGCGGAATGGCGTTCCATTGGCAACAAGCCACTCAGCGAGATCGGTTGCCGCAGCTGTGGGCGCATTGGCGGCATTGGCCATGGCGTCAAGATGGAACGTCGATGACGCCAGCAAGCCTGTCATCGCCCCAAGAGCGAGAACCACAGTGTCGAGCGAGTCAAAGAGGGGCTCTTTATCTTCTTGAAGGTCGCGGTTGTACGCAAGCGGCAACGCCTTCAACGTGGCCAGAAGGCCAGTGAGGTTGCCAATGAGCCGGCCGGTCTTGCCGCGAGTGAGTTCCGCAATATCGGGATTCTTCTTCTGCGGAAGCATTGAGGAACCTGTGGAATAGGCATCGGCAAGGCCGAGGAAGCCGAACTCGTCGGTCGACCACAAGATGATTTCCTCGGCAAGGCGCGACAGGTGCACACCAAGAAGCGCCAAATCAAAAAGTGATTCGGCGACAAAGTCTCGATCGCTTACGGCATCGAGTGAGTTGGCGAACACTCCTGCAAATCCGAGGTCTTCAGCAGTTGCAGCCGGATCAAGTGGTAACGATGAACCCGCCAGGGCCCCAGCGCCCAACGGCGAGACATCGAGCCGGCGACGAGCATCGATCAATCGATCGATGTCGCGCGAGAGCGCCCAACCATGGGCCAACAAATTATGCGCGAGCAACACCGGCTGTGCCCGCTGCAGGTGTGTGTATCCGGGAACGGCGGCCTGTCCAACTTCTTCGGCGCGATCAAGCAGCACCTGTTGCATTGCGATCACCTTCTCGATGACGACGCCGAGTTCGCGTTTGGTGAACAAACGAAGATCGGTTGCAACCTGATCGTTTCGGCTGCGCCCTGTATGAAGTTTTGCTCCGGCAGCTCCGGCCAGTTCTGTCACGCGACGTTCGACGGCGGTGTGAATATCCTCATCGGACGGAACGAAAACAAACGTTCCATCACGCAGTTCTGCCTCGACGGCATCAAGTGCCGACTGCACTGACGCAGACTCGTCTTCGGTCAGAATTCCGGCCCGAGCAAGACCACGCACATGCGCGCGCGAACCCATGAGGTCGTCGGCAGCTAAACGCGAGTCAAACGGGAGACTCACGGTGAATGCCATCAATTCCTCTGCTGGTCCACCTTCGAACCGTCCGTGCCAGAGCGTGCTCATGGATTGTTACTTTCCGTTGGAGGCGGTCGACTGACGAGCCGCCCACGTTTGAATACCCAATCCCCAAAGCTTCACGAAGCCCTCGGAATCGGCGTGATTGAACGTATCTTCAGCGTCGTAGGTGGCAAGGCCGTAGTCGTACAAGCTCCAGGGACTCCGGCGGCCCACGACATAACAGCGACCCGGCTCGAGACGAAGTCGCACCTCGCCAGTGACGTACTGCTGAGTTGCGTCGACAAATGCATCAAGCGCGTTCTTTAGCGGCGAGTACCACATTCCGTCGTACACGAGATCGGCGTAACGACCCTCGAGACGCTGCTTTTCGTGCATGACATCGCGCTCGAGGCACAGTGACTCGAGATCCTGATGGGCAAGGATGAGGGCGAGAGCGCCTGGCGCTTCGTAGGTTTCGCGGCTCTTGATGCCAACGCGGCGGTTTTCGACCATGTCGAGACGACCCCAGCCGTAGGAACCCACGATGTCGTTCATCTCTACGATAAGAGACGCCAACGATTTTTTGTTGCCGTCGATAGAAACCGGAATGCCTTGCTCGAAGCCAATAACGACTTCGCGAGATTCAGAGGCCTTGACCGTTGTCATCGACCACACGCCCTCGGGCGGACGTGACCAGGGGTCTTCCATCTCACCGCATTCGATTGCGCGGCCATACAAGTTGTCGTCGATCGAATAGAGCTTCTCTTTGGTCGCGAGAACGGGGATGTCGTGCTTCTCGGCGTAATCAATCGACATTTCGCGAGTCATGCCCCAATTGCGCACCGGCGCAAGGATCTCGAGGTCGGGGGCAAGCGCGCGCGTTGCCACTTCGAAACGAACCTGGTCGTTGCCCTTGCCGGTACAACCGTGGGCCACGGCATCGGCGCCGTGCAGACGAGCCGCTTCAACGAGATGCTTCACGATGACTGGACGTGAAAGCGCCGAAACGAGTGGGTACTTGCCCTCGTAGAGCGCGTTTGCCTTCAACGATGGAGCGAGGAATTCATCGGCGAACTGCTCGCGACAATCCACCACGATCGCTTCGATCGCTCCCGCAGCGAATGCCTTTGCCTGGAGGCCTTCCCAGTCGCCTTCTTGGCCGAGGTTGCACGCGACGGTGATTACCTCGACCCCGTAGTTCTCGATCATCCAGCGAACTGCGACTGAGGTGTCGAGACCGCCGCTGTATGCCAATACCACTCGTTGTGCCATTGCTCTTCCTTCGTTGAATCGAATGTGGATAGGTGCTGGTTTCAGAGACCAGCGAGATCTGAAAGTTGTGTTGCAATCGTTGCGCCACCGATATCAGAGGCAACGACAATCAAGATTGTGTCGTCACCAGCAACGGTGCCGAGGATGCCGGCGAGTCCCGAACGATCGAGTGCCGACGCCACGACATGGGCGGAACCCGGAGGCGTGCGAATGACCACGAGATTGTCCGATGTCGCGACTTCGACAACCCAATCGCCAAAGACGCGGCGCAGATGATCTTCGGGGGCACGCTGTTCTTTGGGAAGAGCCGGAATCGCATAGGCAGATTCACCACCGGGCATGCGGACCTTGATCGCACCGAGGTCTTCGAGGTCTCGAGACACGGTGGCTTGGGTAGCAACCACGCCTTCAGCCGCGAGATGGTCGACTAAGGCCTGCTGATTGGCGATGGCCTGCGACTCGATGAGTCGAGCCACAAGATGCTGACGTTGTGTCTTGCCGAGCTTTGATGGTTCTTTGGTATCGGTCATCGTTGCTCCATCAGCCACACGAGTGCACCGCGTGCTGCATGCATGCGATTTTCGGCTTGCGGCCACACCCTGCCCTGAGGACCTTCAAGCACCGAATCGGAGACTTCCTCTCCCCTATGAGCGGGAAGGCAGTGCATGAAAATCGCGTCAGAGGCGGCAGCACTCATGAGCTCGTCGTTCACCGTGAAACCAGCGAACAGATCACGCCGTTGCGCAGCCTCTTCTTCCTGACCCATTGAGGTCCAGACGTCGGTGTACACGACGCTCGCGCCGGCGACGGCCTCGAACGGATCGTTGGTAGCGGTGAACTCGGCACCTGTCGCGATAATCCGCGCAGTGTCGGCATCGGAAAATCCAAAACCGACCGGCGTTGCGACCCGAACCGACATTCCGAGCATTCCTGCACCCAGTGCAAGGCTGCGCGCAACGTTGTTGCCGTCGCCGATATACGCAACTGTGCGGCCGGCGAGGCTGCTGACACCACCGAACTCGTCGGCGATGGTCAGGAGATCGGCAAGCGCCTGGAGAGGGTGGGCCTCGTCAGAAAGCATGTTGACGATGGGCACCGAACTCACCGCAGTCATGCGTTCGAGTTTGGAATGTTCGAACACCCGAGCACCGATTGCCGCGTGATAGCAGCACAAGGTTCTGGTGACGTCTTCGACCGATTCACGAGTATCGAGACCGACCTCGTCGGGACGGATTGTGAGCGGATGCCCACCCAATTGCACAACGGCCATCTCCATAGAATTACGAGTACGCGCCGACGGCTTCTCGAAGAGCAGTGCCATACCGAGGCCATCGAGACTGCGCGGAACAGTGGCAGCCCTACCCAGATCGAGGATGTCACCGAGTTCAGTTATTGAAAGGTCATCGACCTCAAGAAGATGTCTCATAGCTACGCCTTGGAAAGATGATCGGCGAGAACCGCCGAAAGGAGATCGACTGCTTGCGCAATCTCGGTTTCAGAAACAATTAACGGGGGTGCGAACCGAAGAGCTGTCGGCGATACCGCGTTGACGATGAGTCCTTTTTGAAGGAGATCGGCAGCCACTGCTTTCGCATCGAGGCCTTCAGCGAGTTGCGCCGCCAGAAGGAGCCCGAGTCCGCGGACCTCGACGACGCCATCGACTGTCTCGAGGAGATGACGAAACTCGGCGCCTGCACGTTCGGCCAGTTGCGGTGCATTCATCCGTTCGAGGATTTGCAGTGTGGCTCGGGCAGCGGACGCCGCCAACGGCTGACCGCCATAGGTCGTGCCGTGATCGCCGGGCTGGAAGACCGCAGCGACGTCGCGCTTTGCCCAACACGCACCAATGGGCATGCCATTACCGAGAGCTTTCGCCATCGTGACGACATCGGGCTCAACACCAAAGTGCTGAAAGCCAAACCATTCGCCAGTACGACCAAGACCGGTCTGAATTTCGTCGACGATCATAAGAAGGCCGCGTTCGTCACAAAGACGACGTACACCTTCAAAATATTCGGCAGACGCCGGATGCACGCCGCCCTCGCCCTGAATGGGCTCGAGGAGTACTGCAGCAATAGATGGATCGATCGCAGCTTCGAGCGCTTCGAGATCGTTCCAGGCCACATGCCGGAAACCTTCGGGAAGAGGCTGAAATCCCTCCCACTTTGCAGGCTGTCCAGTTGCGTGAAGCGCACCAAGTGTGCGGCCGTGGAATGAGCCGTAGGCACTCACGACGCCGTAGCGACCATGACCGCCCCACTTTCGGGCGAGTTTGATCGCGCACTCAATTGCCTCGGCTCCCGAGTTTGTAAAGAAGATCTGCCCTCCCCCGCCGAGCAAACGATCGAGCGTGATCGCGACATCGGTTCCGGGAACAGTGCCGTAAAGATTCGAAACGTGCACCAACGTGCGCGCCTGTTCAGCAATTGCGTCTGCAATTTCGGGGTTGGCGTGCCCGAGACCGACGACGGCGATGCCAGCAAGGAAATCGAGATACTCGTTTCCCTCTTCGTCCCAGAGTTTGCAACCTTCACCACGCACGATGCGGACTGCCGGTGCGCCATAGGTCGGCATGAACGGACAGTGGTCGAGCCCGACGGGTGAATGCATCGCTTCTGAATGCGTGCTCATGAGTTCACCTCTGAAGTGATCATCGTTCCGACTCCAGCTTTGGTGAACAACTCAAGAAGAACGACATGGGGAACTCTGCCATCGAGCATGTGCGCCGCCGGAACTCCGGCAATGATGGCTTCGAGACAGGCATCGACCTTGGGAATCATTCCGCCAGAAAGCACGCCATCAGCAATCAGTTTTGCGATTTCGGTCGGTGTTGTTTCCGCGATGAGGCTTGCGGGATCAGCAACGTCACGCAGTAGTCCAGCGATATCGGTGAGATAGATCACCTTGGTCGCACCCAACGCGCCAGCAAGCGCACCAGCGACGGTGTCGGCGTTGATGTTGTAGGACTGACCACTGAGATCGGCACCGATTGTCGAGACAACGGGAATGAGATTCTGAGCCAAGAGTGACTCGACGATTGCTGGATTTACGTTGGCAACATCACCAACGAAGCCAAGGTCGGGATCGCGCCTATTTGCTTCGATGAGCCCGCCGTCTTCACCTGAAAGCCCTACTGCCAGGGGACCATGCGTGTTGATCGACGCGACGATGTCCCGATTGACCTTGCCGACCAGCACCATTCGAGCAACATCGAGTGTTTCGGCATCGGTCACCCGAAGGCCATCTTTAAATTCGGACGTAATGCCGAGCCGCTCGAGGAGGTCGCCGATCTGTGGGCCGCCACCATGCACGACAACGACCCGGATGCCCACCGAATGCAACAAGACAATGTCGGCCGCGAACGATTCAGCAAGCGAAGGATCAGCCATCGCATTACCGCCGTACTTCACGACAATGGTCTTGCCCCAAAACTCCCGAATGAACGGGAGAGCCTCAATAAGGACTTCCGCTGTCTCCATCGCTGGACCAGCGTGTGAGGACGGAGCAGCTGCTCCCGGCTTTGGTTTGGACGTTGCGCTCATGAGGTGCCCATGTTCTCGTCGATGTACGCGTGCGAAAGATCGTTCGTGAGGATTGTTGCGGTGCCGGTTCCGAGTCCGAGATCGGCGACGATTTCAAGATTGCGACCCGCCATATGCGATGCCACAGCTGCCGCATCGTGGTCGGCATCGATTGCGCCACGACACACCGTGATTCCTCCATAGGAAACCGAGAACTTCGACGGATCGAAGTCGATGCCACAAGAGCCGAGATCGCTCGCGATACGACCCCAATAGGGATCGCAGCCGTACCACGAACATTTCACGAGGTTGCTCCGAGAGACATACCGTGCCCCGATCAACGCTTCGGCATCTGAAACAGCACCGGCAACCGTCATGCGAACGACTTTGGTTGCACCCTCAGCGTCGGCGCACATTTGAGCGGCAAGGCTCGCGCATGCTTGCGCAACAGCCTCATTCAGCACAGATTCGTCGACAGGACCAGCGAGACCGCTCGCGAGCAACAACACCGTGTCGTTAGTCGACGTGCATCCGTCGACATCGAGTGCATTGAATGAATCGGCAACGCCATAGACAAGAGCCGCTTTGAGTTGTTCGGGTGTTGCGGCTGCATCGGTGGTGAGAACCGCAAGCATCGTGGCCATATTGGGCGACAACATTGCAGCGCCCTTCGCCATCCCGCCGACAATAAAACCGTCGCCTTCCACAACAACCTGCTTGGCCACGGTGTCGGTGGTCATGATTGCGGTCGCCGCGGACTGACCGCCGTTGGACGACCTTGCGGCAACAACTGCGGGAATGCCCTCCGTAACGACATCGATAGGCATAGGAATACCGATAAGGCCAGTCGAACACACGAGCACTTGGCTGGCATCGATACCGAGTTCCGTTGCGACAGACGCGCACATTGCTTCGGCATCATCGAGACCCTGTTGACCGGTCGCCGCATTTGCATTGCCACTATTAAGAACGACGGCGACTGCGTGACCGGCAGTTGCTTCGAGGTGCGCCCGAGTCGTGATGACGGGAGCGGCTGTCATCTTGTTGCGAGTGAAAACACCCGCAGCAGCGACAGGTTCCCCATCGGCAGTAGCAACGAGAGAAAGATCGAGATTGCCCGATGCTTTGATGCCGGCAGCAACGCCAGCGGCAACGAATCCAGGAGCAGCGGTCACACTCATGGGTAAACCCCGATCGACGATAGGCCGGTTGCCTCGGGCAACCCAGCAAGAATGTTGGCGCACTGCACGGCCTGACCGGATGCGCCCTTTGTGAGATTGTCGATTGCACCGATCGCAACAATGTGTCCGGTGCGTTCATCGTTGCGCACAGTGACATGTGCGGTGTTTGAGCTCAAGCACGCTTTCGTTGACGGCGAACCTTCGGTGACGACGACAAATTGTTCATCGGCATAGAACGCTTCATAGATTTCGAGCAACTGAGCAGTGTTCTTTGTGCCCGTAGGCTTGAGGTAACAAGTTGCCAGCATGCCCCGGTTCATCGGAGCGAGGTGTGGCGTAAACAGCACAGACACGGACGACGCTGCTGCCGAAGCAAGCGCGGCCACGTTCTGTTCGATCTCCGGCGTATGCCGATGATTCAACAATCCGTAGGCCGTGTAGTCCTCGTCGACTGTGCAGAACGTCGTGTTCGGCTTCGGTGGCCGACCGGCACCTGAAACACCGCTGGCAGCATCAACCACGATTCCGTCGAGGTGAACAAGGCCATTCACAATGAGCGGAGCGATGGCCAGCGACGTACATGTGGGATAGCAACCTGGAACAGCGACGGTTGAAGCTGCCGCAATCTGAGCCCGGTAAAGCTCGGGCAATCCGTAGGCGAACTGCGGCAGAAGCTCGGGACACGGATGCTCGTCGCCGTACCACTGCGGATACAGCGACGCGTCTTGCAATCGAAAGTCGGCGGCAAGGTCGACGACCCACTTGACCTTCTGCACGAGCGTCGGCATGAGTGCTTGGGATGCGCCATGCGGCAATCCACAGAAAACGAGATCGACGCCATCGAGCAATGAATCGTCGTAGGTCGTGAACTCAAGCCCGGCATAGGCGCCGGCCAAGCTCGGATAGAGATCAGCGATAGCGACTCCTGCCTGGCTATCGCCCGTGGCGAATGCCAGATCAAAGTCCGGGTGCGCGGCTATGAGCCGAAGAAGTTCCGCACCGGTGAAACCCGACGCGCCGATAATTCCAACAGAAGTCACGTGTGCAACCTACAAGATCATGCACACCAATGCAAGATTATGCAGCGATTCTTCTCTGTCCCTTGGGCACTAGCCCCGGAGGACTGCTCCGACCGATGCCGCCGCATCGACCACAGTCCGCTGAATTCCCGAGAGGTCTTCCTCGGTCAGCGTTCGGTCCGTCGCCTGCAGTCGTAAACGGTAGGCCAGGCTGCGGTGACTATCGGGGACCGGATGCCCACGGAAGACGTCAAAGAGGGAGAGGTCAACCAAGAGTGGGCCAGCCGCTTCACGAATCGCCGCCGCAATTGTGGCGGCAGCCACCGAATCGCTGACCTCGAAGGCCAGATCGAGGTCACTTGAGGGGTAGCGACTGATGTGGTGGTAACGGTGCTCACCATGCGGCGCGGCCAACGCAGCTCCAAGATCGAGCTGAAGCCAAGCAACCCGCTCGCGAATAACCAGCGCATCGAGCACGCCTGGATCGATTTCACCGATCTCGCCAACGGGAACTCCCCCACTCAGGAGAACGCCACTGCGGCCGGGATGCAGGCCCGCGGGCGGTGCCGATTGATCGATCGCGATGCCATCGAGCCCGAGAGTCTCGGCGAGAACCGCCCAAATCCTCGCGACGGCGAATGCGTCTGCACCGGCAAGCGCGACAGCGAGATGTTCGCGTTCGTCGGGAAGGGTCGTGCCCGCAGATGGAACACCGAATGCCTTACCAATTTCGAACAACGCAGCGGAATCGGTTCGATGAGATTCGTTGTAGGCAATCGCGCGCAACAGACCTGGTCGAAGTGACGTCCGCAAAATGCTTTCTTCCGCAGCGAGCGGATTCGTCACTGTGACTGCTTCAGGCGGCAGTCCGCACCGAGCGAGATCACCAGGCGCAAGGAACGGAAGCGGCATCGCCTCATGGATACCGAGCCCAACAAGAATCTGTCGGATGATACGACGGTCACGCTGGATGGGCGTCAAGGAACCCGTATGCGCTGACGTCGGGGCACGACCAACGATCCGGCTGTAACCAAAGTGACGCGCAATTTCTTCAATGACATCAGTTTCCGTCGTCGTATCCGGACGGAACGTTGGAACCGTCACAGAGAAAACGTCAGATTCGCCAGCCTCTTCGCAAACGAAACCAATCGGCGTGAGCAACGAAACGATCTCGTCGGTCGCGATGGCGGTGCCGAGCAATTGATTGACACGGTTGGTGCGCACGCGAACCGCTGGCGTCACCGGAAGATCTCCGTGAACAGTCACCGAACCCTGCACGAGCCGAGCACCGGATGGAGCCAGCAACTCAGCGAGGCGACGCGCAGCTAACTCAGCGATCGCTGGATCGACACCACGCTCGAAACGCGCCGAAGCTTCGGAGCGCAAGCCCATGAACTTGGACGAACGGGCAATGGCCATCGGCTGCCACCACGCGCACTCGAGCAACACGCTTGTGGTGGTCTCGGAAATTTCTGTCGACGCTCCACCCATGACCCCGGCAATACCGACAGGGGCGTCGGTTGCGTCGGTGATGACACCATCGCGACCACCAGTAAGCGAGCGTTCAATGCCATCGAGCGTCGTGATGGTTTCGCCGTCTCGCGCCCAACGAACACGAAGTGCACCGCCCGGCACCTTTGAAAGGTCATAGGTGTGATTGGGTTGACCCAGTTCAAGCATCACGTAGTTCGAAGCATCGACCACGTTGTTGATGGGTCGCATACCGAGTGCCGTGAGACGATCGGCAATCCAACGGGGCGACGGTTCAACATTGATGCCCTCGATAACCCGAACGTGAAACAAGCCGCAGAGATCGGGATCGATGATGTCCACCGATGCGATCGAGCTTGCGTCACCTGCGAGTTCGTCAACCGTTGGTGAGGGAATCGCAAATGGCAGGCCGAGCCGTGCCGCAAGATCACGAGCAACACCAGCAACCGACATTGCATCGGGACGGTTGGGATTGATCTCGAGATCGAACAAAACATCGGGCGTGATGCCAAGTGCCTCGACGATAGGTGTGCCGAGAGCAAGCGATGGATCGAGGATGTAAATACCGGAGTGGTCTTCACCGAGCGCGAGTTCGCGCCCTGAACACAGCATGCCGTTGGACCATTCGCCGCGCATTTTGCGACGAGCGATTTCCATGCCATCGGGCATCGTTGTGCCGAGTGTGGCAAGTGGAACGATGTCGCCCACCGTGAGGTTGGTTGCTCCACAACAAATCTGGAGAGCTTCGCCATCACCGAGGTCGACATCGACAAGTTGGATCTTGTCGGCATCGGGGTGCTTCCGAAGTTCAAGCACCTTGACTGTGACGATGCCGTCGAGACCTTCGCCAATACGTTCGATTGATTCAACGGCCATGCCGAGATCGCTCATGACATCGCCGAGGGCAACGGGATCATCGCTTGGGAACGGTGCGAACTCTTGCAACCAGGAAAGGAGAACCTTCATGAGGGGAACTGCTCCAAGAATCGGACGTCACCGGTGTACATCTCGCGGATGTCGTCTACGCCGTGACGCATGAGCGCCAAACGATCAAGACCGAATCCGAATGCGAACCCTGACCATTCTTCGGGGTCGAGTCCGACGTTGGTGAGCACAGTGGGATGCACCATTCCGCAACCACCAAGTTCGAGCCAACCGGTTTGGCCACATGTACGGCAACCGTTGCCTTCGCAGAAGACGCAGTTGATGTCGTATTCAGCAGAAGGTTCGGTGAATGGGAAGTAGGACGGTCGTAGGCGCGAATGAATCGAACCACCGAAGTAGGCACTGGTGAATGCTTCGAGCGTTCCCGCTAAATCAGCGAAAGAGATGTTTCGATCGACGACAAGGCCTTCGATCTGATGGAACACCGGCATATGAGAGGCATCCGCGGTGTCACGTCGATACACACGACCAGGCATGACCGCATAGATCGGCGGCTCGCCGTCGGTCATCACACGGATCTGCACTGGAGAGGTGTGTGTGCGCAAGAGAACCGTTTCCGGATCTCCGAGATCGACATAGAGCGTGTCCCACATGCCGCGCGCAGGATGCGCAGCAGGAATGTTGAGCGCTTCAAAGTTGTACCAGTCGGTCTCTACCTCGGGACCTTCGGCAACCGTAAAGCCCATGCCAATGAAGACGTCGACGAGTCGGTCCCAGGTTTGCGTAACCAGATGCAGCGAACCGCGCTCGGGAAGATCAACAAGTTCCGTGAGGTCAAGCCGTTCGGCGGCAACGGTCGTGGCGCGCTCTGCTGCTTCGAGTTCGGAGCGACGCGAGGCAAACGCTGCCTCGAGTGATTCGCGGGCGTCATTTAACGCAGCACCAGCAACTTTGCGACCTTCGGGATCGAGCCCACCCATGCCCTTTTTAAGCGCAGTGAGTTCACCCTTCTTCCCGAGGAGGTCGGCTTCGACCGCGCGAAGTTCCTCAACCGAAGTCGCCGCAGCGATTCGGGCGGGCCCATCGGCCCCGATTCGTTTGATGTCATCGATCATCGGAGGATGAGCCTTCTAGCCACGGGTCGGTGGGTCCAATTCTTTTTCAGAGCGATCATGCGTTCCGGCGCTGTCGCGCCGCTTCGAAGAGTACGACGGCTCCGGCCACCGCAGCGTTTATCGATTCGACCGCCGACTGCATTGGGATCGTGATCGTGGCCGAGCATGTGGCGATGACCTCAGCCGAGAGGCCGTGCGCTTCGGATCCGATGAGTATCGCGACGGAACCAGAAAGGTCGGTCGCCTCTGGCGCTACTCCCCCGTCGACCACTGTCGCTACAAGTGATCGGCCTGAGGAGCGAAGTTCATCGAGAGCCGGTGAGACCTCGGAGCCCTCGGCGATGGGAAGGCGCACGATTGATCCGGCCGCAGCGCGGACCGCTTTGGGCCCAAAGGGATCGGTGGAGGAACCGACAAACACCACCCCAGCACAACCTGCGGCCTCGGCCGCTCGGACGAGGGTGCCGGCGTTACCAGGATCGGAAATATCAACGAGCACAAGGACCGGCCCATCGATCTGGGCCACGTCACTGATCGGCGTTACGGTCCGAAGCGCCAGGGCCAAGGCGCCTTGCGGAGAATTCGTATCGCTCACCGACGCGAAGACCGATGCGGTCAGACCCCAAACCGGCACACCGGCAGCGTCGGCGTCGCGCACCACCGAGCGCAAAGGCGAACGATCGTCGACCTGCGCCCATTGATCGAGGTCAACGTAAAGCTCATCAAGATCGGCACCAGCGGCGAGGAGTTCGGCGATCGGTACTGGCCCTTCGATGACGAATCGCCCCGCCTCAAGACGCGCCTTACGGCGCCCCGAGAGGCGCCGTAAGGAAGCAATTCTTGGATTATTCGCCGAAAGCGGCGTCGGTTCGACGACCACCGGGGCGAAGAGTGGTTCAGGCGCTGGCCGCAGCAGCAGATGCTGCCTCGACCAGGGCGGTGAATGCCGCCGGATCGGTGACAGCGAGATCGGCAAGAACCTTGCGATCGACCTCGATACCTGCGTCCTTCAGACCAGCGATGAAGCGGCTGTAGGTGGTGCCGTTGAGGCGGCACGCGGCGTTGATGCGCTGGATCCAGAGCTGACGGAAGTCGCCCTTGCGTGCGCGACGATCGCGGAACGCGTACTGGAGCGAGTGCATGACCTGCTCGTTGGCGGCCCGGTACGAACGGCTCTTGTTGCCGTAGTACCCCTTCGCGCGTTCGAGGGTCTGCTTACGGTGCTTCTTGCTGGCGACAGCGCGCTTGACTCTTGCCATCGGTGTCTCCTCTTCGTGTGAGATTCAGTAAGTGAACGGAAATCGGGTGGAGTCAGATGCCGAGCTGGCGTCGGACACGAGCGGCATCGCCGGGGGCGAGCACGTAGTCACCCTCGAGGTGACGCTTTGTCTTCGGTGACTTCTTTTCAAGGATGTGGTTCAGCCCAGCCTTGCGGCGGGTGATCTTTCCGGAGCCAGTGATCTTGAAACGCTTCTTGGCACCGCTGTGGGTCTTCATCTTCGGCATAACTGCCTCCTGCTGTGATCCGCTCAGGGC
>WLOT01000023.1 GCA_009699125.1 Actinomycetota bacterium
CTCGCGCTGGTCGCGACGCTGTTGGTGTCTTCAGGTTTGCTCGTCGGGCCCATTTCGTTCCCGAGACCAAGCGCATTTCCGAATTGCTGTCGGAAATGAAAGTTCGCAAAGCGCATATGGCTATCGTCATCGATGAATACGGCGGCACAGCGGGATTAGTGACGCTGGAAGATCTGATCGAAGAACTTATTGGCGAGATCGTCGACGAATTCGACCATGAAGACGCGATGGTGGAGCGTCTTCCAGGTGGTGTGCTTCGTGTGCAGGCTCGTATGTCGATCGACGAGGTGAGTTCGCTTGTGGGTGCAGATCTGCCCGACGGCGACTGGGACACTATTGGCGGTCTTATGTTTCACCTTCTCGGTCACGTACCGTTCGAAGGTGAAAGTGCAACCGAAGGCGAGTTCCGTCTTCGTGCAGAACAGGTGAAGGGACGTCGAATCGGCATGGTGAGGATCGAGCGGTTGCCACAGTGAAGTCCGGATTTGTCTCCATTGTCGGCCGACCAAATGTTGGAAAGTCGACACTCCTCAATGCCATCCTCGGTCAGAAGGTGGCGATCACCTCAGATAAACCCCAGACCACTCGTTCGCAGATCCGTGGCGTCTTGAATCGTCCTGACACGCAGATCGTCTTTGTCGATACCCCCGGCATTCATCGCCCGCGCACATTGCTCGGCGAGCGCCTGAATAAGTCGGCTTCGGAAATGACCAGTGGTGTTGATGTCGTGTGCCTTGTTGTCGACGCCACTGCGCCAATCGGGCCTGGCGACCGCTTCGTGGCCGAGAAAGTCCCGTCGAATGCGATTGTTGTTGTGAATAAGACCGATATCGCATCTCCCGACGACGTCGTCGCTCAGTTGGCGCGCGCTGCGGAGCAGATTGACGTGTCGGCCTACTTCCCGGTTTCTGCGGTGACTGGTGAAGGCGTCGACAGATTGCTGGCCGAGATTGTGTCGCGCCTTCCCGAAGGTCCGCTTTGGTATCCCGACGACATGGTCACCGATGTGCCCGAAGCATTCTGGGTGGCTGAGTTAGTTCGCGAGCAATTGCTTGCCGTCACAAACGACGAACTTCCGCATTCGATTGCAACGCGAGTCGTCGAATGGGAATGGCCACGTATTCGTTGCGAAATCCTCGTTGAACGCGAATCGCAAAAGGGCATCGTGATCGGCCACAAGGGCTCCGTGCTCAAGAAGGTCGGCATTGCCGTGCGCGAGCAGCTGCCAGAAGGCGCCTTTCTCGAACTGTTTGTGAAGGTCGACAAGGACTGGCAGCGCAAAGCTGGCGCCCTCGACCGTTTGGGCTTCTAACCGGCGTCTCAGTCGTTGGCGTTGAGGGTGGCAAGGAACTCTTCGACCTCTTTGCGGTCTTTCGTGCGCTTCATTGGCGGAAGCGAGTTCACGAAATCCCATCGATAGCTGGCCTTCGCCATTCGAGGGTCGAATACCGCAACAACACCGCGGTCACTTGTACTGCGGATGAGTCGACCTGCGCCCTGGGCAAGCAGCGTTGTCGCCCGAGGAATGTCGACGACCTTGAACGCGTCGGCTCGTGCCCGTTCGCGCCTGGCCTGCAGCAACGGATCATCAGGGCGGGGGAATGGAAGCCGATCAATGGTGAGGAGGCTGAGGGTTGCCCCGGGAACGTCGACGCCTTGCCAAAAGCCCATGGTTGCGAACAGGCACGATGCTGGATCGTCGGTGAATCGTTCGATGAGAGCGGGCTTTGGGTAATCGTCTTGGCCAAGGATGGGAACGTCGACGCGATCACGCAACGCTTCGACTGCAAGGTTGAGCGCTCGGTAACTGGTGAACAGCGCCATCGTTCTTCCGCCGGCGGCGGTGATGAGTGCCTCAAGTTCATCGTGCATGGCTTCGTCGAAGGCGGCGCTGCGTGGATCGGGCATATGAGCAGCGCAATAGAGAATCGCCTGTTCGGGGTAATCGAATGGACTTTCAACGTCAACGCGTTCGAACCGAGTCTCGGGAATGCCGAGTTGAACAGGAATCGCAAGCGGAAGGGTCGCACTGGTGAGCACGGCAGTGGTTTGCGTCCACAGTGTTTCGTCGAGGAGTTCACCAACATCGATAGGAGCGATGCGTAGAACGGGGAACTCTTCGCTGCCTTCGATCCAAGCCACTTCGCTCACACGGATTTCTTGGCATGAGTTGATGTCATCAATCAGTGATGTCGCTGCCTGCATGGCCCGTTGTTTGCGAGCAGTGACATCGCCTTTGCTTTCGTCGGGAATGGCCCGAAGTGCGGTCATTGCTTTGTCGATGCGTGCTCGCGCAAGCGTGAGGATTCTCGCTGGTTCGCCGTCGAGTTGCCCACGAATTCGTCGGCCGCGTTCTTCGGTGAGTGCGTCGCGCCACATCGACCCGAGTTCGTCAACATCGCGCACGATGTCAGGGTCGGCGATGATTGCAGCGACGTTGCGAGCGAGTGCAGTGAATCGGCCTGCAGTTATTTCCACGCCTGAAGTCGCTGCAACGATGTCTTCAAGTTGGTGCGCTTCATCAATGATCACGACTTCGTGTTCGGGAAGAACGGCGCCATGCGTAGCGAGATGCAATCCGTATAAGTGGAGGTTGACGACGACGACGTCGGCTTCGGAGGCGGCGCGGCGAGCGCGTTCGGTAAAGCAATCGTCACCTTTCGGGCACTTCGACGCGCCGGGGCATTCGCGCGGACCAACGCTTACCGCCGCCCATGCTCGTGGCGAAGGTTCAATGCTGAGTTCCGAGCGATCGCCAGTTGGTGAGGTGGTCGACCAACGAGCGAGTGCGGCGATTTCTTCAGAGGGCGGCTTCGGTCCGCCTATTTCAAGCGCGAGCTGTTCGGTGCCATCGGCTTCGAGTTCTCGCACTCGCTGCAAGCAGATGTAGTTAGAACGTCCCTTCAGGACGGCGAACGTAAAGGGCTGGTCAAGGTGTTCGGCCAAGAAGGGGAGATCTTTGGTTGCGAGCTGGTCTTGAAGCGTCTTGGTCGCGGTGGCGACAACGACGCGGCGGCCCGAGATGATGCAGGGCACGAGGTAGGCGAAGGTCTTGCCCGTGCCGGTTCCGGCTTCCACTACGAGATGGTCGCCTTCGACGATTGAACGGGCGACGGCCTCGGCCATTTCGATCTGCCCGGCTCGTTGCTCGCCCGTCGGAAGTTGGGCCGTGATCTGTTCGAGGGCCTGGCGGGTGTTAGCGACAAGTCGGTCGGCGGCACCCATGAGACGACGATGGTACCGGCGGTATCGCAGGTCGGCGGTAACGTCGCACAGGTGGACATCCCCGGTATCGACCCATCTCGCATCCCCGTGCACATTGCGGCGGTAATGGATGGCAATGGCCGCTGGGCAACAAGTCGGGGTCTGAAGCGCACCGATGGTCACTCCGCTGGTGAAGAAGCACTGTTCGACACCGTTGAAGGCGCACTCGATCTCGGCGTGAAGTGGCTCACCGTCTATGCGTTCTCTACCGAGAATTGGCGTCGACCTGCCGACGAGGTTCGATTCCTGATGGGATTCAACGAATCGCTGCTCGTGCGTCGCCGCGACGAACTCAACGACATGGGCGTGCGAATGCGCTTCATCGGTCGGCGAGATTGGCGAGTGCCCAAGCGTCTCATCCGCCGTATGGATGAATCGGTCGAACTCACCAAAAAGAACCGCACGCTCACCTTCACGATTGCCTTCAACTACGGCGGCCGGGCCGAGATCGTCGATGCCGTCAAGATGCTGGTGGCCGAGGGCGTGCCCGCCGACAAGATCGACGAAAAAGCAATCGCCAAGCGCCTCTACGACCCCGAGATGCCCGATCCCGATCTGGTTGTGCGTACCTCAGGCGAATTCCGCACCTCAAACTTCCTTATGTGGGAAGCGGCCTATAGCGAACTGGTCTTTACCGACACGCTGTGGCCCGACTTCCGTCGCGAGAATCTTTTCGAGGCCGTTCGCGAATACCAAGCGCGCGACCGTCGATTCGGTGGCCTGAGCCCCGAAGCCTGATCGGTTCGCCGCATGGGAAAGGGCACGATCCATCGCGACGAAGGGATCGTGCTGCGCACCTACAAACTTGGTGAAGCCGATCGCATCGTTGTCTTTCTGACCAAAGCGCGCGGCAAAGTGCGTGCTGTGGCGAAGGGTGTGCGCAAGACGAAGTCAAAGTTCGGTTCAAGGCTCGAACCGATGAGTCATTGCGTGCTGCAGTTTTACGAAGGACGCGAACTCGACATCGTCACCCAAGCCGAAAGTATCGATAACTTTCGGGCGGTGCGCGAAGACCTCGATCGAATCGGTCGTGGCGTCTCAATGCTGGAAGTGGCCGATCAGCTCGCTCAAGAGGGCCAGGTCAATCCGCAGCTCTATCGGATGCTGCTCGGTGCATTGCGAACGCTCGAGACATCGACCTCGCCGTTAGTGACCCCGGCGTTCTATTGGAAGGTGTTGGCACTCGAGGGGTACCGCCCCGAGGTCGAGGTCTGTGTGCAGTGCGGTGCAGACGACACCCCGTTAGTTGCGTTCGATGTGGAAAGTGGCGGCCTGTTGTGCCGCACGTGTCGAA
Organism: Actinomycetota bacterium; assembly: GCA_009699125.1. Lineage (GTDB taxonomy): Bacteria > Actinomycetota > Acidimicrobiia > Acidimicrobiales > Acidimicrobilacustridaceae > Acidimicrobilacustris. The sequence goes on from WLOT01000023.1 coordinate 4,559, forward strand.
GGGGCACACCCGTATCGGCTGATGCAGTCGTGCTGATGCGCCAAATTCTTGGCGGGGGGCTCAACGATGCGCTCGTTGCTGGCGAATCACCCGATGCTGCTGCCGTGGTTCACGAGGTTGACCAGTTGGCGACTCGTGCGGTGGAACATCACCTTGAGCGACGCCTCCGATCGGTGAACGTGCTCGATCACTAATGGCAGGTCGGCGGGGGAGGCGCATCTCGCCACCTGCCCCTGATACCTTCGCCCCTTCGAAGGCCGCTTCACCCGGGGGACGAAATGACCAGCACGACCACTGCAAACGCCGGAATCAATGGGACCACGCGACGTCCGCTTGAAGGGCTCCGCGTCGTCGACCTCACCGTTATTAATGGTGAACTGTGTCCGAGGCTGCTTGGCGATCTTGGCGCCGAGGTCATCAAGGTCGAACCACCCGAGGGCTCTCCCGCCCGTTCCTGGGCACCTGTGCGCAAAGGCGTTTCGCTTTCGTTCGCAGTGAACAATGCCGGCAAGCTCGGCGTGTCGCTTGATCTCACTAATTCGGCCGACCTCGCCAAGCTTCATGAACTGCTTGCCCATGCCGATGTCGTGATCACCTCGAGCCCTGAGATTGCACCTGGCGTGTCGGTGCAGATGGTCGCCGAAAATCATCCCCATCTTGTCGTCGCAGCGCTCACGCCTTACGGCCTCACTGGGCCATGGTCGGGCCGTGTCGTTACCGATGAGGTTCTGTCGGCCACCGGTGGCATGACCTTTAAGGCGGGCACGCTCAATCGCGAGCCGCTGCCCGCTCCGAGTCAGTTCAGTAACGACGTGGCTGCATCAGTGGCGACATGGGCCGTGATGTGCGCGCTCTGGCAGCGCGAACAAACCGGCGCCGGCCAGTTGCTCGACGTTTCGATCAACGAATCACTTTCGCAGTGCGCCGACTGGTCGCTTCCGAACTACACCGCTCGTGTGTTGGCTGGCAGCAACTTCCCTGAAGTCCGTAACGGATCCGGTCCGGTGTATCCGATCTTCAAGTGTCGCGATGGTTATGTGCGACTCATCGTGCTGAGCCCGCCGCAGTGGCGCGAGATGCGTGCGTGGCTGGGCGAGCCCGAGTACTTGCAGGACGAGGAATACGACACGTTCCCGGGTCGCTTCGCAATTGCTGAAGCGATTCTCAATCCGTTGTACGAGGAACTGTTCGCTGATCTTTCGGTTGAGGAAGTTTCGGCAAAGGCACAAGAGCGCGGCATCGTCTGCACACCGGTGTACGACGCACCTCGCGCCCTTTCGAACGAACACTTCGATTCGCGCGGAACCTTCCAGTCGATGGAACTTGCTCCTGGCGTCACCGCTCAGTTGCCCTCGGGCTATTTCGAATTCAACGGAAACCGAGTTGGGCCGCAGACTCCTCCTCCTTCAATCGGACAACACAACGAACAGGTCTTTGCATCGCTCGGCGAGAAGCGAACGGCATCGGCTGCTCCGGCGCCTTCGCTTCCACTGACTGGGCTGCGAGTCATGGACTTCGGTCAAGGCGCTGTCGGCGTTGAAGCGGGTCGACTGTTCGGTGAATACGGCGCCGATGTCATCAAGATCGAAACTCGTTCTCATTACGACTTCATTCGTGTTGTCACCGGAACCGAGATGGGTCCGTCATTCGCATCGTCAAGCCGTTCAAAGCGGGCGCTTGGTGTGAATGCAAAGTTCCCCGAAGGTCGCCAGATCCTTCTCGACCTGGTGAAGGAATCCGATGTTGTGATCGAGAACGTCACGACCGGAGCAATGGATGCGCTGGGCATCGGCTATTCCGATCTCTCTGCAGCCAACCCGGGCGTCGCGATGGTGGCGAGTCAGCTCATGGGTTCTCGTGGCGTGTGGGCCCATTGGCGTGGTTACGGTCCGAGCACGCAAGCTCCGGGCGGACTTTCGTTCTTGTGGTCGTATGAAAACGAAGACGATCCCGCTGGCACCGCATCAATTTTCCCCGATCATTTTGTCGGCCGCCTTTCGGCCTGTGGAGCGTTGGCCACGCTTATCGGTCGCTCGCGAGGAACTGTCGCTGGTGGTCTGGTCGAGATCGCACAGTGCGAAGCGGTTGTCGGATCGATTGCCGATCTGTTGGCTGCGGAATCGGTTGAGCCGGGTTCTGTTCGTCCCATGGGCGTACACACCGAGCAGGCTGCACCCGGAGCGATGTATCGCTGTGCGCCCGAGATCGATGCCACAGGCGGCGAGAACGGCGAGATGTGGGTTGCCATCAACTGTCGTGACGATGCCGACTGGACCGCGCTCTGCGGCGTCATCGGTCAGCCTGAGCTCGCAACCGATGCGCGTTACGCGACATTTGCTGATCGTGCCGCAGCTGCCGTTGAACTCGACACGCTTATTGGCGAATGGACGATCTCGCGCAATCGATTCGACGTCACCGATGCATGCCAAGCCGTCGGCGTTCCCGCCGGCCCGATGCTCACGTCTCCTGATCTTCTCGTGAACGATCACTTCAAAGAGCGTGGTTTCCTCGTTGAAATCGACCAGCCCGGTGTCGGTACGTTCATCTTCGAGGGCAAGGGCTTCCTCGCCAGCGGAATGACCGAACCGGTGGAAACGCCTGCCCCATGGCTCGGCGAACACAGCGTGGAGATCTGTCGTGATCTCCTCGGACGCGACGACGCGACCATCGACGACTTGATCGCACGCGGCATCGTGGAAGTGACACCGCCTGCTGGCAAGTAACCTCACCGGCTATGCCAGTTGAGTCATCGGTACCCAATGACGTCTCCTTGATGGAGAAGGTCGTCAACCTGTCCAAGCGTCGCGGCTTCGTGTTCCCATCTGCCGAGATCTACGGCGGGTTTCGCTCCACCTATGACTACGGCCCCATCGGGGTGCAACTGCTCCGCAACGTGAAGGACGCCTGGTGGCGTTCGATGGTGCAAATGCGAGACGACGTTGTCGGTCTCGACGCGTCCATTCTCTCGCCGCCCGCGATTTGGGAAGCCTCTGGCCATCTCAAGAACTTCACCGATCCGCTGGTTGACTGCCGCAAATGTCATGAGCGTTTTCGCGAGGACCAACTCGTTGACCCCACGACCTGTCCGTCGTGTGGCGAGAAGGACTCGTTTACCGAGGCTCGCAATTTCAATCTGATGTTCAAGACGCATGCCGGTCCCGTCGAGTCCGACGCGGCAGTTGCCTATCTGCGTCCTGAAACTGCGCAGGGCATGTTCATCAACTTCTCGAACGTGCTGCAGACCAGTCGCAAGAAGCCGCCGTTTGGTATTGCTCAGATCGGTAAGTCATTCCGAAACGAAATCACGCCCGGAAACTTTGTGTTCCGTACTCGCGAGTTCGAACAGATGGAACTCGAGTTCTTTGTTCCGCCCGAAGATGCGCAGAAGTGGTACGAGTACTGGTGCGCCGAGCGCTATCGCTGGTACATCGACCTCGGAATCCCCGAGAGCCGTCTTCGTATGCGTCCGCACGACGCCGACGAACTCAGTCACTATTCATCGGGCACGTCTGATGTTGAGTTCCTCTTCCCTTGGGGCTGGGGCGAACTCGAAGGTGTTGCGAATCGCGGCGATTACGACCTCACGCAGCACGCAACGCATTCAGGCGAAAAGCTTGAGTACTTCGATCAGAGCGCCAACATTCGCTATCGCCCGCATGTCATCGAGCCTGCGGCCGGTGCCACTCGCACGATGATGGCGTTCTTGCTCGCTTCCTACGACGAAGAAGATGTGCGCGGTGAAGTCCGCACGGTGCTTCGTCTGCATCCACGTCTTGCGCCCTACAAGGTGGCGGTCCTTCCGCTTTCGAAGAAGGACGAACTGACTCCAGTCGCCCGCGAGGTGCTCGGAATGCTCCAGCCCCTCATGATGTGCGATTACGACGAGACCCAGGCCATTGGTCGGCGATATCGCCGCCAGGACGAACTCGGCACCCCGTTCTGCGTCACTGTCGATTTCGACACCCTCGATGACCAAGCGGTCACCGTGCGTGAGCGAGATTCCATGGAACAAGAACGCATCGCCATCGCCGATCTCCCCGGGTATCTCTTGCCCCGGTTGGTCTGACCGGTCTCGCTGCTACCGTCCGGCCCGGAGGCATACGTGGGCATTCAGGACGATGACATCGCAGCGGTACGGAACGCCACTGACATCGTCGCGGTCATCTCCGAGCATGTTCAGCTCAAACGTGTCGGACGCCGCTGGCAGGGCCTTTGCCCATTTCACCAAGAGAAGTCGGGTTCGTTCTCGGTAAACGCCGAGGAAAAGCTCTATTACTGCTTCGGCTGCGGGGCCAAGGGCGACGTCATCACGTTTGTGCGTGAAGTTGAGCATCTCGACTTTGTCGGAGCGGTCGAAAAGCTTGCAGTGAAATCTGGTGTCACGCTTCGCTATACCGACGAGGGGCAGAACGAAGGACGCAAGCGTCGCACCAAGTTGCTTGATGCAGTTTCGAAAGCGAGCGACTGGTACCACGACCGGCTGTTGTCATCGCCCGACGCGGCAGCGGCGCGCGGCTACCTGCGTTCTCGCGGTCTCGATGGCGACGACGTTCGAAACTTCGGTATCGGATGGGCGCCCGAAGGTTGGGACGAACTCGCTCGCGCAATCAGGGTGCCCGACGACGTGTTCGTCGAAGCCGGATTGGGTTTCATCAACAGTCGTAATCGACCGACCGACGCGTTTCGTGGTCGCATCATGTTTCCGATCCACGACGTCGCTGGCGCCAATGTTGGTTTCGGCGGCCGCATCATGCCTGGTGTCGACGGAGCGAAATACAAGAACTCGGTCGATAGTGCGATCTATGGCAAATCAAAGTTGCTCTACGGCCTCCACATGGCGAAGGCAGACATCGTCAAGGCCGATGAAGCGATTATCTGCGAGGGCTACACCGACGTCATCGGTTTCTTCAAAGCGGGTATGCCGCGTGCAGTTGCAACCTGCGGAACTGCACTCACCGAAGACCATGTGAAGTTGTTGCGCAGCTTTGCGCAACGCGTAGTACTTGCATTCGACGCCGATGCTGCTGGTCAGAATGCCGCAGCGCGCGTCTATACGTGGGAAAAGAAGTACGACCTCGATGTTGCTGTTGCGGTATTCCCTGGCGGTGCTGATCCTGCTGATCTTGCGCAGTCCGATCCCGAGGCATTGGCGACAGCAATTGCAGACGCCAAGCCTTTCCTGAAGTTCCGACTCGATCGGGTTCTTGATTCATCACCGCTCGACACTCCTGAGCATCGTGCCCGTGCCGCCGACGCCGCTATGGCGGTTGTGCTCGAACACCCCAGCGACATTGTTCGCGATCAGTACTTGCTTGAAGTTGCAGCACGCCTGCGTCTCGACCCCGATCAACTTCGTAACCGTCGACCAGCTCCTGCCGGCGGGGGAACAGGGCCTGGCTCGCGTGAGAACACGTCGGCGACACGCCCGCAGCGCCCGCCACAACCGCTCGTACATCGCGACACCGCCGCGACTGAAGCACTTCGCCACCTCATCTGGGATCCCGAGTCCATCACGCCTCTCCTCGACGAAGTTCTCTTCCCTGACCGGCTCGCGGCGACTGCCTATAGGGCTCTGCTGGCGACTGCTTCTGTTGCCGACGCCATCGAGATGGCCGCTGCCGATGATCCAGTTGCTGGCGACCTCCTGCAGCGGCTCGCTGTGGAAGAGCCCGAGTCGACCGTGCAAAGCGTGATGGTTCGACTCGTTGACGATGCTGCCAATGCTTCGATGGCCGCGCTGCAGGCCGAAGCCCGAGTGGCGGCCGATCCGTTTGCGGTGGGCGAGGCAATTCGCTGGCTCAACCTTCGAATCATGGATCTGCGTGAGCAAGAGGGTTCGCTCAACGAAGGCATGGAAGCCATGTACGACCTGCTGGCGTGGCTCACCGAGGCCGAGAACGATTCGGTGGACCACGATGAGGTTCGTCATGTCTGACGTAACGGAATCGTCACCCGAGTCATCGTTGGGCGGGAGTCAGGCCGACGACGCTGCCTTCAAGCGGCTCGTGAAGCGAGGCTTGGCTCGCCCTGATCTTGTTGTGTCTGGCGACGAAGCCATCGAAGTTCTGATTGATGTCGATCCAACGCCGGAAGCAATCGAACAACTTCGTCTCCGTCTTGCTGAACACGGCGTCACGCTCGATGATGCGGTTCCTGTTGCCGAGGAAATCGATGCGCTCGACGATGCCGATGGTTCTGGCGAGATCGAAGAAGTCGTGATCATTGCCCATGACCCGTTGCTCGACGACCTTGAAGACGACGACCTCGTTGAGCGCCGAATGCGAGCCAGATTCCGGCCATCGACAAAAGCCACGATGCGCCTGAATTCGCAATCGGGCGGAACATCTGATCCTGTGCGCATGTACATGCGCGAGATCGGACGCGTGTCGTTGCTGACCGGTCCTGAAGAAGTGGTACTTGCCAAGCAGATCGAACGAGGCACGGCGGCGTCAGAGCGTTTGGCTGATCTGGCTGCTGAAGGTTCTCTCGATGACCTCGAGCCAGCAGAACGGACGCAACTCAAGCGACTTGCCCGCAAAGGCGAGGACGCGAAAGCAGAGCTCACTCAAGCCAATCTGCGCCTCGTTGTGTCGATTGCGAAGCGCTATGCCGGCGGTGGCGCAATGCAGCTTCTTGACCTGATCCAAGAAGGAAATCTTGGGCTCATGCGGGCAGTCGAAAAGTTCGACTGGACGAAGGGTTTCAAGTTCTCGACCTATGCGACCTGGTGGATTCGCCAAGCAATTACGAGAGCGATTGCCGATCAAGCCCGAACGATTCGTATTCCTGTGCACATGATGGAAGCGATCAACAAACAGATCCGCGTCTCGCGCGAGATGACACAGCAACTTGAACGCGAACCAACCGACGAGGAACTTGCTGTCCGGCTCGAATACCCGGTCGAGAAAGTCCGTGAGTTGAAGCGCTTCGCGATCGATCCGCTATCGCTCGATTCGCCCCTGCGTGAAGGTGAGGATTCGAGCCTCTCCGACATCATCGAAGACCACCGGCTTGAAACTCCTGCTGACGCGGCGACTCGTCACATGCTGAACGAAGCAATCGAAGAAGCCCTCGACGAACTCAACGACCGCGAACGCGAACTTCTCCGTATGCGATTTGGGCTCGACGATGGTCAGCCCCGCACGCTCGAGGAAGTCGGGCGCGAATTCGGTGTCACTCGCGAGCGCATTCGCCAGATCGAGACCAAAACGCTGGCAAAGCTCCGCAATCCCCAGTACAGCCAACGCTTGCGTGACTATTTCGAGGTCGATTGATGAAGCAGCTTCTTGTCGTTGGGTTGGTCGCTGCAGTGGCCTCGGCACTGGCACTCGTCGTTGCGGCACGCCGACGTCAACCCGAACCGTCGTGGGAACCTGGGCTCGAGTTCAACCCAGATTTCGATCTGAGCCCCGAGGAAATCTTGGCCGACATCAGGGGAGAGTCACCCACGGCCTAATTGGGTCGACCTGGGTGTGCCGAGCCCGCTGGCGGTGCTCTGGACGGGGGGTCTCGAGGCCGCTGCTATCCTCACCTTTCCTTTCCGGGGTAGCTCAGCTGGCAGAGCATCTGACTGTTAATCAGAGGGTCGTGGGTTCGAGCCCCACCCCCGGAGCAAGATTGGCCAACGGGGCGGTAGCTCAGTGGTCAGAGCGCGGGACTCATAATCCCTTGGTCGTGGGTTCGATCCCCACCCGCCCCACCACATGATTTTCACGAGCATTTGTGTCTGGAGGACCTGCGGTGAATCCGGTATTCGCGCAGACATGGTCTGACACGTGGAATTCCCATGATCCAAACGCAATCGTCCGCCTGTATGCCGATGCCGGCGTTCATCGGATGGCCGCAGGCTCGACCTATGTGGGTGCATCGCAATTACGAGAGATGGTCGACCGTTCCTTGCGTGGGTACCCAGATCTCCATTTTTTGATTCGGGATCACCAAGCGCTCCAGGTCGTTGACTCATCGTCGGAACGTTTCGTTATCGAATACACGATGACCGGCACGCAACGTGAAGCGATCGGTGATCGTGCTGGCACGGGAAAATCGATCACGATCGATGGCGCGATGATTGGTGAGTTGGACGCAAGTCAACGAATTCACCGGTGTACGGACTACCTCGATCACCATTCCATCCGTCAGCAACTTGGTCTCATCGATTGAGAGCACTGCTCGCGTAGTATCGGGGCCATGGAACTCACTGTCGTTCTCCCGTGTCTCAACGAGGCAGAAACGCTTGCGGTGTGTATCCGTAAAGCGAAGGCCTCTATCGCGGATCTGGGTATCGACGGCGAGGTTGTGATCGCCGACAACGGCAGTACCGATGGTTCGCAGGACATTGCCCGTGCCGAAGGCGCGCGTGTCGTCGATGTCCCGATTCGTGGGTATGGCGCTGCCCTCACCGCCGGCATCGCCGATGCCAACGGCGAGTTCGTCATCATGGGCGACGCCGACGACAGCTATGACCTCTCCAACCTCGGGCCGTTCGTCGAGGCTCTTCGTGGTGGAGCCGATCTCGTCATGGGAAACAGGTTCGCTGGTGGCATCGAACCCGGAGCAATGCCGGCGCTTCATCGCTACCTCGGCAATCCAGTGCTCACTGCGGTTGGCCGAATTCTCTTTCGAAGCCCCGTCAAAGACTTTCACTGCGGATTACGTGGGTTCCGGCGCGACGCAATTCTCGAGCTCGATTTACGAACCACCGGCATGGAATTCGCCAGCGAAATGGTCGTGAAGGCAACACTGAACAAGCTCAACATCGTCGAGGTTCCGACCACGTTGTCGCCCGATGGTCGAAGCCGAGCCCCACATCTGCGCACATGGCGTGACGGTTGGCGCCATCTCCGGTTCCTTCTGCTTTACAGCCCCCGTTGGCTCTTTCTCTATCCGGGAATGGTCCTCTTTCTTGTCGGGCTCGTTCTGGGTGGCGTGCTGCTTACCGGTCCGATTCAAATCGGCGATCATGCGCTCGATGTTTCGGCGCTTGTGTACGCGATGGCTGCAGTTCTCATCGGCTTTCAAGCGATTCTGTTTGCTGCATTCTCCAGAGCCTTCGTTGCGAACGAAGGTCTGATGCCGCCGTCTCCTGGCATGCAGAAAGCGTTCAAAGTTCTGAACCTCGAACGCGGTCTCATTATTGGGCTCCTTCTTCTTATCGTTGGCGTTGCACTTGCGATCTACGGATTCATCCATTGGGGTTCATCGGACTTCGGCGCGCTGGATGCTCGTGATGCAATCCGTTTGGCCGTGCCTGCGGCGACACTTTCGGTGCTCGGCTTCGAAACGATTATGGGCAGCTTCTTCCTGAGCGTTCTTGGGTTGTCGCGTCGATGACGCCGCGGGTCAGCGCAGTCGTTCTTTCGTATCAAGACGAACCGTGGCTTGAGCGTTGCATCCACGCGCTTCTTGCATCTGAGGGCGTCGAGATCGACGTTGTCCTTGTTGACAACGGCTGCACCGACGGCGCCGTTGAGCGCTTGCGGGGTACTCCAGGGCTAACCGTGGTGGGCGACGGTGAAAACCTTGGTTTCTCGCCGGGATGCAATTTCGGAGCCACCTTTACCAAAGGCGATTACCTCGTAATGGCCAACGGCGACCTTGTCGTCGAACCCGATGCACTTCTTCGTTTAGTCGAAGTTGCGAGTGACCCAACCGTGGGCATTGCCGGCGGAAGTATCCGCCTTAATGACGACATCACCACGTTGAACTCTGCAGGCAACGACATCCACTTCCTCGGTTTTAGTTGGGTCGGCGGCTTCGGCGAGCCGGCAGCAACACACGCGATCGATCAGGATGTTGCCGGAGCGATGGCCGCTCTCGTGATGTTGCGTCGCGATGTTTGGGAATCGCTCGGTGGGTACGAACCGCATTACTTCGCGTTTCACGAAGACGCTGATATGAGCTGGCGCTGCTGGCAACGAGGGCTGCGCGTTCATTACGTGCCCGATGCAATTGGGCGCCACCGATATGAGTTCGGTCGCGTTGGCAACAAGATGTATCTCGTTGAACGTAACCGCCTGATTTTCATGCTGACGTGTTGGGATTCACGCACGCTTGTTTTGCTTGCCCCGCTCATCGCTGCGACGGAAATGGCGATGGCTCTGATCGGCGCTCAAAGTGGATGGTTCGGAGAAAAGGTCCATGGGTGGGGCTGGCTGTTCTCACACCGGAAATGGCTGCGCGAACGCCGTCGTGCAGTGCAGTCCGAACGAACAGTTGGAGATAAGGAACTCTCTGCCCTGATGTCCGACCGGCTTGATGCCAAGAACTTCCCGATTCCAGAGTCGCTTTCGTTCCTCGATGCTGCGGCAGCCGGGTACTGGCGACTCGCGCGGCGATTCTTGCGCTGACATTCTCACGGAACTCTTACCCTTAACGAGCCTCGTTTCGTTGACTTCTCTCGTACACTTTCCTTCATGACAGACGAGCACTCTCCGGCGGAACAGCACTCTGAGTCGCTCTATCAACGAGCGATTTCCCGCCGATCGGTTCTCGCTGGTGCTGCTGCGCTTGGCGCAGTGCTCGCTGTACCCGCGCTGGCCTGTGGCGGAAAGAGCGATAAGTCCACCTTCAGCTCCACAACGCAAGCGCCAGGAACGACTGCACCTGCTGCGGGAAGTTCAACCACGGCCAAAGCGGCAACCGGTGGTGTGCCGATTCCTGCAAGCGGTCAGGTTGCGATCGATTTCACCTATGCCCCAACCGGAGGGGGCTTGGCGAAGAACCCGTACATCGCGGTTTGGGTTGAAACAGCCGCAGGGAAGTTCGTTGACACCGTGTCGCTTTGGTATTCGCCAGGAAAGAACGAGCGCTACTTGAGCGACATGAGGTCCTGGGTTTCAGCGAGCGGCGGAACCGATAAGTCGATGTCGAGCGCGACGCGTAACGCTGGTTCGTATTCGGTCGTTTGGGATGGAAACGATGCATCCGGAAAGAAGGCCGCACAGGGCGAGTACATCTTCTTTATCGAATGTGCGCGCGAAAAAGGCCCGTATGAAGTGATTAGTCAGCCGCTAATCATCGCCGCCGCTCCGTCTGTGGCGAGTCCTGCTGACAAGGGCGAGATCTCGAAGGTCTCGATGACCTACACCCCTTGAACATGGCTGACGTAACGAAAGTGAAGCGGGCGACGAATAAGTGGTCGCGACTCATCCACGTCTA
>WLOT01000024.1 GCA_009699125.1 Actinomycetota bacterium
GCCGACCTTTTCGGGCCAATAGGCGAGACCGGTTTGACCAACTGCCCACGGAATTGAGTTGGCGCGTCCTGGATCCCAAGACGGGTTCGAAAGGCGGGAGATCACGTTCTTCTTATTCGTGAACGTCGCTGTGTCGAACGGCTGCACCAGACCGGCGCCGATGTAGGCCGCAGCATTCCATGACGTAAGCACGATGAGGTCGGCGCCGATGCCTTTGCCCTTTTCGAGCGTTGCTTGATACTTCGTATTAAACGACTCATTGCCGTCGATGCTGTTTTTGTAATTGACCTTGATGCCCGTGGAATCGGTGAAGCCCTTGAGGGTCGCCGAAGTGCTCGGTTCGTCACCTTCGATATAGAGCGGCCAGTTCAACATCGTGATGCCGTCGCTGCTTCCACCGCTCGAACTTGAGTCAGAACTGCATGCGGCAAGAAGTGTTGGGCCCATCGCAAGACCACCGAGGGCGAGGCCGCCCATGCCGAGGAATCGACGACGCGACGTTCGGTGCTGGGCCATGGCCTCAAGAATTTGGGGATCGATTGGGTTGGTCATGGTCAGTCCTCCAGTGATTGCGGTTGTTGGTTGGGGGCGGATGGCAGAACGCAGGCAGCGCTCTGGTTCCACGATGCCCACACGCTGTCGCCAGGGCGAAGAAGCGGGAGGTCGGCATCGGGATCGACATTGGCGATGATCGGTGAACCGTCGGCTGCTTCAAGCGCGAGTCGAACGATCGGACCTTGGAATGTGAGATCAGTAACGGTTGCTTGCACTGACTGCTCGCCGCCAGTTTGCGAAGCGGGTTGTGTGAGTGAGATGGCGATGCGCTCAGGGCGAACCATGAGCGTTGCGGCAGCACCGGCGCCTATTCCGTCGACCTTTGAATGACAGGTGGCAGTAATCGTTGCGCCGCCGAGGGCGGTGACGGTTGCGCAGTCCGACGCGCGTTGCACCACTGTTGCGGGCCAGAGGTTGGCTTGGCCGATAAACCCGGCAACGAACACGCTTGCGGGATTGTCGTAGATCTCGGTGGGCGTGCCGATTTGTTCGACGCGACCATCGGACATGACGGCGATGCGATCACTCATGGTGAGCGCTTCTTCTTGATCGTGGGTGACGTACACAAACGTGATGCCCACTTCGCGCTGAATGCGCTTGAGTTCGAACTGCATCGCATGACGCAATTTGAGATCGAGAGCACCGAGGGGCTCGTCAAGAAGAAGTGCCTTGGGAAGATTCACGAGGGCACGAGCCAGAGCGACGCGCTGTTGCTGACCACCGGAGAGTTGGGCGGGTCGGCGACTGGCGAAGTCGGTGAGGCGCACGACCTCAAGCATTTCGGTCACGCGCTTCTTGATCGTGGCCTTATCGGCCTTCTTCGACTGCGGGCCGAAGGCCACGTTGTCGAACACGTTCATGTGAGGGAACAGGGCGTACTGCTGAAAGACCGTGTTCACATCTCGCTTGTTCGGCGGAACCTTGGAAACATCAACACCGTCGAGACGAACTGCACCGCTCGTGGGCTGTTCGAAACCGGCGATCATTCGCAGCGTCGTGGTCTTGCCACAACCTGATGGGCCGAGCATTGAAAAGAACTCGCCTTGACCAATCGAGAAATCAGCATCGTCGACCGCGACGAAGTCGCCGAATCGCTTCACGACATGATCGATCTCGATGACTGGGGCCGAATCGGCCGCAGCAGGAGACGTCATAGCAATCGAGTTCTCTGTCAGCTCTCACCCCTCCGAAGTCTCGGGCGGACCATGTCGGCGCCCGGTGGAATGGGAAAGGATCACAAGAATTCGGGCTCACCGCAAGAATTGGCCGATGGCGACACGGTGAACAGTTGATGACGGGCATCTCTCGTGGCTCTTTTGGGGCAATTCCTTGCGGTTTCGGCGCTCGTGGCCCACGATGCGTTGGGAAAAGAAAGGGAGTCGTCGTGGCACATCTCAATTTCATTGGTGGGAAATGGGTTCCGGCCCAGAGCGGGGCAACGGACGAGGTGCTTGCTCCAGCGACCGGAGCGGTTATTGGTTCGGTGCCCTCAAGCGATGCTTCCGATGTTGATGCGGCAGTTGGCGCGGCGAAGGCGGCATTTGCCGAATGGGGGACAGCAACCCCGCGCGCTCGGGCCGAAGCGTTGCTTGCACTGGCCGACCGTCTTGAAGAGAACCTCGACGAATTGAAAGCGATCGAAGGGGAGAATGTCGGCAAGCCGGTGTCGATCATCGATTTCGAATTCGACCTCACGATCGACAACCTTCGGTTCTTCGCAGGCGCGGCGCGCACGATGGACGCGCAGGCTGCGGGCGAATACATGGATGACCACACCTCGATGCTGCGGCGCGATCCGCTTGGCGTGGTGGCCGGCATTGCGCCCTGGAACTATCCGCTCAATATGGCGATCTGGAAAATGGGTCCCGCGCTCGCGGTCGGAAACACATTCATTTTGAAGCCATCGGAACTCACGCCGTACACCGCGTTTCGTTTGGCAGAACTCACCGAAGGGGTTCTCCCCGCAGGTGTCTTCAACGTTGTCGTTGGTCAGGGCGAAACAGCGGGCGATGCAATTGTTCGCCACCCGGGTATTGCGATGTTGTCGCTTACTGGCGATGTGAACACCGGAAAGATGATTGCGCGCAATGCTGCTGACACGTTGAAGCGCGTGCATCTCGAACTTGGTGGCAAAGCGCCTGTCGTGGTGTTCGACGATGCCGATATCGAAACGGTTGTCGCAACGCTGACCGAAACCGGTTATTACAACTCTGGTCAGGACTGCACCGCGCCGTGTCGGGTCATCGCTGGTCCTGGCGTCTTCGATGATCTCGTTTCTGCGCTTGAAGCTTCAGTTGGCGCGCTTGTTACTGGCGACCCCAACGATGCGGCAACAAATGTCGGTCCAGTGATCTCGGCAGCGCAGCGTGATCGAGTCGATGGAATGGTGAGCCGAGCAGTTGCATCAGGCGCGCGAGTGGTTGTTGGCGGCGAAACGCTTGATCGTCCTGGCTACTTCTATGCACCCACAGTGGTTGCGGGACCGGCGCAGGATTCCGAACTTGTGCAACGTGAAGTGTTTGGGCCTGTAATCAGCGTGCAGAAGTTCACCGACGAAGCTCAGGCGCTCTCGTGGGCCAACGACGTTGACTACGGGTTGGCCGCTTCTGTGTGGACAAGCGATGTTGGTCGGGCAATGCGCATGTCGCGTTCGCTCATGTTCGGCACGGTGTGGGTCAACGACCACATTCCGATTGTTTCCGAGTTCCCACACGGCGGATTCAAGAACAGCGGTTACGGCAAGGACATGTCGAAATACGCGCTTGAGCACTACACCGAGCTCAAACACGTCATGATTAAGCACTGAGATTTTCGATCAAGGAGAACCTGTGTCCGAAACCGTAAAGACCGAAGTTCGAGGCCGGGTTCTGGTCATTCGTCTTGAGCGTGAAGAAAAGCGCAACGCGATCGATGTTGAACTCGCCGAAGGCATCGACGAGGCACTGAATCGACTCGAGGACGATCCCGAACTTTGGGCCGGTGTCATCACCGGAACGAAGTCGGTGTTCTGCGCGGGTACCGATATGCGTGCCGGAGTGCATTCCACCGATCGCGGCGGTCAATACGGAATCATTCGCCGCTATCGCACCAAGCCGCTGATCGCTGCGGTTGAAGGCGCGGCGCTCGGCGGTGGTTTTGAAGTCGTGCTGTCCTGCGATCTGGTCGTTGCGTCGAAGACCGCGGAATTTGGATTGCCGGAAGTGAAGCGCAGCCTCGTGCCGATCTGTGGTGGCTTGTTCCGTGCTCCCAAAGCGCTACCGCGAAATGTGGCGCGAGAACTTCTGCTCACCGGCGATTCCATCGATGCCAAGCGGGCGTACAAACTCGGTCTCGCCAGCATCCTTTCCAATGCCGGCGATGCGCTCGACGACGCAGTAGGTCTGGCCGAACGCATCTGCTCCAATGGCCCGGTAGCGGTTCGCGAAACCATGCGGTTCTTGGCTTCGCTCGATGCGCCCGATGAAGCCCACGGCTGGGATGAAACGCTGGAATCGGAAGATGTCATTCGCAATGCCGAAGACACCCGCGAGGGCGTGATGGCCTTCTTCGAAAAGCGCCCACCGAATTGGTCGGGCCGCTGATTCACCGGCAATGATGGCCGCACATCAGTAGGGGGAACCATGGATTTCGAAGAGACACCAGAAGAGGCCGCATTCCGCGCCGAATGTCGTGCGTTTCTTGATCAGCACTCAACGGTGAAGGCAGCGGGTGCACCGCGCAACACCATGAGCACGCTGTCGGACGATGAACTCGCGCACGTGCAGGCCTGTCGCGATTGGCAGCTCAAGAAAGCCGAGAACGGTTGGGCTGGTCTCACGTGGCCGGTCGAATACGGCGGTCGCGGTCTCACCGGTTTGCAGCAAGGCATCTTTCTTGAAGAAGAGCACAAGTACGACCTCGCGGTCGGAATGTTCGCCCAAGCGACCGGCATGGTTGGCCCGTCGATCATCGTGCACGGCACCGAAGAACAGAAGACGCAGTTCCTCCCTTCAATTCTTCGCGGCGAGCAGGTGTGGTGTCAGTTGTTCAGCGAACCGAACGCTGGTTCCGATCTCGCTGCACTTCGAACCAAGGCCGAACTCGATGGCGACGAATGGGTCATCAGCGGTCAGAAGGTGTGGACCTCATCAGCACACGTTGCTGATTGGGGCATGTTGTTGGCCCGTACCGATTGGGACGCGCCGAAGCATCGCGGCATCACTTATTTCCTTCTTGACATGCGTTCGCCGGGCATTGAAGTTCGTCCGCTCGTGCAGGCAACTGGTGGCGCCGAGTTCAACGAGGTGTTCCTCGAAGAAGTTCGTATTCCCAAAGAGAACGTGCTGGGTGAAGTGAACGGTGGTTGGGCAGTGGCCATGACCACGCTCACCAGCGAGCGCGCCGACATTGGTGCTGGCCATGGCGATGGGTTTGCTGGCGTGCTTCGTCTGGCGAAGCAATACGGCCGTGTGAATGATCCGGTTGTTCGCCAGGAACTCATGAAGCTCTACACGAGCTACCAAATCTCGAAGTACATCGGCTACCGCACGCGCACCGCTGCATCGAAGGGCATTGCCCCGGGGCCCGAGGTCTCGACCATGAAGATCGCGATCTCTGACCGCCTTGCTTTCCAGGGCGATTTGGTTGAATCGCTCATGGGTGCCGACGGAATGTTGTGGGGCGCCGACGCCATCGACGATGGCTATTGGCAAACCATGGTGTTCATGGGGCAGTGGATGGCCCGCATCGGCGGTGGCACTGAAGATGTGCAGCGCAACATTGTGGGCGAGCGCGTGCTCGGACTGCCTCGCGAACCGGGCAACGACCGAACGACACCGTTCCGCGAACTGCCGCACTGATCTTCACGGTTTTGCACAACTCGCTGTAGACAATTGGGATGTTCAATCCCTTTGCGCCTGGTTTTGCCGAGAATCCCTATGAGGAATATCGCATTCAGCGCGAAACCGAACCAATCCAGCAAACGCCGTTTGGGCCGTGGATGATTTTTGACCATGCGGAATCAGTGCGACTGCTGCGCGATGTCACATTGAGCGTCGATGTACGCAAGGCAATGGAGATCTTGGGTGAAGACCCACGAGACCGGGCCAAGATGCGCGCCGAGTTGTTCCCCGACAAAGCGCCTCGTGAAGACACCTCGATTCTGAATATCGATCCGCCCGACCACACGCGACTGCGCAAACTCGTCAGCAGCGTGTTCACGCCACGGCGAGTGGCAGATCTCGCTCCGATGATCGAACGCATCGTGGACGAACATCTCGACGCTGTTGCTGATCTTGGCGAGATGGATCTGATCGCCGATCTTGCGTTTCCGCTTCCCTTCGCCGTCATTTCCGAAATGTTGGGAATGCCCGATGGCAACAGTGCCGAACTGCGGGAGTGGTCGCACACGTTGGTGAAGATTCTCGACTTCACCATTGGTCCCGAAGAACTCATGGCAGCAGTTGTTGCTGGCGAAAATCTGCGCGAACACATTGCCAATGTCATTGAGTGGAAGCGATCAAATCTCGGTGACGATCTGCTCAGCGCATTGATCCTTGCCGAGGACAACGGCGACGTGTTGTCCGATACCGAATTGGTCGATCAGGTGAATGTCCTTTTCATCGCGGGCCACGAGACCACGGTGAATCTGATTGGCAATGGCACATGGGCGTTGCTGCAGAACCGCGAGCAACTTGAGTTGCTGCGTGATGACCCGTTGGTGGAAACCACGGCGATCGATGAACTCCTGCGCTACGACTCGCCCGTGCAGATCTCGCGCCGAATCACACTTGAGCCGATCCAGATAGCTGGTCATGACGTAGCGGCAGGAACATTTGTGCTCACAAGTCTTGGCTCGGCCAATCACGACCCTGCTGCATTCGGGCCCACCGCTGATCAGCTCGATCTACGTCGTGCTGACGCCGCCCGCCATCTGGCTTTTGGCAGCGGCACGCATCACTGTCTTGGGGCATCGCTTGCTCGGCTCGAGGGCACGATTGCGATCACCCGCCTCATTCGGCGCTTCCCTGATCTGCAAGCCGTCGGCACACCGGCGTGGAACGGCCGTATGGTCTTGCGGGGCATGGATTCGCTGCAACTATCGCTTCGCTGAAGTCGATCGCTGAGTGGCAAGATCTGCTGGTGACTACGCACGATGAGCTGCTGGCCCGCCACCGCCGGGCGCTTCCCGATTGGTTAGCGCTGTATTACGAGAAGCCAATCTCGTTGGTGAGCGGCGAGGGTCGGCACGTCGTCGATGCAGAAGGCACGCGTTATCTCGATTTCTTTGGCGGCATCCTCACGACGATGACGGCGTATTCGCTTCCCGAAGTTGTTGAAGCGATTCGGGACCAAGCCGGCAAGATGATTCACACCTCAACGCTGTACCTCGTCGAGCCCATGATCGAACTCGCCGAAAAGGTCGGGGAGTTGTCGGGGATCCCCGACGCAAAGGTGTTCTTCGCGACCTCTGGTTCGGAAGCAAACGAAGCGGCGTTGTTGCTTGCTTCGACCGTGCGCCGTTCAAACCAGGTGCTCGCACTGCGTAACAGCTACCACGGCCGTTCCTTCGCCACGATGGGCGTTACGGGAAATCGCGGCTGGTCATCATCAAGCCTCTCGCCGTTTGCTGTGTCGTACGTGCACAACGGCGACATGTTCCGTTCTCCATTCCGTGATCGCGACGAAAAAGGCTTTGTCGACGCGATTGTCGAAGACCTTCGTCACGTGATCGCGACAACGACGGCAGGCGATGTTGCGTGCATGATCGCCGAACCCATTCAGGGTGTTGGTGGCTTCACGGTTCCGCCAGATGGTTTGCTCGGCGCCCTGCAAGAAGTGTGTCGAGAGTTCGGCATTCTTTGGATCACCGATGAAGTGCAAACCGGTTGGGGTCGCACGGGTGAAAACTTCTGGGGCTACCAAGCCCATGGTCTTGAACCAGACATCCTCACGTTTGCGAAGGGTCTTGGAAACGGTCTCGCGATGGCGGGCGTTGTTGCAAGCGCATCGCTTATGGACAGTGTCAACGCGAATTCGATTTCTACGTTCGGTGGCAATCCCCTCGTGTGCGCGGGTGCATTGGCAAATCTCGACTATCTGATGACCAACGATCTTCAGGTCAATTCCTTGCGCCAGGGCGAAACGATGTTCGCGGCGTTGCGTCCGCTTGTTGATGAGTTGTCGATTGTCGGCGACGTACGAGGCAAGGGCCTCATGGTCGGTATCGAACTGGTCGGGGCTGATGGTCGCGAACCAAACGTTGCCGCTGCGGCCGCTGTGCTTGAAACCTGTCGAGAGAACGGGCTGCTTATTGGTAAGGGCGGGCTCTACGGCAACTGCTTGCGGGTTGCGCCTCCGCTCACGCTTACCAACGAGGAATGCGCTGAGGGCACCGCAATCCTGGTCGATGCATTGCGTGCAGTAAACGGTCGCTGACCCACACCAATAAACAAGCGAAACAAACGACCAGCCCGTAGGGTTCTTGCCATGCATTGGTCAGTCTTCGCGTGGTCCGCGCTCGCAATCGCCATCGTCATGATCTCAACCTGGCTGGTCAGCCTTCCTCTGCGCAACGCATCGATCGTCGACCCCATTTGGTCACTCGGTTTCGTTGTCGTGGGTTGGGTGTCGTTTGCCGCAATGCATCAACACGTTGACGCGCTGCGCGCTGGTCTGTTGCTCGGGTTCGTCACGATTTGGGGAGTGCGCTTGTCGTTGCACCTCTTCATCCGCAACCTCGGACACGGTGAGGACTATCGCTACAAAGCGATGCGCAAGAAGCACGGCGCAAAGTTTTGGCTTGTCAGTCTCGGAACGGTGTACCTGTTTCAGGGAATCCTCATGTGGATTGTCTCGCTGCCGTTGCAGTTCGGTATCGGTATCGGCTCGAAGACTTCGTGGTGGGTGCTACCGGCCGTACTCGGCGCCATTGTGTGGCTCATCGGTTTCGGATTCGAGTCCATCGGCGACGCGCAGCTGAAAGCGTTTAAGGCCGACCCGGCTTCGGCTGGTCAGGTCATGGATCGCGGTCTGTGGCGCTACACCCGTCATCCGAATTACTTCGGCGATGCCAGCGTGTGGTGGGGAATCTTCCTCGTATCGCTCGGTGCTGGCGGTTGGGCCTGGCTCGGTGTCATCGGCCCGGTTGTGATGACGACATTGCTGCGTCGGGTGTCGGGTGTGACGTTGCTCGAGAAGTCATTGGTCAAGCGCCGACCCGGGTACGAGGACTACGTGCGCCGCACGAGTCCGTTCCTGCCCCGACCGCCACGGAAGTAACCAGAACCGCCGGATTCGGAGGCATTTCGTGACTCCACGGGACCGAGATCACCACTAGCCTCATCCCACATTCGTCTGCATGGGAGTGAGGGTTTGTGAGCAAGGTGCGTCGCTACGAGGTCACTGCTGCTGGTGATTTCGCCTCGGTGCTCGCCGTGCTTACTGACCACCTCGATCTGCGGCTCCTCAGCCTCGACGAAGGCGAGCGCAGTTGGCTTGACACACCCACCGGCACGCTCGAACGGGCCGAGACCACACTTGAATTTCGCCGTCCATCGGGGGAGGGCACGCCATCGCTCACGTGGGCGACCGAGGGTCGTGTGCTCGTGTTCGATCCGTGTGTGTCGTCCACGCCGCCGGTGTACTCGAGCGACCTTCCTGATTCGTCAGCTTTTGCTCGCCTGGCCGCGTTGGTCGATGGGGGCGAGCTCGTTCTCGGGCCAACAGTGAACTCGCAGATCGCAGTGTTGGCCTGTCTCGACGATGAAGAGAAAACCACAGCGAGAGTTATCTTCGATCGTTCCGAGACACTCGACGGCCTGGCTCTGCCGATGATGCTCGAGGTGGTGCCCCTGCGCGGTTACGAAGACGAGGCCGCTGCTCTTGAGAAGTCGCTGAAGCGCAGCGTCGCACTTTCTGTGTCGGCGGCGTCGATGAAGGAACTCGCTCAGCAAGGTGTGAGCACTGGCCTCGACGGTGCCGCGCTTGTCCCGGCAATGTCGGCGGCTCGCGCGTGGCGAGCCGTGTTTCAGACGCTCACCGATTCCATGACTCAATCGTTCTCCGGGGTGCTGAGCGGCAACGACCCTGAAGACCTGCACGCGTTTCGTGTTGCGGTTCGGCGGATCCGGACAATTTTGCAAGATGGCAACGACGTTGTTGATCCCGAATCTCGCGATCGGTTTCGTCACGAATACCGCTGGCTCGGCGATGTCACCACGCCAACCCGCGATGCTGATGTGCATCTCATTGAGTTCCCAGAACTAGCGGCGACTCTTCCACCGTCGCGTCGCGAGGACCTCGCTTCGTTCAACGAAGTTCTTTTGCGACACCGCGCCGACTCTCATGCAGCGATGGTCACAGAACTGCGATCAATCCGTCGTGCCGAATTCGGAACTGCGTGGCTGGCATTTCTTGCCGACGACGACGCCTGGACAGGTTGCGCCGATCTCGCCGATGAACCAGTACTACGCATCGTTCTCCGGCGCATCGAGAAGGCAAACCGCCAGTTGGTGAAGAACGGTCGCAAGATCGCAAAGAAGTCACCAGCGATTGCGTTGCACGAACTCCGCAAAGAAGGAAAGCGGCTTCGCTATCTCCTGGAGTGTTTTGCGCCCTTGTTTGACGAAAAAGCCTTGTCGGTCATTCTGCGTCCGTTGCGCGATTTGCAGGACGTACTGGGCGAGTTCCAAGACACCGAGGTGCAGGCCAACGCATTGCTTGAACTCGCAGGCGAACTCGAAGGGGCCGATGATCACTCCGCGCTTATGGCAATTGGTGGCGTCATCGAACAACTTGGCGTGCGCAGTGCCGATGCCCGTTCCTCGTTCTCGAAAACCTTCGGTCGCTTCGACGATCGAAAAGTGCAACGAGCCATCGATCAACTTGAGCCCCGAAAGAAGAAACGATGAAGGTTCTTGCCACCTACAACATCAAAGGTGGAGTCGGGAAGACCGCAACTGCGGTGAATCTTGCTCATGTCGCTGCTGCCCATGGCAACCGCGTGCTCGTTTGGGACCTCGATCCTCAAGGTGCGGCAACCTTCTATTTCCGGGTGAAGCCAAAGGTGAAGGGTGGCGGAAAGGCCATCGTTCGCGGTTCGCTTGAACTTGGCGATGCCATCAAAGCCACCGACTTCGACAACCTCGACCTTGTACCCGCTGACTTTTCCTATCGCCATCTCGACCTCTGGCTTGACGATGCAAAGAAGCCGCTTGCTCGCATCCGCCGTGCACTTCGTCAGGTGTCCGACGAGTACGACTATGTGTTTCTTGATTGCCCGCCGAGTATTTCGCTTACATCAGAAAGCGTGTTTCGTGCGGCCGATGCACTGCTCGTACCGACCATTCCTACGACCTTGTCGCTGCGCACATACGAACAACTCGATCGTTTCGTCGAAGAAAATCCCGACATGGTTCGCGAACTCAAGATCCTTGGCTTCTTCTCGATGGTCGATCGCCATAAGCGACTGCACCGACGGTTCATGAACGAGCTCCGCACAGCACACCCGGAGTTGCTCGAAGCGACGATTCCCAACTCCACCGACATTGAGCGCATGGGTGTTCATCGCGAACCAGTCGGCGCCTACGGCAAGGGCAGCAAACCTGCACGCGCCTATGAAGCGCTGTGGTCGGAAATTCAGACCCGTCTCTAAGTGATTGATTTCGGTGCCTGACGGAAGGTTCGCTCCGAGCCCCACGGCCACGTTGCATCTGGGCAATCTGCGTACGGCGTTTGTCGCCTGGTTGGCGGCGCGTTCGAGTGACTCGCGTTTCCTCATCCGTAGTGAAGACATGGATCAGGTCGCATGCCGGCCCGAACACGAAGAATCGGCGGTGCGTGACCTCGCAGTGTTGGGGCTCACCCACGACGGCGATGTTGTGCGGCAGTCGGAGCGCTCCGAGTTGTATCGATCGGCGATCGATCGACTCATTGCCGAGGATCTCACCTACCCCTGTTACTGCACGCGTCGCGAAGTGTTAGCAGAGGCCGCTGATTCGGTGGCTGCACCGCATGGTGCACGCCCTGCGGGCGCCTACGCGGGAACCTGCAGCACGCTGGATCGCGCTGGACGGGCCGAACGAGAAGCTGCGGGTCGTGCGCCATCGCTTCGTCTCCGTTCGGGTGGTGCAGTGGTGTCGTTTACTGATCGCCTTGCGGGCTTCTACGAGGGTGTGGTTGATGACTTTGTCATTCGGCGCGCGGACGGAACTCCTGCCTACAACCTTGCGGTCGTCGTCGACGACGCAGACCAGGCCGTTGGCGAAGTTGTGCGCGGCGACGACTTACTGGAAACAACGCCGAGGCAGATTCATCTCGCTCGTTTGTTGGGAGTGTCAGTTCCTGAGTATCTCCACGTTCCGCTGGTCTTTGGTTCCGACGGTGAACGGCTGGCCAAGCGTCACGGTGCAGTGACACTCGAGGACCAACTCGCGATGGGTCGGACCCCGACAGACGTACTTGACGTGTTCGCTGTCTCGTTAGGGCTTGCGGAAAACGGAGAACAGCTCACGCTCGACGAGCTCGTTCAACGTTTCGATGTCGTGAAACTGCCGAGAACCGTTTGGGTCCTTCCGCAAGGGTTGGCCGGTAGCGTCGAGCCGTGACTGTTCTTGTCGATGCCGCGATCTGGCCGTTTGAAGGCCGGAAGTGGGCGCATCTCGTGAGTGACACGAGCTTCGAAGAACTCCACGAATTCGCCGAGCAACTTGGTATTCCTCGCCGCGCTTTTCAGGGCGACCATTACGACGTGCCCACCGACTATCGCGATCGGGCACTCGCGTTGGGGGCCGAGTCGGTTCCGTCTCGCGAACTCGTGCGACGGTTGCGGGCGGCGGGGTTACGCAGAACGCGTTCGGCCACTGAACTCAATACCTCTGCCTAGCTTCGGGCTATTTCGTCGGCAATGGCCTTTGCTTCGGCGGGGGAGATGCCGGAACGGCCGACAAGGAAACATGTCAGTGGAGCGGCAAGGCGTTCTGAGGTGTGCGCGGCAACGCTGGCAAGGTCAAGCAGCGCGTCGATGTCTGCTTGCGCAAGCGGGCCGAGCCCGAGTCGGTCGGCAAATGTCGTAAGCCATTCCTGTGCGTCCATAGACCGCAGCGTAGATCGGGCGGACTCCTAGGCTCGTGGCTATGGCCGAGGATGATGCACTGCGAGTCACCGCATCGGTGCTGATCCCTGCCCATGAACTGACCTGGACATTCGGCCCAAGCGGAGGGCCCGGTGGTCAGCACGCGAATCGTGCCCATACCCGTGCCGAGGTTCGTTTCGACGCTGAGGCTTCGGGGGCGTTGTCGCAGTATCAGCGCCAACGCATTATCGATCGTCTGGGTTCGGTGGTCACGGTTTCTGCCGACGATGAACGGTCGCAACTTCGTAATCGTCGGTTGGCCCTCGATCGGCTGCGCCAGAAATTGGCCGGAGCACTGCGGGTCGAGACGCCCCGTCGGCCCACTCGGCCGGGTCGGGGAGCAGTGGAACGACGGCTCGATGCCAAGCGTCGTCAGGCGGCGCGCAAACGCGATCGCCGTGGTGGCTTCGACGACTGACGTCCTTGAACGACCTCTTGGTGAAATCAGTAACCTCACCTTGTGCGCTTCGGATTTAAGACCTCACCTCAACACACCACCTGGCAAGCGATGCTCGATGTTTGGCAGGCAGCCGACGACATCGAACTCTATGAGTCCGGTTGGAACTTTGATCACTTTTATCCGATCCACTCCGACAACTCTCACGGCCCATGTCTTGAAGGGTGGTCGACACTCACCGCTCTTGCGCAAGCAACGAAGCGCATTCGTGTTGGCGTCTTGGTGACTGGTCTTCCGTATCGGCACCCCGCGGTAATGGCAAACATGGCTGCGACCGTCGATGTGATCTCAAATGGTCGACTCGAGCTTGGTCTTGGTGCCGGTTGGAATGATGAAGAAGCCAATGCCTATGGCATCAGCCTTGGTACGACGCTTACCGAACGATTCGACATGTTCGATGAATCACTCGAAGTAATTGTGTCGCTGCTTGCGAATGAAGTTTCGAATTTTGAAGGGCAACACTTCACGCTGACGGATGCCTATTGCGAGCCAAAGCCAATTCAGCGCCCGCATCCGCCAATCTGTATCGGCGGCGCAGGCCCCAAGCGCACAATTCCCGCAGTGGCTCGGTGGGCGCAGCACTGGAACTTTCCTGGCGGTCCCGTCGACTCGTGGAAAGCGTCGCGCGATCTGTTGTGGGCCGAATGCGAACGCATCGGGCGTGATCCATCCGAGATCATGACCTCAACGCATCTCTTGGCCGACGTGAATGATCCTGGTGTTGCCGTCGCGCAGGCCGAGGCCTACGCCGAAGCCGGTCTCGATATGGGCATCGTGTATTTGCCACCGCCCCACTCGCCCGCAGTGCTCGAAGCGCACGCGATCGCTCTCCAGCCGTTGGCTGATTAGACACTAGGAGTCATCATGGAAATCGGAATCTTCAGCCAGCCGGACACCGTTGATAAGGCCGTCGAACACGCAAAGCTTTTCTCTGATGCGGGATTTGGTTCGTATTGGATGCCGCAGATCTTTGGACTCGACACGCTCACCGCGCTCACTGTGGTTGCGCGCGAAGTGCCGAAGGTTCGACTCGGTACGGCAGTTGTTCCTACCTATCCGCGTCACCCTGCGATGTTGGCTGCTCAGGCTCGCACCTTGCAGCAGGTTGCCGATGGTCGCTTCACTCTTGGTATTGGCCTGTCACATCAGATGGTCATCGAAGGCATGTTCGGTATGACGTTCGAGAAGCCGGTTCGCCACCTTCGCGAATACCTCAGCATTCTCATGCCGCTTCTGAACGGCGAAGCCGCTGATTTCGATGGCGAGACCTTGCACGGTCACCTTGGTCTTGAGATTCCCGATTCCACGCCAGTCGACACACTTGTTGCTGCGCTTGGCACGCAGATGCTGAACGTCACGGCGCGTATGGCGCAGGGAACAGCCACTTGGATGACTGGTCCGACCACGATCGGTTCGCATATCGCACCGACGATCAATAAGGCAGCAGCCGAAGCCGGTCGACCAGCACCGCGCATCGTGTGTGCGTTGCCGGTGTGTGTCACCGACGATGAAGCCGCTGCGCGTGCGACCGCCGCCGAGCAGTTCCTTGTGTACGGCTTCCTGCCTTCGTACCGAGCGATGCTCGATCGAGAAGGCGTGGAAGGTCCGGCCGATGTTGCACTTGTTGGTAACGCGGCGACGGTTCGAGCTGGCATCGAAAAGATCTTCGAAGCGGGCGCGACCGAGTTTGTTGCGGTGCCCTATGACAATCGCGACGCGACACTCGAGATGCTCGCGGGCTTGTTGTAATTCAGCGAAGAATTAGACAGGCGCTTCGGCGTGCCGGAACTCGCGCGGCTCAACAAAATTGGCAGCGAGATCGATCAGTAGTTCGTCGCGCAACGCACGGCGTTCGGGATCGTCCCAAAGATTGACTTGTTGCAGCGGATCGAGGACGAGGTCGTACAACTCGCCCTCGGTGCCGTCGTGCACGGAGCCGGGCTGATAGGTCGTGCACACGAAGTTGTCGCGCATGATCGTTCGCAGATGAATCTCAGTGCCATCGGGCTGACGGCTGTCCCATTCGGTGGTGACTCGCTCAAAGCCACGGGCTGCGGCATCGGCGTCGTCGAGAGGCAGTGGGCGACCTTCCATCCATTTGGGCGGCTGGACGCCGGCGATGGTGCAGAAGGTAGGGGCAAGATCAAGCATGCCCACGGGCTTTGAGACGCGCGCCGTGGCGTCGGTGCCGCCGCCGGCCGAAGGCGCGGGGCGCCAAATAAGTGGGATTCGCATGAGCGAATCGACGTGGTACGGGCCCTTAAA
>WLOT01000025.1 GCA_009699125.1 Actinomycetota bacterium
CGTCCGAGTTGGCGAGCAAGCCGACGAGCAAAGTTCTCTTCAGTGATCAATTCGTTGCGGCGCGCCGTAGCTTGCGTGATCGCTGCATCGATCCATGCTTCTGCCCCGGGGTACATGCCCACTCGCTCAAGAAGCACCAAGACAGGGACAGCAAGTGACCCAAGTGCGGCACGCTCGACAGGAGCATCTGGCATCACCGGGAGATGCAAGAGGTCGTTCGCAGTGGCCCACGCGT
This sequence comes from Actinomycetota bacterium, assembly GCA_009699125.1. GTDB lineage: Bacteria > Actinomycetota > Acidimicrobiia > Acidimicrobiales > Acidimicrobilacustridaceae > Acidimicrobilacustris. Next base: position 236 of record WLOT01000025.1, read on the forward strand.
GCAGTGCTCCTCCCCCGCTCACGCAAACAACCATCGCTCCGTCTGCGAGGGAATCTTGCGCGGCTTCAAGGGTTTCGGAGGTCTCACCATCGAACGAAATCGCAACTACCAATGTCGATTCATCGACAAAGTTCGGGACGCCATAACCGCGATGTACAACGACAGGAACTGGAATCGTTGGGCCGACAGCCTCGAGAACGAGTGCACCCGCTTGACCGGCCGCACCAGCCCCGACCAGAACAATGTTGGCGATGTCTTCGTGCCGTGGGAGTCCAACGCCTTGCGCCGCGTGCCGAGAAACGTCAAGCGCACGAGCAAGTTGTTCAGGGAATGCCGCTGCAGCGTCGAACATCCCGACAGTGTCGAGAATCACTCAGGCCTCGAATGTCGGAGCGATTGCTTCTGCTGTCGCCTTGTCCACCAGACGAGCATGTTCCGTGTCGTCAACGATACGGGCCTCGTCGATCAACATGATCGGAATGTCGTTCCGGACCTCGTAGCCGCGCTGCAGTCGCGGGTTGTAGAGAAGATTCTCGTCAGCGAAATACAGCAACGGTCCTTTGTCCTGAGGACAAGCGAGAATTTCAAGCAATTGCGGATCAAGTGACATAAAGGCTCCTTCGTTCTCTCAGCCGGCCGCTTCAGCGATGAGGGCACGGATTTCAGCAACGTGGCGGGCACAAGCCGCGTCGTCGGTCGCCTCGAGATTGAGGCGGAGAAGGGGTTCGGTATTCGATGGTCGAAGATTGAACCACCACGGATCGGAGGGATCCGCAGCAGGCCCAGTCGTGAGATCAATTGTGAGTCCGTCGAGGCGATCTTGTTCAGCGTTGGCGAAGCGCTTCGCCACGAATTCGATCACAGCAAGCGGATCGGGAACTTCAGTGTTGAGCTCACCTGAGGCCGAGTAACGCTCATAGGGCTTGCGAAGTTCGGAGAGCTTTTCCCCAGTTGCACACATCACTTCGAGCACCGCCATTGCAGCGATGATTCCCGAATCGGCCCGATAGTTGTCGCGGAAGTAGTAGTGACCAGAGTGCTCTCCGCCGAAACATGCACCCGTTTCCGCCATGACCTGCTTGATGTACGAATGACCAACTCGCGTCCGAACCGGAGTGCCGCCTCGTTCCACGATGATCTCGGGCACAGCCTTTGAACAGATCAGGTTATGAAGAACGATCTCACCCGGATGTTTCGTCAACATTGAGTCGGCCACGATCGCCGTTGTTAGAGATCCGGAGACAAGTTCACCAGCATCATCAACGAGGAAGACGCGGTCGGCATCACCGTCGAAGGCGAGACCGACATCGGCGCCAGTTTCAAGAACACGTGCCTGGAGATCGCGAAGGTTCTCTGGCTGGATTGGGTCAGCCGGATGATTCGGGAACGTGCCATCGAGTTCGCCGTACATCACGTCGAGCTCAAACGGAAGGTCAGCAAAAACTGCAGGGGCTGTGAGTCCGCCCATTCCGTTTGCGGTATCGGCGACAACCCGAAGTGGACGCAATAGGCCTGAGTCGACAAACGAATGCACATGGGTCACGAAGACACCAAGAGCATCGTCACGAGAGGACACTGAGCCAGCGAGTCCAACAGGATCAAGACCCGCGACAGTCATGTCACGAATCTCGACGAGCCCGGTTTCGGCTCCGATTGGTTTTGCGCCGGCAAGACACAACTTCACGCCGTTGTACTGGGCCGGGTTATGCGAAGCCGTCAGCATGGCGCCAGGCATATCGAAACGGCCAGCGGCAAAGAAAAGAAGGTCGGTCGATGCAAGGCCTAGATGCACGACGTCGACCCCTTGACCAATTGCTCCACGAGCAAAGGCTTCCGCAAAATCCGGACCCGACGGCCGCATGTCATGGGCCACCAGAATCGATGACGCCCCAGATGTATCGGCAGCGAACCGGGCAAATGCAGCGCCAATGCGCTCCATGAGGTCGGCATCAAGTTGGTCGGGAACGGTGCCGCGAATGTCGTACGCCTTGAAGATGGCGTTCATGGCGGCAGCATCGTGGGGAGCCATGGGGTGCGACCCTAGTGGAGTGTTCAGTCCCCTTCGGGGGTGGTGACCTCGTTCACAGCACCGGGAACGAGAAGGTCGTCCGCCGTGAGGTCATAGCGACCCTCGACAGACCAACGACGCACAAGGAAAAGGTCCCGAACGAGACGCAACGCATCTCGGGCAACCCGCACCGTCGAACGAGACGAATTCTCGACCCGCACGGGAACTTCCGTCAGCGAGAGGTGATAGCGCTCAATGAGGTGGAAAACCTCGACATCAAAAGCAAAACCATCGACGAGAGTGTGCGAGAAAATCAATCGAGCCACGTCGGACCGGAAGCCCTTCAGTCCGCACTGTGTGTCGCGATAGTGCCCAAGGAGCACGGCTCGCGTCAGCAAATTGATGGCGCGACCTCCGACCTCTCGGAGGCGTCGGGCGCGAACCAGTGTCGTCGTGTCGTGATGGCGACGACTTCCGACGACAACATCCCAACCATTTTCAATAAGCTCGACGAGTGCGGGAATCTGATCCGGCGAATAGGACAGGTCTGCGTCAGTGAAAACAACACTGCGACCATTCGCAACCAACACACCGCTACGAACCGCCGACCCCTTTCCGCGATTGACTTGATGTCGAACAACGATGTCGGCGCCAGCGTTTCTTGCGGCCGTCGCCGTGGCATCAGGCGAACCATCGTCGACAACGATGATTTCTAGTTCCGAGCCGGAAACAAAACCCGCGAGCCCTTCGCGCAAGGAACGCACGGTTTCGCCAATGCGTTCGTCTTCTCCATAGGCGGGAATCACGATGCTGAGTCGGAGAACTCCTGGGGCTTCAAGTAACTCTCGACGACGACCTAGATCAGCCCGCAGCGGCGAAAGCCCGCGTTGCCATCGGGACCCTGCGTAGGCAGCCAACGCTCCACCGACGACGGCGGCAACAAGGAGTTCAGACCGGCGAGCGAACGTCATTCGGATTCGGTATCGCCGCTAGCAGCGAATTCATCGAGTGCCGGCTCAACATCGTCATCGTCATCGCCATCGTCTGAGGCATTGCCCTTTGATGACCGCGGTCGAAACCACGGAACTACCGCTGGAAAGACAAGGGGCCCTGCACGCCAAAGTAAAACAATGCCGACAACGCCAAGGATGGTCGCAAACCAGGAACCCCAGTCGACCATCGTCATTCCGTAGCTCAGCGTGACGTGATCCGAGGTCGGTACGACGACCATGAGATTTGGTCCGACACGCCAAGGACCTTCGGCACCGCTGACCTTCCAGTTCGGGAAGTACGAAACCTTCACAAGGATTGGTGTTCCCTGCTTTGTGACATCGAAGGAGATCGTGTCGCGACCGATTTGCGTGTTGGTCACTGCGACCGGGGTTGTCGGGTTTGCCGTCGGTGTCTCGCCCTCGGCGATTCGCTGCCAGTCCTTCGGGCCGCCCGAAGATGGCCAAACATTCCACGCCGTCGGATCCATATACCAAGGGGTTACTGATTCGAGCCAGTGTTTCGGCGCAACTCCGGTGAGCACCGCCGGGTCATTGTCGAGTGGCTCAACGACGGAAGAATCTGCGACTTCAAAAACGATCCAAGGTCCCGATTGCGCGACTTGTTTCAACGACGCATTCGCCTGACCGTAGGTAATCATCTGCTCAGTGATCGCCATGTAGTACTTGACACCAAGCATCTGCAGGTGATCAACACCAAGATCGAACTGCGCCTGATCCGGAGCGCCCGGCATGTACGGGAGATCGCGTTGTGCGTTGGAGGCGCCGAAGGAAAGTTCGTCTTGATTGATGAAGTGGTACGGCGTTGTCGAGGAAGCTTCGAAAAACAGGCCTTCCATCGAGCCGATACAACCGTCGGTCCAGAACGGCAACAACATCAAGGCCATCGGTGTGCCGTATCTGTCGTGCTGCTCTTCGTGTTCCCACATGGCGCGACCGCAACCATTGGTTTCGCCAAGTTGGCCCATCGTCTGAACGATGTCGTGGTACTCGGGGTACGCAGGCTTTCCCTCGTAGCCACTGAAATTCCAACGAGCCCAAGATGGAACGAAACTCGATTCTTTCGTCGAAAGGAAGAGCCAGTGGTATTGGCCGTCTTTTTGGACACCACCCAGTTCGATTTTGACTGGACCAAGGGCGATTTTTTCGGGCATTGCGCGCAGTGGCATCGCGAGAACCGTGAGGCCTGCAAGCGCAGCGACAACTGCAGTGGCAATCGTTATCGAACGCCGTGGTGTGTCTGGATCAGGCGACAACAGCGAAGCGATTGTGCGGCCGAGTTCCGCGACACCGATTGCAGCAAGCAGGTAGAGGCTGAGATACCAAAACGGCAGAAGTCTCGCGTTCCACAACTTGCCTTGAGGTAGGAGGACAAATGCGAATGCAGTTGCGCCGGCAAGTACCGCGAGGAACATGCCCCCTCGTCGCTTCCAGGCAATCGACATCACGAGCCCGAGCAACGCGAGAACCAGAACCCACTGAATTGGCGGAGAGTTCACTAATTGCGGGTCAAGTGTCTTCCGTTGGAAAAGAAGATCGAGATAATTCGTCTTCTTTTCCCAACCCATGTCGTTCATGTAGCCGGAACGCAAATAAAACGGGAAGAGCCACCACCCCATCAGCGCGACCCCAACGACTCCGGTGCACGCCAACCACCAGACCCGCTTTATGAATCCAGGCTTTCGGGCAAGCGACACCGCGAGCCAAACGATCGCTCCGCCGATTGCAAAGAGGAACGGTATGAGGTGGCAAAGGCCAGTGAGGGCGAGGAGGATCGGAGCGATGACGCGCTGACGTCCTGTTTCGAGTCCACGCCCAACGACTCCGAGAAAAACGATCGCGATGCTTAGCGAAATTGAAAATGCGAATTCACCAGCGAGGGTGGATGCGATATTTCCGCCGTAGATCGAGAATGAACGATCAAACAGAAAAGCAGTTGCCCCAACTGCAAGAAGCGGTGAAACCGGGAACGGAAGTCGAGTCAGGCGACCAAATGCCCAGCATGCGATCGGAAGTGTGAGCACTCCGCTGATTGCAACGAGCTTGAACGCAAGGCCATAGGGAAGGATGAAACTCAAGAGCGCAATCGCAAGCGATGGAAGCACCATGTAGAACTGATACGCGGGGAAGCCGGCGTACCAATCGGGTGTCCAGCCGGTAAGGCGGAACGACGGAAGTAAGTGATCGCGCATGTAGGCCGGACCCCACACGTGCGCGCCCATGTCGCCGCCTGCGGGAGTCGACGCGGAAAAGATGTCGGACGGGCTCAACTGCGTGAAGGTGAAGAGCACACAACCGGCAACGATCGCCAGTGTCACCCAAGATTCAGGCCCCCACCGACCCATCGACCGAACAGCGCGACCGGCTGCGTGCATCGCCTGCGCCGGTCTGCTTGGTGGATCGATCTCCCGCCCAAGCCTCGCGACAACGGGGTCGTCGAGATCTGCCTCGGCGAGTGGTTGCACGGGTCGCGTGGAGAGGTCGTCCTCAGTCATGACCAAACCATGGTGCCACTTGCATCCGTGGGCACGCGGTCAGGAGGTTCACGTTGGACCGATATGAAAGAGAAGTCCTGTTGCAGCCACAACGTTGAAGCCGACGTGCGCCCAAATTGCAGGACCGATTCGGCCGCTCCGCCATGCCATGAATCCGAGGATGACGCCGAACACCAACAACGCAGGAAACTGCAACGGCTGAAGGTGTGTGGCAGCAAAGAACGCAGCGGCACCAAGGATCGCAGCCCACGGGCCCAAACGACGTCCGAAGATGCGCTGCGCCATGCCCCGGAAATAGATCTCTTCTGCGACTGGAGCGCCAATGCCAACGATGAGAAAGACAAGAACGATCGACAACGGATCAGTTGCCCGATCAGTTAATTCTCGGGCTGCGGCTGAAACGTCGTTCTCGCCAAGCAATGGACGCAGAGCGAAGTAGACCAAGGGCACGAGGAGTAACTGGCACGCCACACCAATCGCCAGGCCGATGGGTACATCGATCGCCTTCATCCGGAGGCCAAGGTCTGCGACGACACCCTTCCCCTTCTTGATAGCGAACCAAATCGGAGCGCCGCCCAATCCGAGCCAGAGCGGAATCTGCATAAGTGCAGTCAGCCACAACGGCGGCGGAACTGCGATCGCGAAGATCTGGCCAGAAGAGAACTGGCTGCTGGCCTGACCAACGGCGGCACCGACGCCAGCCGGGGCCGTGAAGTCGTAGGTGGTCCTCGACTGAACGATTCCGTAAACCACCGAGGACACAAGTTGTGCGCCAATGAAAATAAGAATCAGCGCACCGCCGCCGTACGCGTACTTCTTCTTCGAAGATGTTGCCTCGGTTACATCGTTCGCCGAGCCGTCAGAATCGCTTGAAGAATTCGGTGCAACCTCATTGGCGACTGGGGCACTGCCACCGAGAAAACGACGAGAGCGCTTCGGCGTCGTCGAGGCAACCGGAACGCGCCCCTTGGGGACTCGAGAGCCACCGGTAGGGCCGTTCGTGCGTGAGGAAGGAGTCGGCTTCTTCGACACTGGTCCGTTCTCTGAGTTCATTCCAGACTTGGCCACGGCGGCGAGGCTACCGGCCAACGGTCCACGAGTTAAACGGTGCCCAGCGATAGCGTGAGGACATGAAACGTTCGTGTGCACGACCGGGATGCGGCTCTCCGGCCACCGCCACGTTTGAGTACAACTACGGCGACCAAATCGTGATTCTTGACGTCCTTGCCGACGAAGCTCACCCCGCCAATTACGACGTCTGTCGGCGCCATGCCGATTCGATGACGGTGCCAAATGGCTGGACTCTCCTCGACCGACGCCGTGGACCAGCCTCGCTCGCCGGTCATCTCACTGCCCCCTAGAGACGACACCTCTTCGACGGTCACGTCAGGGGCGATCGGGATTTTCTCAGCAGGCCTCTAGGCTGCCGCCCATGAGTCCCGAAACTCCCCCTCCCCCCTCAGGTCCAGGCGAAGGCCGCAACGGCGGTCGATTCGGCGGCGACGGAGGGTGGCCCCGCTGGACCATCCTCGTCCTCCTCGCTGTCGTCGTTGGGGCGATCGGACTCCAGTTCATCGCGTCCTCCACGCCGAGCAATCAGATCTCCTATGGAGAATTCATCGATGATCTGAATTCGAACAACGTCAAGAACGCAACCTTCGACAATGCCAACGGTCATATTTCGGGAACGCTCAATGACGGTTCGAATTTCTCAACCACCGGTCCGATCAAACCAACTGACGTCGATCAAGCGCTTTTCACTGAAAAGGGAGTCAAGTACTCCTCCCCTACGGAAAGCATTTGGAGCACCCTGATCCCACTTCTGCTTCCGGTCCTGTTGCTCATCGGTTTCTTCATGTGGATGCAGCGTCGTGCGTCCGGCCAAATGGGCGGGATCATGTCCATTGGCAAGAGCAAGGCCAAGACCTATTCCTCGGAACGACCAGCCACCACGTTCGCCGACGTTGCCGGGTATGAAGGCGTCAAGCAAGACGTCACCGAAGTCATCGACTTTCTGAAGCACCCCGAACGGTTCGCTGAAATTGGTGCGCGTATCCCGAAGGGCATCCTCCTCGTCGGTCCCCCCGGGACGGGAAAGACGCTCATCGCCCGCGCAGTCGCAGGCGAAGCTGGCGTTCCATTTCTTTCCGTTACCGGTTCAGACTTCATGGAGATGTTTGTCGGTGTCGGTGCCAGCCGAGTTCGCGACCTTTTCAACACTGCCCGAAAGATGGGTCGCGCCATCATCTTCATCGACGAAATCGATTCCATCGGTCGTAAGCGCGGCGCCGGACTCGGTGGCGGTCACGATGAGCGTGAGCAAACGCTCAACCAGATGCTCTCTGAGATGGACGGCTTCGAAGTCACCACTGGCATCGTCATGATGGCGGCGACCAACCGGCCCGACATTCTTGATCCTGCACTTCTCCGACCCGGTCGCTTCGACCGCCAAGTTGTAGTGCCGTTGCCGGAACTCGAAGACCGTCGCCAGATCCTCGATGTGCACATTCGCCACAAACGGGTTGACGCCGATGTCGATCTTGATCTCGTTGCTCGGGGCACGCCCGGAATGAGCGGCGCCGATCTCGCCAACCTTGTGAATGAGGCAGCGCTCTTCGCAGTGCGCGAAGGCTCTACGGAGATTCATCGACGCAACTTCGAAGAAGCTCGCGATCGCATCCTTATGGGACAGCGTCGCGACTCAATGGCACTGTCTGACCTCGAAAAGGAAGCAATCGCCTACCACGAAGCTGGTCACGCAGTCTGTGCCGCCGTGCTTCCGACTGCTGACCCGTTGCACAAGGTCACGATTATTCCTTCAGGAATGGCACTCGGCGTCACGATGCAGTTGCCTATCGAAGAACGACACATCTACCGGCAGGACTACATCCAGGACATGCTCATCGTCCGCATGGGCGGCCGCATGGCCGAAGAGCTTGTCTTTAACGTCGCTTCAACTGGAGCAAACAACGATCTCGTTGGCGCAACCGAACTTGCCCGCAAGATGGTCCGCGAATGGGGCATGAGCACTCGTGTCGGTCCGATGGCATGGGGCTCACAAGGACAGGTCTTTCTCGGCGAAGATCTCATGCACACCCGCGACTACTCCGACGACACTGCTCGCGTCATCGACGAAGAGGTGGAACGGATCCTTCGGCAAGCGCAAGAAAGTTGTCGTGACGTTCTCACCGAGAATCGCAACGGCCTCGATCTCGTCGCTCGTGCGTTGCTCGAACACGAAACGATCGACGGAACCGAGGTGTCTCGACTTCTTGAATTGGCACGCGCAGGTTCGACTTCTGCAAATCCACATAACGGAACATCGGTGCCACTTTCCCCGAGCGGACTCGAAGACACCGTCCCCGCCGAAGCAGACGCGGACGTACCGGACAATTAGTCAGTCGTGGTTCTCGCAGGAGTCGGGTGTTGAACCCGGCTCGCGAGCTTCGGCCACAGCAGCCCAAAGGTCCGTCGCGGTTACCGGCCCTACGAAGTGACGACGCACAACTCCATCGTCACCAGCAATCAGCACGAGCGGCACTGCATCGATTCCATACCGACGGTGGATCTCAGCCTCGGCAATGGCTTCGAGTTCCTGCACGCACACCGGACCCTCCGGGCCCGCGTCGAGGTGCATCGCCTTCGACCAAACGCCAGCACACGCGTCACAGGTCGACGACGTGAATACCGCAACGAGCCAGGGTGCATCAGGCCGAGCGAAGTCGCGCCGATCGAGCTGAACCGGAATATTCCATTCCGTATCGGCAGGTGGTGCGGGCTTTCGTCGCTGGAGCACCACCGCAACAACGATGGCAAGGCCCACCAGTACAAGTGCGATCAGTAACCGGTCCACGATCAGCGAATGGTGGTGGTCGTTGCGCCGGCAACAGTCGTCGGCGCGGCGGCCACCGTCGTCGTCACGGCAACACTTGTCGTGGTCGATTCAGGCACGGTGTCGTCGGATGGAACGTCAGCAGTAACTGCGACCGCTTGATCTGGCGTGAACACATTCACCGGAAGCGATTCCGAACCGAGAACGGGAAAGTCGGAGATCGTCGCAATTTCGAGCGGAGAAGCAAAGGCAACCCATTGCCCCACCACAACTGGTTGATCAGATTGAATCTCCAATGAAGCGTCAGGCTTTCCAGTTGTTGCCGACGCGAGGTTCAGAACGAATCGTTGTCCAGGCCCAATTCGAACAGTCTTCGCCGTAGCCACCGCAAGCACCGAACCCTTCGAATGGGTAGAGATCGTCACGGTGGCAGTTTCTGTGGCCGAGGGGTTAGCGACCGAAATCAGGCTCGCAGAACTCTCGGTTGTCGTCGCAATCGTTCCGAGCCAATGCGTTGCGACGATCGGCACTCCCATAGTGAATGAGAAGCCTCCACCCGTTGCAGTGCGCGCCGCCCCGATCGAACGTTCCGCAACTATCGGAGCGCCATTCATTGATCGCACAATGAGCCAACGCCCAACAGACTTCGGAATACGAGGGTCGGAACCAAGATCGATCTGTGCAGTACGGCGCGACGGAACCTGGACAACAAACGGTTCAACACTTCCGTTTGTGGCCGGATCGTCGAGTTGCACCTCGACCTGCACTTCAGTGTCGGAGTCGCCGGTGTTAATCAACGAAACAATCTCGCGAGCAGTCGTTGACGCCGCGGTTGCAACAGGGAATGTCCAAATGGGAGACACGACTGTTGCACCTAGAACCGCTGTGAGGCCTTGCTCTGTGTTGGCTCGACCGTCAGAGGTCTGAATCTGTTCAGCGATCACGCGCCCAATACGGACCGTCACAATCGTGGACACACGTTCGCGGAGCGTCACGATTGCGCCAACGTCGACGACCACCACTCGACCACCAGGGACCACCATGCCCTGGAGCTGCTGCGGAGTACGAGCACCGTCTTCAGTGTCGAACGCGAAATCGACGGTGGCTTCGCCAGGGAACGGATTGAAAAGCGCCATGAGATTGCGTGTGCCAGCCCGAGTCGTCCCTGAGGGGAAATACCACTTCGCACTTGGAGTTGATGCGCAGGCGCTTACTGAACGTCCCACGGGGCCACGGAGTTCGTGGACCACTGTGATGCCACCACCCGACATCTCAACGAGAGCAGACGCCCAAGGCGCCTTGACGATGTCACTAACGCGAACAGTTGTCTGACTATGAGCACCCACTTTCACTGCTTTAACTGTTGTGTCGCCTTTTTCAGTAAACACCGACACTGCACCAGTCGCATCAGCGTCAGATGCATTCGAGACAACAACTGATTGCTCGGCGAAGCCTGCGGTCTCGCCGGCAGTCACGCCTGTCGCCGAACCAGCAGCGCAGTACCAGGTTGAGCTCAGCGCATCGTCAGGCGAAGCAGTCGGCACCATTTCGTTGAGACGAACCGTGGACGTCGCTGTAGATGCATTCCTGTTCTGGAGAACTACTGCGCCAACAACCAGCGCAGGAATGATCAAAAGGATTGGAAGTCGCCAGGCTCGCTTCACTTCGATCGCCTCCGAAGACCACGGCGCCGCGTCTTCCAGAACTCTTCTGATTCCTCGGGTGACATTGAGCCAACCTGCGTCTCATTCTGGACTTCAGATTCGACGACCATTGTTCCGGTTTCGACATTGTCGACAGATTCGACGGCGTCAATGCTTGCGGCATCTGAAATCGCGTCTTCATCGCCAACGTCGGAGAACTCGTTCAGAAGAAGTGCATCAACAAGGTCCAACGGTTCGGCTGAAGGTTGAGGCTCATCGGGTTCCTCGGGTTCGACAAGTTCAATCGCCAACAGGTCAGTTCGTTCATCTTCACGAACTCGGACTCGAAGGAGATACACCACCACGATGAGCCAGAGAACGGCTTGACCAAGCAGGAAGATCCAACGAGATACGGGGGTATCGAATGAGAGTGTGGCGACACCGCCATCGTTCGCGCTGAACGTGCTCGACCAGCCGAAGGCCGAAGTGCGTTGCAACGACTGACCATCGACGTTGAGTTTCCAACCGTCGCCTGCCGAAGCCACATAGACCTCGCCAGCGTTGGGCAGTTCACCCTTGTAGTCAGTGAATCCCGTCGAATCAGCGAGAACAGCGGTCGCGCCTTGAAGCGCAATATCGGTGCGATCAGAAAGCGAAGGCCCACCGTCTGGCAGTTGCGTATCGCTGGGCAACAGGGCGACGCCGGGCGCCCATGCAGAATTTCGATACACACGCACACCCGGGTTCACCGTGATCGATGCAAGGTCTAACTGTGCGTCGAGCACTGACAGCAAGTCCGTCGGCACTGACGCACGGGATCGAGCGTAGGGATCTGGTGCTGGTGCCACCGGGACGACGACATAGCGCACCGCCATTGGCGATAACAACGCACCCAACCGAGCAGTTCCGCCTTCGGATGCAGTCTGTAGTGCTCGTGCAAGATTGCTTGTTGCCCCCGAGTCAGAACCTGCCCACTGCTCTGCGATCGACGGCGTTCCCGAAATGGTCGTCGCAAATGCGAGCGTTCGGGCCGGACCGAGGTCGTCGACCCCAGGGGCATCGAGCGACCATCCCTGAAGAGGAAGCGCGGAAGCATCGCCGAGCCAAAGAACTCTGTATGTCCCGTCGGTTGTTCCGTCACCGAGGAATGAAAGCGAACGGTTGAAGTCGCCACGCGGCATATCCCAGCGACCGGAGAGCGACGACATCAGCGCAGGACCAAGCGCAACGATGAATGACACTGCAGCAAGTAACGACACGATCTGACGCCAGCCAAAGTGATAGTCGGGAAGATCGATTTCAAACGCCGCCATGCCCAAACCAGCGGCCAACGCGATTCCGAGCGCAGCTGGGACCAGCAACATCGATGGCGCCGGCAGAAATTCTGTCAACCATCCTTGGCCGACGCCCCAAGCGAGTCCGAATCCGAACAACGCGAGGACCCAACCTCGAACTGCCCACGAAAGCCGCCATTGACGGCCGATGAAGAGCGGCAGCAACGCTGTAATGAGAAGAAGCCAACCGAGGATTCCTGTCCCGAATGGTCCTGTTCCGAATCGCAGAACATCAGCGATTCCAAGAGCAAACCCGCCATTGGAGGAAACTCCAACGAGTGAGTCCCAACCGTTGAGGAACCCGAGGCTCCACGGCAGGTGCAGGACAAGCGCTACCGCTGATCCACCAATGCCAACAAACAGGATTCGGCCGCCCCCAACGAATTGACCCGCAACCCAACCACCAACCGCAAATGCAATTGAAACCCCAGCCACAACGACGATGACCGAAGGATCAATCGTGGCGCCGAGTGCGACAAACAATCCGACTGCAAGGATCCTGTGAATCAGCGGTCGAGTTCGAACTCCTGGTCCGGCTTGATTCCCAAGAGTTCCGAACGGAGCAAGACCAGTTGCTGACGCGAGTTGGGCGACAACCCATGGCAGCAGCGCATAAAGAACGAGTGTCCCCCACTGACCTTGTGCCATTGCGTTCGCCGCAATGGGAACAATCAGGTAGACGACCGACGTGAGAAGACGAGAACGCTGCGAGGTCACCGGTTGCGTGAGTCGCCACATACCCAAGACGCCGAGCGGCCAAAGACCAAGGATCAACACGCCACGCAGCAATCCGACCGCACCGAAAAATAGGTAGCCCAACGCACCGAGAGCACCGAAACCAGTCGGAGCGGGCGCCGTTGATCCCAGGCCAACAGACTGATATCCGCTCAACCAGCGTTCAATCATTTGTCCCGGCGGAAGGAAACGCACGAAGTCGCCGACGGCGGGGACGCCGTGGAGGACCAACTCGCGTCCACCTGCAAGCAGGAACGCCATCATCAACACCCAAACAACAAATGGCGTCGCTGATCGCGCATCGCGAAGATTCGACATGAGTTCGCGTCCGCCTGCAGCCGCTTCTGATCGAGCGATTCGTTGACGCATGAAAGAAGTGAGACGCGCACTTCCACGCGACTGGAATGCATGAACTTCGCTATCAGGAACTCGACGAATTGCTGCGAGGGAGGCTCTGCGAGTTCGAGCCGAAGCAGCGTTACGCGAGTTCCATGCCCATGCCGACCAAATATCTCGTGCCCGGCGGAAGTGGCCAAGCACAACTGCCTGCAAAATTTCCATCAACGAAAGAACAAATGCTTCGGGGGTTGCCCTTACGCGAGTTCCCAGGGAGTCCGAATCGCGCATCGCCCGCAAGCGGTGACGGGCCTGGAGCCGACGACGATCGTCGACGGGTCGACGAATACCGAGCGCCTCAAGGTGCGCGGCGCGAGCAGCGGGAGCAACGATCACTCTCGCTCCGGCGACGTGAGCTCTCCAGCAAAGTTCGAGATCCTCGCCGTGGAATGACATTGCGGCGTCGAACCCACCAAGTGCTTCGAAAAGATCAGCTCGAACCAGCGTCACTGCACCAGGAATGAAAAACACATCGCGCACTGCGTCGTGCTGTTCTTGGTCGAGATCACCTCGTTCGACATAGGCCGCTGGATGGCCAAACCGGTCAGCGCCCATGCCGACGGACAGAAGTCGTCGAGCATCGCTCCACTCGACAAGTTTGGGTCCAACGATTCCGGCATTCGATCGGAAGGCCTCTTCGACAAGTAGTCGAACAGCATCTGGATCGAGACGAACATCATCGTGACAGAACAAATAGAACGCAGCGCCCTGGACAGCAACGAGAGCTTCATTGGCCGCAGCGGCATAACCAGAGTTTTCGGGAAGCCGTCGCAGGTGCGCATCGGGCAGGACTGCGCCGACCCGATCACGAAGTTCGACTCCATCCGCACTCGCGGCATCAACCACGAGAACCGACAGCGCGGAGTAGTCCTGGGCCGCCAAACTGCCTAACGTTTCCTCAAACCACGGTCCCGGGTCATGGGCGACCATCACGGCAACGACCGCCGGAGCAGGTCCTTCGGGTTCATCCGCTTCGTACAACGATTCGAAGCTCGCTGCGGGCTGGGTCAGCCCTGCCTGAGAGGCCGAGGTCTGGCTCAGCGTTGCAAGGAGTTCGTCGAAAACCGAGTCTGATTCCGTGCCCGCTGGCGGCACCGACCCGCCTGCTGAGAGGGGGTTCGGGTCCGCAGTCGACCCGGAGGCCGGCGTGGAGGGGGGTTCGGGAACAGTCACGACGGTCTCCGAGGGTAGTCCTCCTAGTGTCCGATCCCGCTGACCCCCGTCTACGCTGACCCCCGTGGAAAATGCCTCGTGTGACCCTCTTCGACGTGCCGCTCATGAGGCCCTAAGCGTCGGCCTCGGCTTCGGAATCCTTGGATTCAACCGCTTACAGGTCAAGCGCCGCGAGTGGGAGCGAGTTTCCGGCATGACGCTCCCATCGGCGTCCGAGATAGCGACGTCGATGAGCACGACGCTCGGCGCGTTCGCCTCACTCGTCGCCGATCGCGGACGTCGCTGACGTGCGCATCGCCGCCGACGCGACCTCACTCATCGGACACCGAACTGGTATCGGTGGCGTCACTCGTACATATCTTCATCGTTTGGCCCGTCCCGGCCTCGACATTTCGGCGTTTGCCGTTTCGCGCCGGGGAGCCGGCCCCATGCTCGACGAACTCCCTCCTGGCGTGCGCGCTCACAGGCGTCCGATGGTTGC
>WLOT01000026.1 GCA_009699125.1 Actinomycetota bacterium
CCAAAGAATGACCGAAGAAAGACGGTCGGCTTCGATGAGCGCCCGCAACGGTTTGCCGGGGCCGAGAAGATGTTCTTGACCAACAACCTCGTCAAGATTTTTAGGGCGAAGCCGAGCCGCGAGCGGGGCCTGCCGCGCCAGCCGGTCTTCGGCAGCAGCAGCGAACAGATCCTCGGTCATTGCCCGAGGCTACCGGTCGCCTGTGTCGGAACTCCGGAGGGTCAGTCGGTCTTTTTGGTAGGGAGAAGTCGCAGACCGAGCTCGTCGAGTTGCGCTGTGTCGATCGGCGTCGGTGCATGCGTGAGCGGATCGGTACCCGACTGTGTCTTGGGGAATGCGATGACCTCACGGATGTTCTCTTCACCGGCGAGCAACGCAACAAGGCGATCGATACCGAAGGCAAAGCCAGCATGCGGTGGCGCTCCGAAGCGGAATGCATCAAGCAGGAAACCAAACTTGCTCTGCTGCTCCTCGGCGCCAATCCCAAGAAGTTCGAACATGCGGCTTTGGATATCGCCACGATGGATTCGGACGCTGCCCGAACCAAGTTCCCAGCCATTGAGCACGAGGTCATAGGCCTGCGAACGAACCTTCAGTAGGTCCTGCGGGTTACCGGTGTCGAGCAGCGCAACGTCTTCGGCGTGCGGCATCGTGAATGGGTGATGCGCGGGCACGGGGTTGCCGGCATCGTCGAGCGATTCGAACAATGGGAAGTCGACAACCCAAAGGAACTGCAAGCCACCTTCTGTGACGGGCGGGCGACCAAGTTCAAGACGAAGGAGGCCGAGCACATGGCAGACCTTCGGGCGATCGTCGGCGACCAGAAGAAGCAGATCGCCCGTCTTTGCTCCAGTGGTTGCGACGAGGCCGGCAAGTTCGTCGGCGGAAAGGAACTTGGCGACTGGCGAATCGAGTTCGCCGCCGTCCTTGACCCGCATCCAAACGAGGCCCTTGGCACCCCAGCGCTTCGCCTTATCGGTGAGTTCGTCGAGCTTCGAACGGGTGAACTCTGCTCCACCGTCGACCACGATGCCCTTCACGCAATCGGCCTTGAAGGCGTTGAACTCGGTGGCGGCAAAGTTCGGTGTGAGCTCAAGAAGTTCCATGCCGAAGCGAATGTCGGGCTTATCGGAACCGAAACGTTCCTGCGCCTCTTGCCAGGTCATGCGAGGAACGTCGCCCATCTTCTGACCGGTGACTTCTTCGACAGCAGCCGACACGGCAACGGAGATGAACGCGAGAACTTCTTCTTGCGAAACGAAACTGGCTTCGGCGTCGAGCTGCATGAATTCGAACTGGCGATCGGCACGAAGGTCTTCGTCGCGCAGACAACGAGCGATTTGGTAGTAGCGATCGATGCCGCCGACCATGCAGAGCTGCTTGAACAACTGGGGGCTCTGCGGTAGGGCATAAAACGAACCCGGCGACAGACGGCTGGGCACGACGAAATCGCGTGCACCTTCAGGCGTGGATGCAATCAGCATTGGAGTTTCGATTTCGACGAAACCTTGATCGTCCATAGCCCGTCGCAGCGAGGCATTGACCTTGGCGCGAATGCGGAGGTTGCGCTGCATCCGCTCGGTACGAAGATCGACATAGCGATGAGCGAGGCGCACCATTTCATCGACCTCGACGCGATCGTTCAACTGGAACGGAGGCGGTTCGGCAACATTCAGGATCTCGACGCTGCAATCGCCGATTTCGATCTCGCCGGTGGGCATGTTGTCGTTCGTGGTGCCATCGGGGCGTTGACGAACGGTGCCCGTGATGCGAACCACATACTCAGACCGAAGGTCGGCGGCCCCGTCGACCACGCACTGCACGAGACCGGTGTGATCACGAAGATCGATGAAGGCCAGATGCTCTCCGTGCTCGCGGCGGCGACCCACCCAGCCGCAGACCGCGACCTCGCGACCGATGTCGGAGGCTCGAAGCGTTCCGCAATGGTCGGTGCGCATAGAAACGAATTCAGTCACAGAAGGTCCTTCGGGTTCAGGAGAGTCGAGCAGCCAATACGGCAGCAGCGGTCGAACGGTCGACCGCTTCTTGTCCGGTATCGCCGCGCAGATCACGGATCGTCACGGTGCCGGCTGCGGCTTCGTCGTCACCAATAATGCAGACAAACGCAGCGCCAGACTTATCAGCAGTTTTCATTTGTGATTTCATCGATCGACCATCGAAGGCACGTTCTGCACTGATACCAGCGCGACGTAGTTCGATTGTGAAGTCACGAGCAGCGGTGCCACCAGTCGTATCGACAACGAAGACATCGGTCGTGCTGGCTAGAGCGGGAAATACGCCCTCGGCATCGCATGTGAGCAGTACTCGTTCGATGCCGGAACCGAAACCGATACCGGGGGTAGAGGGCCCACCGAGTGATTCCACGAGACCGTCGTACCGACCGCCGCCACCGATGGTTGATTGGGCTGCATCGAGCGCTCCGCTCACGAACTCAAACGTCGTGTGCGTGTAGTAATCGAGACCGCGCACCAAGCGAGGTTCAACAGTGAACTCAATACCAAGTGCAGTAAGCCCTGACTTCACTCGCTCAAAGCGTTCCGCGGCTTCAGGTGACAGTCGGTCGGTGATCCGGGGCGCATCGGTAATCGCCGCGATGGTGACAGGGCGCTTTGAATCGAGAACCCGCATCGGGTGATCGACGACCTTTTCGGCATCTTTGGGGTCGAGCGTGTCGAGACGTTCGTTGAGCCACGCCCGCACATCTTCGATGTAGCGACGGCGATCGTCGGCGGTACCCATCGAGTTGATGAGAAGCGTCACCTGCTTGAGCCCAAGAGAGGCATAGAAGTCGTACAACATCGAGATGACTTCAACATCGAGATCGGGGTCTTCCGAACCAATAGCTTCGGCGCCGAGCTGATGATGCTGACGGAAACGGCCTGCCTGTGGACGCTCGTAGCGAAATGACGGCGCCGCGTACCAAACCTTCCAGGGCTTCGCTTCGCCTTGTGCATGTTGGATCCAGGCCCGCGCAATTGAAGCCGTTCCCTCGGGACGCAACGCGATGTGGCGCTCGCCCTTGTCGAGGAAGTCGTACATCTCCTTACGGACGAGGTCGGTTCCCTCGCCTACCCGGGAGAACACGCCGATTTCCTCGAACATCGGACTCTGTACAAGGCCATATCCCGCACGACGCACGTGACCGGCGAAAAGGGCGATGAGGGCCTGCCAGCGATCTGACTCGGGGGGCAGGACGTCGCGGGTCCCGGTTGGGGCCTTGAACGGCTCAGTGCGGGGACTCGTCGGCTCGGACACGACCCATGATCCTACCGGTGCCCTCCCCTAGCTCACGAACCCTTTGGACACTTGGTCCCCGCCGTCCGTGAGCAACCCTGCACTGGCGACGAACCGCTGTCATGACCGGAAGGCAGCGAGTGCCTCACCAAAGGGCCGAGCGATTAGGAAAGATCGCCGTTCTCGCCCTCGGTATCGGAGTCACCCTTGCCAGGCAGCACGCGATAGGCGTCGTAAATGCCATCGATCTTCTTGATCGACCAAAGCAGTGGGCTCAACTGCGAAACATCGCCCAATTCGAAATCGAAACGCATCGACGAAATTCGATCCGAACCGGTGATCGTGTTGCACGAGACGATATTGACGTGATGATCAGCCAAGGCTGCCGAAACGTCGCGCAGAAGCCGTGAACGATCGAGTCCCTTGACTTCAATTGAAGCAATGAACATTGCAGCGATATCGGTGTCCCACTCGACATCGATCAGTCGGTCGGCTTGCCCGTCGGAAAGAGACATCGCGTTTGCACAATCGGAACGATGCACAGAGACGCCGCGCCCGCGGGTGACGAAGCCCATGATTTCGTCGCCCGGCACCGGTGTGCAGCATCGCGACAAGCGAACCATGACGTCGTCGAGGCCTTCGACGTGCACGCCCGATGGACTACCTCCGACGCGGCCCGAACGTCGCGGCGTGCGAACCGTGGTCGACAATTGTTCTTCACGGCCAGGCTCGACTGACTCGAGTTTCTTTCGGATTCGTTCAGCAACTGATTGCGCCGACTGGTGACCGCCACCGATTGCTGCGTGCAGCGACTCGAGGTCGGTGTAGTTGAGTTCTGTCGCAATTTCGTCGAGCACTCGGGACTGGCGGATCTTCTGCACCGGAAGGCCTTCACGACGAAGAGCCTTGATGAGATCGTCGTTGCCATTTTCGATTGCATCCTCGCGACGTTCTCGCGAATGCCATGCCTTGATCTTGTTTGCAGCCTTGTGAGAAACCACAAAGCGCAACCAGTCTTGGGAGGGGCCACTGCTTTCGACCTTGGAAGTAAAGATCTCGACCGAATCACCCGACTGGAGCTCAGTATCGAGAGCCACAAGCCGACCGTTCACCCTCGAACCGATGCACGAATGGCCGACATCGGTATGGATCGCATAGGCGAAGTCGACAGTCGTCGCCCCCAACGGCAGCGTGACGACCTTGCCTTTGGGTGTGAAAACGAAAACCTCGTCTTGTTCAAGATCGATCTTGAGATTGGCCATGAACTCTGACGGGTCAGAGGTTTCGGTCTGCCAATCGACAATTCGGTTCAACCATGCGAGATCGGCTGAGCTTTCGTTGTTGTCTTTGTAGTTCCAATGAGCTGCGACACCGAACTCGGCGCGGCGATGCATTTCAAGGGTTCGGATCTGCACTTCAAGTGACTTGCCCCCGGGACCAACCACAGTTGTGTGGAGCGATTGGTAGAGGTTGAACTTGGGCATCGCCACATAGTCCTTGAAGCGGCCCTGAACTGGCTTCCAGGTTGCGTGAATTGAGCCGAGCGCCGCGTAACAGTCCTTTACTGTGCCGACGATGACTCGAACTGCAACAAGATCGAAGATCTCGTCGAAGTCACGACCCTTCACCACCATCTTTTCGTAGATGCTCCAGAGGTGTTTCGGTCGACCTGTGACCTCGGCAGTGATGTGCAATTCGCTCAGTCGGCCACGAACGTCTTCAAGGACATTGGTGAGGTAGACATCGCGCTCGGGAGCGCGAGTCGCAACCATGTGGTCGATTTCCGCGTAGCGCTTCGGATGAAGTGACGCGAAGCAGAGATCTTCAAGTTGTTGCTTGAGTTCTTGCATGCCAAGGCGGTGGGCAAGCGGGGCGTAAATGTCGAGCGTTTCCTGCGCCGTGCGGTGCTGCTTCCAAGCCGGCATTGCGGCGATCGTTCGCATGTTGTGAAGGCGATCGGCCAACTTGATAATGAGGACCCGGAGATCCTTTGCCATGGCCACGAGCATCTTGCGCACAGTGGCGGCCTGCTGAGCCTCTTTACTATCGAACTTGATGCGATCGAGTTTCGTGACGCCGTCGACGATTCGCGCCACGTCCTCGCCAAATTCTTTCTCGACATCGAGAAGTGTTGCACCGGTGTCTTCAACCGCATCGTGAAGAAGTGCAGCAGCGATGGTGACATCGTCCAGACCGAGTTCAGCGCAGATCTTGGCCACCGCAACCGGGTGCGTCACATAGGGCTCACCCGACTTACGCGATTGGCCTTGATGCGCAGCGGCCGCTCGGTCGTAGGCGCGCGTGATTAACGACGGCGAAGAACGCGGATGATGGGACTGGAAGATCTCGACGAGCGGGGCGACCTCTACGGATGGCGCTGCGACATGACGTCGCCACGGCAGCACACGATTGACGGTCGCCATTGGTCAGGACCTCGCTCGAGCGCGACCGGGTGGACATACCCCGGCTGCGAATCCGACCCAACTCATCATGGCTCCACGGTACAGGCGGAGAGCCCCTGCCCCGGCGCGTTGGTCAGCGCTTGCGCTGGTTCTTGCGCGGCCGCGGCGGGATAACGCCAGTTGGTGCTGCCATGGGCGCCGAACCGTCGGCAGAATCTCGCGAGGTCTTCGTTGAGCCTGCGGAGATGGCCGGCGAACCAGCATCGACGCCAAGAAGATCGACCCGAGCGGAAGCGTGTGTGACATCGACGCCCTGCGATTGGAGGCGTTCGCGGATGACCTTGAACTTCGACTGATGCTCTTTGAGCCACACGAGGATCGGTGCAGCAACAAAGATCGATGAGTACGCACCAGCGAGGAGACCCACCGTCAGAGCGATTGAGAACTCTTCGAGAGTGACAGCGCCCATGATGCCGGCGCCAACTACCAGCAGCGCAATTACCGGCAGAAGCGAGACGACCGTCGTGTTGATTGATCGCAGGAGCACCTGGTTCATCGACAGTGATGTCATCTGCCCGTAGGTGAGTCGGCCCGACTGACCAACAAGACGCTCGTTTTCGAGGATCTTGTCGTCAACCACGATTGTGTCGTAGATCGAATATCCGAGAATGGTGAGGAATGCGATGACGGTTCCCGGCGTGACTTCGAACTGAAACACGGAGTACGCGCCCACGCTGATGAGCACGTCGTGGAACACAGCGACGAGCGCCGCAACAGCCATGCGCAATTCAAGTCGGAACGACAGATAGATCAGAATCGCGATGAAGAAGAAAATCAACGCGCGGATGGCTGACTTCGTGACATCACCACCCCACGATGCACCAACAGTCGAGAAACTGACATTCGATGGATCGGTGTTGGCGAGTTCGGCAAGTGTCTTCGTCACTGCAATCGTGTGTTCGGGAGTGCTTTCTGGACCCTGAACCCGGATGATGTCGGTGCCGACAATCTGGATCTTTGCTGAACCTTCGCCAACTGAGTCAAGAGCTGCGCGTGTTTCATCGACAGTTACGTCGGGAGCGCTTACTTCCCACGAGACTCCGCCCTTGAAGTCGATGCCGAGGTTGAGGCCACGAGTCAGAAGCGAACCAAGGCTCACCACCACCAAGAGAGCTGAAACGGCCAAACCGATCTTCCACCACTTCAGAAAGTCGATATTGGTTTCGCCCCGATTGAGGCGTCCGAGCTTGCTCATTGCGACACCTCCGCGTTCGGGCGATTTGAGGACTTTGCCATTCCGCGCTCTTGAACCTTCTCCGCCGGCAATCCGAGAAGCCATGGTCGCGTCAGAAGGAACTTCGAGCGAGTCGCCAACTTCACAACCGGACGCATGTAGGCCCACGAGGTGAGGAGGTCGAGTGCGGTGGAAAGGCCAAGGTAGAAGGCGAAGCCTCGAACCGGACCAACAGTGAGCCACCAAAGGAGGGCCGCACCGATAAGCGATGCGACGTCGGCCTTCACGATGGTTGAGAACGCAGACACAAACGACTTATCGGTCGCACTGCGAATCGAGCGACCGTGGTTGATGTCTTCCTTGAGATGCTCGTAATAGACAACGTTCGAGTCGAGCGACACACCGATCGAAACGATGATGCCGGTAATGCCCGCAAGCGTGAGCGCCAATCCGTTGTTTGCCCCAAGCCACGAGATGATCGACCACAACAACGCCGCTTCGACTCCAAGTTTGAGTACCGCGAAAAGTCCAAGGACTCGGTAGAACGCCATCATGTAAATCGAAACTGCGATCAAGCCGACAAGGCCTGCAATGAGGCCAGCATGCAGCGCGTCTTTTCCGAGCGTTGCTGAAACGACCTGGGCTTGCTGCTGTTCGAACTCAACGGGCAGGGCGCCGTACTTGAGAGCGGTTGCGAGATCCTTCGCGGTGCGCTCGTTGAACGAACCGGAAATTTCGATCTGGTCGGCCTTGAAGCTTTGACTGTTAATGCTCGGCGCAGAAAGCACGCGACCATCGAGCACGATTGCGAGTTGACCGGTGGGGCAGGTCGAACCCTTCGTGAAGCACTGTCCGGCGATCGCATTGAATCCGCCGATGCCGTCGTCGCCGCTCTTAAAGGTTGGTGAGACGGTCCACTGACCCGAATCAGCGAGATTCGCTCGTGCGGTTTCAAGGGCACTACCTGTGAGGGCGACCGGACCAACGGCATACGAGCCGACCAACAGTCCGTCCTGGCACTGCGGCAGCACTGCTTGGCCGCCGGCATTGATCTCTTCAGCAGAAAGCCCAGCAGAACAAACATCGAGCGGAAGACCACCAACGGTCTTGGTTGGGTCGATCGTCGTCGAAGTCGTCGATGCATCGGGAGCCACTGTGGTGGTGGGGGTAGCGGGATTTCCACTTGTCGTCGTAGTGGCTTCCTGCGGATCAATCGGAACGTTGGCAAGTACTGGGCGGAACTGAAGTTCAGCGGTCTGGCCAACAAGTTCGAGCGCTCGCTCTTTGTCTTTCACGCCAGGAATCTGAATGAGAATGTTGTTGCCCTGCCGCGTGATTTCCGGCTCGGCCACGCCGATGGCATCGATGCGCTGGCGGATAATTGTGATGGCTTGATCAATCGTGTCGTTGTCCACCTGTTGCACAGGCTTCAGAACGACAGACACGCCGCCTTGGAGGTCGAGCCCGAGAAGGGGCTTGTTGCCAGCCACAAGCGTGTAGATCAGCGAAGCTCCAGCGATCACAACGATTGCTAAGAGCGAACCAAATCCTCGAAGACGTCTCACGCGTCTGAGTCCTCATCGCCAGAGTCCGCAGAGTCGCCTGCATCAACCGCAGTTGGGTCGACGACCTTCGACGCAATCGCTCGGCGAGCGATTTTCAGCTCAACGCCTGACGCAACCTGCAGCAGCACGATCGCGTCGTCGATCTCGACAAGGGTTCCGTAGATGCCAGAACCGGTCATGACCTCGTCGCCGATCGCCAGCGACTGGACGAACGCATTGTGACGCTTGACTTCGCGTTGCTTCGGGAGAATCAACACAACCCAAGCAATCACGAACAAAATGATGATGATGAGAAAGGACATGGTTTCGAAAGGACTCGTTCGTAAGGGTTCCAAGGCGGAAACCGGGCCACGTTAGCCCTCATCTCCCCCGCTCCATTATTCGGCCCTCGGTCGGGTTCAGTCCCAGACCGCAGCCACCGACGCCCTGAACTGGTCATAGGTTCCAGCCGCGATCGCTGCCTGAGCGGCTTCCATGAGCCGAAGCAGCCAATGGACGTTATGAATAGTGGTGAGTCGGGCGGCAGTTGGCTCGCTCACCATCAGGAGATGGCGGAGATACGCCCGCGACCAACGGGAGCAGGCCTCGCAGGCGCAGCCCGGCTCGAGAGGCTCGGGATCATCAGCGAATCGGGCATTGCGCAGGTTCATTCGACCTGACGTGGTGAGTATCGTCCCGTGACGAGCCAGACGGGTGGGCAGCACGCAATCGAACATGTCCACACCGAGCGCAACGGCCTCGACAATGCTCACCGGGTCTCCGACCCCCATGAGATAGCGCGGGCGGTCCTTCGGAAGCACATCGGTGACTGCCGAAAGAGCCGGAAGCATTTCCGCCCTGGTCTCGCCGACAGACAATCCACCGATGCCGTAGCCGTCGAAACCAATCTCGAGGGTTCGTTCGGCGCTTTCGGTGCGCATCGCGACATCGATTCCGCCCTGGACGATGCCGAACTGCGCTTGGTTCGAACCAGCGGCACGCGCTGGAGCATGCGCTGCTTTCGCACGACCTGCCCACAACACAGATCGTTCGAGAGCAGCTCGAACGACGGTTTCGGACGATGGAAGCGGCGGGCACACATCGAGAACCATCTGAATATCCGACCCCAGCTTTTGCTGCACCTCGACGCTGCCTTCGGGACTGAGGTGGTGATAGCTGCCGTCGTAGGTCGACTGAAACGTTGCGCCTTCGTCAGTAACTTTCGGCTCAAGCGAAAAGATTTGAAAGCCACCGGAATCAGTCAGCACATGACCGTGCCAGTCGGCGAACCCGTGGAGCCCACCAAAGCGATCAATGAGATCGGCTCCTGGTTTCAACATCAGGTGATAGGTGTTGCCCAAGATGACTTCGGCTCCGAGCGTTTCGAGGTCCGCTGAAGTCAGTGTGCGCACGGCGGCTCGAGTGCCGACTGGCATGAAGCACGGCGTACGAAACGAACCGCGCGCTGTATGCACGACACCGGTTCGAGCGAGCCCATCGGTTGCGTCGATCTGCAAACGAAGGACAGTTTCAGTTGCGTCTGTACTCAACACTTCTCCAGTGACGTTGAAAAAAATATTCGTATCTGGGCTCCATGTCACCACAACTGACCCATTGGGGGCGTTATCGTCGTCGACATGTCAGACACCTCCCACAACACCTACTTCGATGGTGGCGTTCAAAGCCTCGGCTTCGAGACTGCCGCAGGCCGAGCCACCGTCGGCGTCATCGCCCCCGGCACCTACGACTTCAACACCGATGCCCCCGAGCGCATGACTGTGGTGAGCGGTGTTCTTGAGGCAATTGTCGATGGTGAAAGCGACTGGGAGACCTACCCAAAGGGATCACGCTTCGAAGTTCCGGCTTCTAGCCACTTCCAGGTGCGGGCCGAAGCGCCTGCGGCCTATCTCTGCGAATTCCTCTGATTCACTTCTGACGACTCAACGACGCGACAACAGCATCGCGTCGCCAAAGGACAAGAAGCGATACCCATCGCGCAACGCGTCGGCATAAAGGTCGCGCCACCGTGAACCGACGAACGCGTCAATCATCACGATGAGTGACGACTTCGGAAGGTGGAAATTGGTCATCATCCGGTCAACAACTGCGAAGTCGTAGTCACCATGAATGAATAGTTCGGTTCGACCTTCATTCACCCCGAACGCAGCTGCGCTCTCGAGTGCGCGCACCGCGGTGGTTCCGACCGCAACCACTCGCCCGCCATTCGCTTTGGTTCTTGCACAGGCATCGAGAGTTTCTTGCGGAACGCGGAAGGTCTCTCCGTGCATAACGTGATCTTCAATGCGATCGGTTGCAATCGGCCGGAAGGTGCCGAGTCCCACCACGAGTTCAACATCGGCGCGACCGATACCTCGGTTAGCGCAACGGGCCAAGACCTCGGGCGTGAGATGGAGGCCTGCGGTAGGGGCAGCCGCCGAAGCGGGCCGCTCAGAAAAGACCGTTTGATATCGCTCTTGCTCCGCAAGTGCCTCGGTGATGTACGGCGGGAGCGGCATCTCTCCAAATCGCTCGAGCACGTCGAGCAATGGACCATCGACATCAATCGTTACCGCGCGCCGTCCGTCGCCGAGGTCGTCTTCGACTGTGACTTCAATCCCCTCACCAGTTTCGGGGCGCACGGTTGTTCCCGGCGGAAGCTTTCTTCCTGGACGAACTAAGGCTTCCCAACGTGAGCGACCAGCATCGGACAACGAGCCAGCGTCGAGCCGTTCGAGGAGAAGAACCTCGACCGCAGCACCTGTCTCTTTACGGAGCGCGAGTCGAGCGGGAAGCACGCGGGTTGTATTGAGAACAAGGAGGTCGCCAGGCTCGAGAAGGTCTGGCAGATCACGAACGATGCGATTCAGAGGCTTGGCACCAGCCCCTTGGTCGACAAGAAGGCGCGCCGCATCGCGTTCGGCGAGCGGGTGCTGCGCAATGGCCGATTCCGGCAGTTCGTAATCGAAGGCAGCAGTCTCCATAGCGGCATGAGGCTAGAGCCTGACGAGTGTCAGGTTGTTTCGACCGGACGTGCATTCGTCGCGAGTATCGCCAACGCTCCTGCCAAAAGGACGCTCGCGGCCAACAGTGGCCAGCCGGCACCGAATCGGGTGAGGAAAGCACCGAAAATCGCTCCGCCAAAGAAGATCACGATCGATCCTGACCTCCGCAGCCAGTGATGGTTATCGCCACCGACCACTTTCAATTCCGAAATCAAACCTGTGAATGTCACCGTCATCATGTTTGTTGCGACATCTGAAATTCCATGCCGGCGCATGAGCCCATTTTGAATTCCCATCGCGCATGCCAAGAGGCTCACCACGACGTCACGACCCATTCCCACCGAACCGGCATCAGTCGCAAAAGCGAGAGCCGTCGCAATCACGACAAGCGCTAGTTCAACCGAGAAGCCAATCTTTCGTTCGAGTTTCTTATCGGCACCTCGCATCAGGAGTCCGCTGACAAGTGCGCCAATTGCGAATGCCAAAATCGCCGCGAGGTAGCGCAAAGGGGTTGCGTCACCAATTTGCTGACCGGTTCCAATGCGAAATGCCAGCAACAAAATGTTGCCGGTCATGATCTCGGCGAAGACGCCTCCGAGTGCGAGGAAACACGCGGCGTCAATGAGCCCGCACACCGCTGCGATCAGCAGGAGCCCACTGAGATAGGACGGTCGACGCATCGGTGGGCAGCGTACTGTTCAACGCCATCGCAACAGGAGTCAATGCGCGAGTTACGACTCGAAGAGGCTCCGAGAAGGGTCGGCAGTAAGCGGCGCGCTGGCCGGAGCCACCATGCCGAGGTGCGCCCATGCCGCGGGAGTGGCCACGCGACCGCGCGGCGTACGCATGAGCAAACCTTGTTGAATAAGGAACGGTTCGTAGACGTCCTCAACAGTTTCTTCGGCCTCGCCGACACTGATGGCCAGCGTGCCAAGACCAACGGGACCACCACCGAACTTCTGACAAAGGTTGGAAAGAACGACGCGGTCGACTTTGTCGAGACCGAGGTCGTCGACGCCGAAGACCGCAAGTCCTTCGTGAGCAGTTGCTTCATTGATCCGGCCATCGCCACGAACCTCGGCGAAGTCGCGAACCCGACGAAGAAGACGATTAGCGATTCGGGGTGTGCCACGGGCCCGTCGAGCGATCTCGGACGCGCCACCGTCGTCGATGCCGATCCCGAGGATGCCACCAGCACGCGTGACGATCGATTGCAGTTCGTCGGCGTCGTAGTAGTCGAGACGAGCCACTAATCCGAAGCGATCGCGAAGCGGACCAGTGATGAGTCCCGTGCGTGTCGTGGCGCCGACAAGCGTGAACCGTGGAAGGTCGAGGCGAATCGAACGAGCAGCGGGGCCTTTGCCCAACACGATGTCGAGTTGGAAATCTTCCATTGCGGGATACAGCACTTCTTCGACATTGCGGCTGAGGCGGTGGATCTCGTCGATGAACAAGACATCGCCTTCGCCGAGACGGGTGAGGATGGCAGCGAGATCTCCGGCTCGGTCGAGGGCCGGTCCAGAAGTGACGTGCAAGCCAACTTGGAGTTCGGCAGCCACGATGCCGGCAAGTGTTGTTTTGCCCAACCCTGGAGGACCAGCGAATAACAAGTGATCGACGGCCTGTTCGCGCCGACGGGCGGCCTCGAGAATGATGCCGAGATGTTCTTTCAGCTCACGCTGACCAACGAAGTCGTCGAGGTGACGAGGACGTAGGCCGCCTTCTTCGCCAATGACGTCGGTTCCTGAGGGGTGATCGGCGAGCACCGGTTCGACATCGTCGGGGGTGGGTTCGGGTGAAAGGAGTTCGTCGCGCATCAGGCGGCCAATCGTTGCAGAGCAAGACGCAGCAATTCAGCAGTGTCGTTCGAATCGGGAAGTTCCTTGACCGCTTCGGCAACTTCTTCTGGCCCGTAGCCGAGTTCGGTAAGCGCGGTGCGCACGTCGGCAACTGATGAGGAACCACCGGTTGCGCCGTCGACGGAAACAGAACCCGCCCCGATGTCGAGACCAGGGATATCGAGTTTCGACTTGAGTTCGATAAGCAGACGGGCCGCCGTCTTTTTGCCAACCCCTGGCACCAAACACAACGCATCGATGTCGTCGTTTGCCAAAACCCGGACTAACGAGGCCGGCGGATGCACGCTCATAATGCCGAGTGCAAGCGCGGGGCCAACGCCGTGGGCTGACAACAACGCTTCGAACACCATGCGTTGTTCGGAAGAGGTGAATCCGTAGAGCGTTTCGGCATCTTCACGACGGTGATGATGTGTATGAAGAAATACCTCGGAACCAGTGTCGCCCAGAGACGCTGCCGTTGAAGGCGCGACGATGACTCGGTACCCAATTCCTGAAACCTCGACGAGCACTTCGCCCGATGGCAATCGTTCGAGCAATTTGCCACGAACTGAGCCGATCATTTCGCGCTCACTTTCGACACCGCGCGGTTCGCAGCAGCACGCATCGGGGCCATTGCCACATGACACAGCGCAAGTGCTGCAGCATCGGCAGCGTCGAACGGATGCGGTGGCTCAGCAAGGCCAAGGAGGGTCTGCACCATTTGCTGCATCTGCACCTTGTCGGCGTTGCCCCAACCAGCCACTGCAGACTTGACCTCGTTGGGTGAGTACTGCACGACCTCGCAGCCAGCATTCACTGCTTCGACCATGGCAATGCCGCTTGCCTGACCGACGGACATTGCGGTGCTCACATTCACTTGAAATAACACCCGCTCGACTGCCATTGCCGTCACCGGAAACTCGGCGAGCAATGCGCGCAGTTCAGATTGAAGCTCGGCCAGTCGGTGATGGACTTCGTCGGACGGCGATGTGCGCATCACGCCCAATGCAACAGCCCGCGGCGACGCACCATCACGCACTTCGAGCACGCAATAGCCACATCGGGTCAGCCCCGGGTCAATACCCACTACGAACATGCGTACGATCGTAGCCACTTGCCCCACAAAAACGAAGGACCCGGCTCGAAAGCCGGGTCCTCACCCAAGATCTGGTTCAGATCACTTCGGGCTGAAACGTGCCCCGCCATCAACGCGAATCGTCTGAGCATTCATGTAAGAGTTCGTGATGAGCTGCATCACCATCGATGCGAGTTCGCTGGCGTAGCCGAGGCGGTCCGGGAAGAGCACGTCCTTGGTGAGCTTCGCCTTAAAGGCCTCACTGCCTTCGCCTTCGCCATAGATCGGCGTGTCGATCAGGCCAGGGGCAACCGTGTTCACTCGAATACCCACGACCGAAAGGTCACGGGCAATGGGAAGGGTCATTCCCGCAACGGCACTCTTTGAGGCGGAATAGGCGGCCTGACCAATTTGCCCGTCGAACGCCGCGGTCGATGCCATGTTGACGATGGCGCCCCGCTCGCCGTCACCGGAGACTGGCTCGGTCCGGCTCATCGCGGTCGCAACCAAACGAATGCAATCGAACGTGCCAGTGAGGTTCACGTCGATCACTTTCCGCCAGTAATCGAGGTTAAAGGCCGAGTCATACGATCCGTCCTTGCCGATGGTGCGACTTGCAGCGCCAATACCTGCAGAGTTCACGAGGGCACGAATCGGGCCCATTTCCTCGGCCATGCCGATAGCGGCCTTGATGTCGTCGCTGTTGCACACATCGACATGCGCAAACGCTCCACCGATTTCGGTCGCAAGCGCGTTGCCCTTTTCATCGTTGAGGTCGGCGATGACGACCTTTGCGCCGCCAGCGGCGAGTTGACGTGCACATGCTTCACCGATGCCCGAAGCGCCGCCGGTAACGATTGCTGAGATTCCATTGATTTCCATGGCTGCAGAGAATACGGGGAGCGGCTGCTCC
>WLOT01000027.1 GCA_009699125.1 Actinomycetota bacterium
AAGGCGGCCAAGGGTTCGAGCGTAGAGATCACCGTGTCAACTGGTCCGCCGGCTTCAACAACGACGACGACGGCTTCAACAACAACGACAACTCCAACGAACTAAATCGGCCGCGGCCTTCGGGTCGCGCCATTTCGGTTTTGCGTGTCGCTTAGTGGCCGCAGCGTTCGAGGAAGTTGCCCACGAGTTGATGTCCACCCGCGGTCAGAATTGATTCCGGGTGAAACTGCACGCCTTCAACATCGAACTCACGATGACGAAGACCCATCACGAGACCGTCTTGTGTTTGCGCGGTGATCTCAAGACAATCGGGAACGCTGTCGCGTTGCACAACGAGTGAGTGATAGCGCGTGGCTTCGAAGGGATCAGGAAGGCCGGCGAACACGCCTTTGCCTTCGTGAGAAATGAGCGAGGTCTTCCCGTGCATGAGTTGTGGCGCGCGCACAACATCGCCGCCGTAGACCTGACCGATGCACTGATGGCCGAGACACACGCCAAAGACCGGAACGCGACCGGCGAAGGTTGTGATGACGGCATTCGAGAGGCCAGCGTCTTCGGGGCGGCCAGGGCCGGGGCTGATGAGTACGCCGTCGGGGGCGAGTTCTTCGATCTGTTCGATGCTGAGCGCGTCGCTGCGATGCACGAGCGGATCGGCGCCAAGCTCGCCTAAATACTGGACGAGGTTGAAGACGAACGAGTCGTAGTTATCGAGGACAAGGATGCGGGCGGCCATCGCCGGAGGACCCTATCGGCCGAGACCGGTCGCGCCTGACGAGTTTCCTCTCGGCCGCTACGCTCGCCCCACTATGGCTACCGACAAGCGCCCCGCACCCTCACGTCGCACCGGCGGCCGCGTCACCCCAAAGGGTGGTCCGACCAAGAAGTCGACCGGCACCACTCACGAGGGCCCGGCGGCCTCAACCCGTTACACCCCGCGTTCGGGCACGACTCATGCTCCGAGCCCTGCATGGCTGCCCATCTTGATGATCGCTCTGTGCATCATCGGGCTGCTCGTGATCTTCTTCCACTATGTGGATCTGATCCTGCCTGGCGCCGTGAGCAACTGGTGGCTTCTGGGCGGTCTCGGATTCATCCTCGCGGGCATCATCGCCGCCACGCAGTACCGATAACGGTCTGCACAAAAAGGCCTGCTCACGGCCCCAAACTGCGGGTAAACAACTGGTGACCACTCCCATTGTTTTCCACAGTCTGTGGAGAACAAATTAGAGGTCGTCGATGGGCGTCATCATGACCATGTCATCCTGACAATGCCTTGGGGCTTCAGGTTCTTGGTCGGGGGCGATGGTCATCCGAACTTCGGTTCCGCAGATCTCGCAGCGGTAGGTGATCTTCACTTTCCGCAGTTCACCCACAGGGGGCGGCTCGGGGATGGGACGGGCCATTCCGCCCAACATCAGGACCCCGACACGAAGGATGAGCCAGGCCACAATGCCGGCGACGATCACCTTGAACGGCGAATATCCGCCCACGATGCACGCAGCGATACCGATGATGACCAGCCCGTCGATGACGGGGTGTTTGGGACGCCAACCGCCGGCGCGTTCGGTCTGTTCCTCGGTGGCCATGTGGAGAGGTTAGAGGCGTTCGATGATGGTGGCGTTGGCGAGGCCGCCGCCTTCGCACATTGTCTGCAATCCGTAGCGGCCGCCGGTGCGCTCGAGTTCGCACAAAAGCGTGCCGAGCAGACGTGTGCCGGAAGCGCCGAGCGGATGGCCAAGAGCGATGGCACCGCCGTTCACATTCACCTTGCTCATGTCGGCACCGAGCTCGCGCTGCCATGCAAGTACGACCGGTGCGAAGGCTTCATTGATTTCGATGAGGTCGATGTCGTCGAGTGACAGGCCGGACTTCTCGAGAATCTTCTGTGTTGCCGGAATGGGACCGGTGAGCATGATGCGTGGATCGACACCAGCAAGCGAGAAGGAATGAAAACGCGCACGTGGCGTGAGACCGAGTTTGGAAGCTGCAGCTTCACTCATAATGAGGGCCGCCGATGCACCATCGGTGATCTGCGATGAGTTGCCCGCAGTGATCACGCCGTCGGGAGTGAACGCTGGCTTCAGTGCTGCGAGTGACTCAGCAGTTGTTGTGTCGCGAATGCCTTCGTCGGTGCGCAACATGCCATCGGTGGAAATGATTTCGCCCGAGTCCTTGTCGCGACGGCGAACTTCAACCGGATGAATTTCGTGATCGAAGCGGCCTTCATCTCGAGCACGTGCAGCGCGCTGTTGTGATTCGGCGGAGAACACATCGAGTTCCTCGCGCGAAAGATTCCATTGTTCGGCGATCAGTTCAGCCGACAAACCCTGCGGAATGAGGCCGCCGGCGTCTTTGTAACGGGCGTCGACGCGAGGGCCGAACGGAAAGCCGACACCTTGACCAAACGAAGCGCCCATGGGCACCAAGCTCATGACCTCGACACCAGCGGCGATCACGATGTCGTGTACGCCGGCCATTACGCCTTGTGCAGCAAACGCGGCAGCTTGTTGTGAAGAACCGCACTGTCGATCGATCGTTGTTGCGGGAACGGTTTCGGGGAAGCCTGCAGCAAGTGCCGCGTTACGACCGATGTTCAGCGATTGCGCACCAACCTGCGACACGCAACCCATGAGCACGTCTTCAACAAGCGCAGGGTCGAGATCGTTTCGTTCGACGAGCGTCGAAAGCACCTCGCCGGCGAGGTCGGCGGGATGCCAACCGGACAGCGAACCGTTTCGCTTGCCGCCAGGGGTTCGAACAACATCGACGATGACTGCATCAGGCACGGTGGTCTCCCGGGTAAGAGGTGTCCCGGTCGGCCGACCGGACGGTTACAGCGTGCCAGCGTCGCGCTGAGCCTGCACCGGATTGTCATCTTCCCAGATCTCTTGGATCTCTTCGAGCGTGCGGCCCTTAGTTTCTGGGACGGTCCTCCAGATCCAGACATAGGCGATGACCGAGAAGGCACCGAACAAATAGAAGGTGGCGGAGTTGCCGATGGAGTCGATGAGGGTGAGGAAGAACTGGCTCACGAGCCAGGCCGAACCCCAGTTCACGGCGGTGGCGACAGCAACGGCACGGCCGCGAACTCGGTTGGGGAAGATCTCATTGATGACGGTCCAGACCACCGGGCCGAGCGAAAAGGCGAACGAGGCAATGAACACCACGAGGGCAACAAGGGTGATGAGGCCAGCGGTGGTGGGACCGCCGGCGCCGGCACCGCTGGTGTCGGCGTTGTCCATGAAGTGGAACGAAATGCCGACGGTGATGAGAGCTGATGACATGCCCACCAAACCAGCGAGCAACAGCGGGCGACGACCGAAACGGTCGACATACGCAACAGCAATAAACGTGGCGAGCACGTTGACGCCGCCGATGGCCCATGTTGTTGCCGCCGCTTGGTCCTGAGGAGTGGAGAACCCAGCCTGAGCGAAGATCTTGTTGGCGTAATAGATGATGGCGTTGATGCCCGTGATCTGTTGGAAAACCGCGAGACCGATACCGATCATGAGTGGCTTACGAAGCTTCTTGGAGAAGACTTCAGCCCACGTTGCTTTGTTGGCGTCGTCCTCTTGTGCAGCCTTTTCGATCTCTTCGATCTCAGCGTTGGCATCGACATCGGGACGAATCTTGTTGAGTGCCTTGATGGCATCGTCCCGACGACCAACCTTGACGAACCAGCGCGGTGAGTCAGGCATGGGGAGCATGACGATGAACAAAAGAATCGCGGGCACTGCCGAAACGCCGAGCATGACGCGCCACATATCGTTGTTAATGAGCGCTTGGTCGACGAGATAGGCGATGAAGATGCCGATGGTGATGGCCAGCTGATACATCGAGACGAATCGACCACGAAGACGTGTCGGTGCTTGTTCTGCCGCATAGAGCGGTGCAGCGACGGATGCAACGCCGACGCCGAAGCCGACAACAAGACGTCCAATGACAAGAACGGTGGTGCCGGGCGCGAGTGCTTCAAGCAGTGCGCCGAAGGTGAAAAGAATTGCGGCAAGAAGGATGGTGACGCGTCGACCGAGTTTGTCGGCCAGGACGCCAGCAACAAGGGCACCGACAAGCGCACCGAGGGTGACCCACGACGTGATGATTTGGATCATCGTCGTGCTGGCACCAAACGACTCCTGAATCCCGCCGAGGGCGCCGGAGATAACGCCTTGGTCGTAACCAAACAGAAGGCCCGCCATCATGATGACGGCGCCAACGAGCAGCAGCCAGATGCCTATCTTTGGTTTCTTGTTTGCAGGTCTTGTCGTTGTGGTGGTTACGTCGTCGCCCATGGTTCCCCCTCGATCGGTGGGGCAACGCTAGGCGTAGTTCCCGCGCTGGTGTCGGACTAACGGGGGGCTGGTTAGCGACTGTTCCACTGACAAACAGCGGGGGTGTCACGCTCCCAGCCAAGAATGCTGAGCGTCGCGGGATCAAGGATGAAACGCCGGCCTTCAACGGGTTCGAGTTCGCACCAGCGAGCGGTGAGCACCCGAAGGAAATGTCCGTGGGCGAAGACGATGACATTTCCAGAATTGGCACGAACTCGTTCGATCACGCGATCGGCGCGCGCAGCCACCTGCGCAATGGTTTCGCCATTGGGACAGGCCCCATTCCAGACGGTCCATCCAGGGAGAGTTTCTCGGATGGTTGGGGTGGTCACGCCTTCATAGTCGCCGTAGTCCCATTCGTGAAGGTCGTCATCGATCTCGGCCTGATCCCGCAGCCCCACAAGCTCGCAGGTCCGCTGGGCACGTTGCATGGGGCTGCACAGCACCAACGAGAAGTCGATGCCCGACAAGAGCGAGCCGGTCGCACGGGCTTGTTCTTCTCCTTCGGGGAGGAGAGGAAGGTCAGTTCGGCCAGTGTGCTGACCGCTCTTGCTCCACTCCGTTGCGCCGTGGCGAACGACATACAGCAACGGGTGATCAGCGACGGTGCTCACGAGTTTGTGTTGATCGGAGGTTCGCTCGGCCACCCGCCGTGGCTGCGCACAAGAGAGGAGGCATTGCTTGGGCCCCAAGAGCCCTGTTCGTAGCGTTCAACGGGTGGGTAATCGGTGAGAATTTGTTCGACGATTCGCCATGACTCAAGCACAGAGTCTTCACGTGCGAACAACGTTGGATCACCTTTCATCGCTTCTTCAATGAGAAGTTCGTAGGGCTCGGGTCCTGTGTCGCGTCGTTCATCGGGAGGTGGTGCGAGCGTGATCGCTTCAGGCATCATCGTTTCGCCTGGTTCTTTGTGCAGCCACGTAATCGCCGCAAAGTTTTCCGGCTTTGCTTCGATGCGAATCGAATTGTTGGGAACGTGATCGTGATGATCGATCCAGAGAGGTCGCGGCGGACTCTTGAATTCGATTGTCATTTCCGTGACCGTTTCCGCGAGTGCCTTGCCAGCTCGCAAGAAGAACGGAACACCGCTCCAGCGTGGTGAATCAATGTCGAGACGGAAAGCTGCATACGTCTCAGTGTCGGAGTCGGGCTTTACGCCAGGTACGTCGAGGTAACCGTTGTATTGGCCGCGAACGAAATGTTTCGGGTTGACAACGCGACACGCTTCAAGGACTTTGCCCTTCTCATCGCGCAGCGCTTTGGAATGTTCGTTGACGGGTTGTTCCATCGCGAGCAACGCGACCATTTGCAGCAAATGGTTTTGCATGACGTCGCGCATGGCGCCAACCGAGTCGTAGAACGAACCGCGATCTTCGACCCCAAACGCTTCTGCCATCGTGATCTTTACTGAAGACACAACGTTGCGATTCCACAGCGGTTCAACGATTGCATTTGCGAATCGAGTCACCAACAAACTGCGCAGCGCTTCTTTTCCGACGAAGTGATCGATGCGGAAGATTGCGGACTCAGAGAAATATTCGTGCAGCGTCGCGTTGAGGGCAACGGCGGAGTCATAATCACGACCAAATGGCTTTTCGATGATGAGTCGCGCGCCTTCGGCCATTCCGGCGTTGGCGATCCCGGTGGCAACTCTCGCGAATAACGACGGAGGAATCGCGAGGTGGAAGATCGGGTGGGTTGCGCCACCGGCTTTCTGGGCGAGTTCGACGAAGGTGGCTGGGTCGGCGTAGTCGCCGCTGACGTAGGTCATCTTTGAGGCGAGGCGGTCGAATGCGGCCTGGTCCCATTCCTCGCCGGCCTCGGCGATGGACTCACGGCAGCGGTTCCGAAGGTCGTCATCGGTCCAGGCATCAAGAGCGACCCCGATAACGGGTATGCCAAGGTGGCCGCGGCATTCAAGGCGATAAATGGCAGGGAAGAGCTTCTTCTTCGCCAAATCGCCTGAGGCTCCGAACATCACGAGCAGGTCGGAACGCGGGGCATCGGTTGGGGACTTCAGCGGCATGGGGTCTCCCTCGAGAAGCCGTGGTCGACGCTCAAACTACTCAGGACTTCGCCGACCCGGAGGCCCGACGGGGCCGGTGGTGTGACCGCGGTCATCGCCGACCCTTCGATCTTTGCGTTTTTCTTATGTGACTCGGATGTGAACAGGAGCGGTTTCGTCTTTCGGTCGTCGTTGCGCAGTCATAGGATCGACACCCGTGTCCACCGGGACACCTGGAGGTGGTGCGAAGTGCACGTCGTCGTTGTTGGATGCGGCCGAGTCGGTTCTGGTCTCGCCGCCACATTGGTCGAACAAGGCCACACCGTTTCGGTGATCGACCGAAAGGCAACGGCGTTCCGTCGTTTGCCCGAAAACTTCAGCGGAGACACCATCGTTGGTGTCGGGTTCGATCGCACACGTCTTCGTGCTGCCGGTATCGAACGGGCTGATGCACTTGCCGCTGTTACCAATGGCGACAACTCCAACATCCTTATTGCACGTACTGCTCGCGAGTTCTTCCATGTCGATCGCGTCGTCGCTCGTATTTACGATCAGCGCCGAGCTGCGATTTACGAACGCCTTGGTATTTCCACCGTCGCTACCGTTCAGTGGGCAATCGAACGAGTACTTCGTCGTATCCAGCCCGACACCGATGGTGTCGAATGGGTCGACCCCAGCGCTCGCGTCTGTCTCGTCGAACGCGTTGTTCCTGTTTCATGGGCCGGTCGTCCACTCATTGAACTTGAAGCCGAAGGCCGATCACGAGTCGTTGCCTTTACTCGCCTAGGTGTTGCGCAACTTGTAAGCCCGGCATTGCTTGCACAAGAAGGCGACATTGTGTGGGTCGCGATCGATGGAGATCACATCGGAGAGTTCGATCGACATCTTGCGGCAGCACCTACCCCAGGAGGTCATCACTGATGCGCGTCGTCATTGCAGGTGGCGGAAACGTTGGCACCTACATCGCCACCGAACTCCAGCAGGCAGGTCATGAAGTTCTTATCGTCGAAGTCGATCCCGCTCGTGTTGCTCAGGCCCAGGCCGATGGCGAACCCGCAGGCGTGAAGTGGCTTGTCGTCGACGGCTGTGAAGTTTCTGAATTTGCAAAGGCCGAGCCCGATCGTGCCGATGTTGTCGTTGCAGTTACCGGTGACGACGAAGACAACCTCGTAATCTCGCTACTCGCGAAGCAGGAATTCAGCGTGCCGCGTGTTGTGGCTCGTGTGAACAACCCGTCAAACGAGTGGATGTTCAACGCAAGCTGGGGCGTCGACGTTTCGGTTTCGACACCGCACATGCTCACTGCGCTCGTTGAAGAAGCGGTCACGGTTGGCTCGCTTGTTCGCATCATGACCTTCGAGAACGACGCAGCTCGTCTTTCCGAGATCCGTCTCGCCGATTCCTCGCCAGCCAATGGCGTCACAATCGCGAACCTCGGTCTTCCTCGCGAATCGACGATCGTTGCGGTCGTGCGCGAAGGCAAGGTCATCTTCCCCCGAGGCGATGTCACGCTCGGTGCCGGCGACGAGGTCCTGGTGCTGGCCATGGCCGATGGAGAAGACGCAATTCGCAAGGTTCTCGTCGGCTAAGTCCTTGCCAGTCACGGTCGGGTCGTCCCGACCATGACACGGGTGCCGTTTGCGGCAATACTGTTGAACCAGTGAGGGGAGTATCCCATCGCAGCGGTGTCGTCATCACGGCGCAACGGCTTTCGAGCCCGAGCTCCCGGTGCCGTTGGTTCATCTGAGTCGATATCGACTCGGCTGAGCGGGAGAGACCTCCGGTCGGTGAACCATTCCCGGTTCCCCAATCGTCCATGTGACAAGACCGGAGCCCCTTGATGATCCCAGAAACGACTCAGACGCAACAGACGGACTGGTGCTCGCTCCCGAGCAGCCAAGTCGCTGAACGACTTGGCGTTGATCCAAACGTTGGCCTGTCTGCAACAACTGTCGTAGATCGACAGACCACCGTTGGGCTCAATCGATTGTCCGAGCCGCCTCGTCGATCGAAACTCCGGGTCTTTCTTGATCAGTTCCGCACGGGAATCGTCTACGTGCTGGCCGGGGCTGGTCTACTCGCCGGCGTTCTTGGCGACATCAAAGATCTCGTCATCATCTTTGTCGTGCTGTTCGTCAATGCTGTTCTTGGCTACGCCCAGGAAGCGAAAGCATCAAACGCCTTGGCCGCGCTGGAACGGATGCTTGTCACCCGCGTTCGTGTTCGTCGCAACGGAATCACCGACGAAGTCGCGATGGACCAACTCGTTCCTGGCGACATTGTTCTTCTTGAAGCTGGTGACCGTGTCCCGGCTGATGGTCGCTTGCTGTTGGCTGCGAATCTTTCGGTCGACGAATCATCGTTGACTGGCGAATCGGTCCCCGTTGAAAAACGTTTCGATGCGCTGACCGACTCAAAGGGTCCAATCGGCGATCGAATCGGCATGGTCTTTATGAATACGACCGTCAGCCGTGGTCGGGCTGAAGTCGTTGTCACGAGCACGGGCATGGCAACCGAGATGGGCAAAGTCGCCGAGATGTTGGTGTCGGCCAAGCCATCGAAGACGCCGCTTGAACGGCAACTCAATGCGCTGAGCAAGACGCTGGCAATCATCGCCGGTGTTGCGGCAACGGTGGTGTTCGTTGTGCAGCTCATTGTTGGTGAATCATTCACCACCGCAATTCTCGGTGCAGTCGCGCTGGCCGTTGCTGCGATTCCCGAGGGACTTCCTGCCGTCGTCACGGTCACGCTCGCAATCGGCATCTCGAAGATGGCGAAAGAGAACGCCATCGTGAAGCGCTTGCACTCGGTCGAGACGTTGGGTTCGACATCGGTGATCTGTTCAGACAAGACCGGCACACTCACGCTGAACCAGATGACGGCGCACGAAGCGGTACGCGGCGGCGAGGTCTGGTTGGTAAGCGGTGGCGGCTACGGCACCGACGGAACTATTACGTCGTCGGGTGGCCATGTCGTTGGCTCCGATATTGCAGCACAAGCACTTCTGCCTGCCGTGTTGTGTTCCGATGCGGTACTTGTGGCTGAAGGCGAGAACGGACCTGGCATCATCGGCGACCCCACCGAAGCCGCACTGGTTGTGCTCGCAGCAAAGGCGGGGCTCAATGCGATTACCGAGCGAACTCGCCGGCCCCGGCTTGGAGAGGTGCCGTTCGACTCGGCCACGAAGTACATGGCCACCTTCCACCGGGTCGATCCGGCTGATGCGCAGAGCGACGTGCTGCTGTGCGTGAAGGGGGCACCCGACGTTGTGCTTGGGTTGTCGTCCGTGTTTCTCGGAGCCGATGGCAGTGAGCAATTGCTCACCGACTCCGAGCGCGGCTTCCGTCGTGCTGAGAACGATCGTCTCGCTTCTCAGGGAATGCGCGTTCTCGCGGTTGCCACTCGTCGACTTACCGCCGCCGAGGTTGTCGGCGCTGATGGAGCAATTGCCAGTCCTGAAGCGTGGATTGCCGATCTGCGGTTGGAACTCCTCGTCGGCATCGTCGACCCCGCTCGAACTGAAGCCCGCGACGCAATTGCGCTCTGTCATCGAGCTGGTATCGACGTGAAGATGATCACCGGCGACCACGCAGTCACTGCTGGTGCAATTGCTGCGCAGCTTGGGATTCAAGGCGAAGTCGTGACGGGCGATGATCTCGATGCGATGTCCGACGAGGAACTCGCCGAACGGATCGGTGCAATCGCGGTGTGTGCGCGCGTCTCGCCTGAGCACAAAGTTCGGGTCGTCGAAGCATTGCGTTCGAATGGCGAAATTGTTGCCATGACAGGCGACGGCGTGAACGATGCTGCAGCTCTTCGCCGTGCCGATATTGGTGTGGCCATGGGTATTACGGGCACGGAAGTCACCAAAGAAGCCGGCGACATGGTGCTGGCCGACGACAACTTCGCAACCATCGTTGAAGCGGTGCGTGGTGGTCGTGCGGTGTACGACAACATTTTGAAATTCGTTCGCTTTCAGGTCGCCACAGCTGTTGGTGCGATTTCCACCATCCTCGGTGCATCGATTCTTGGCCAACCCGTGCCGTTCACGCCGTTGCAGGTTTTGTGGGTGAATCTGATCGCCGATGGACCGACGGCGATCACTCTTGGTGTTGACGAGCCAGCTCCAGGTTTGATGCAGCGAGATCCGGTTCCGGCGGGTTCACCTATCTTGAGCCGCAAACGCATGATGCAGGTCGTGTTGCAGGGTGGTGTCACTGCCGTCGGCGTTCTGGCGGTCTACTGGTACGCCATCCAGAACTACGACTCCGACATTCCGGCCGGTGAAGCTCCGATCGTGGCAATGACGATGGCGTTTACGGCATTCGTTTACGCACAGCTCGTGAATGTCTTTAATGCCCGATCCGAAACTGCAACTGTGTTTTCGAAGTACACATTCTCCAACTGGAAGCTTTGGGCTTCGGTCGTCTTCGTCTTTGCAATGCAGATTCTCCTGACGGTTGTCGAGCCGTTGAAGAAACTGTTCGACGTCTCTTCGCTGACTCCAGCGCAATGGGGGCTGTGCCTACTTCCGCCGTTGGCACTTCTCATCGCAGTTGAACTTTGGAAGATTGTCGCTCGGAGCCGGGCGAGTTCGGCTGAATCGGCGAGCGTCGAGCAATGACCAAGTCGTCGCATCACGGGCCTCGTGAGCGGCTCGAAAAACTTGAACAGGCTGCAATCGAGGCGGAGTTTGAAACCGGTCGCCAAGAGGAGACAGTCGCTGAGGCCAAGCGACACATCCTCGTGCGCATTGGTCGCGTCACCCTCGGCATTGTTGTGCTGTTTGCCGGGCTCTTGATGCTTCCGTTGCCAGGTCCCGGTCTGGTCACCATCGCGGCTGGTCTCGCGTTGTTGGCGTCAGATGTTCCCTACGCCCGCAAACTCCTCGAAAATGTGCGCAAACGGTTGCCTGCCGATTCCGAAGGCAACGTTTCTCGCCCAGTGGTCATTGGGGGACTCGTGGTCAGTGTGATCACGATCAGTTGCAGCATGTGGTGGACCTTCTTCCGCTAGCGAGTGCGGAAAAGGTCTTAGGGAACGACGCTTGCCCACGCCTCGAGGAGCGTCGCATCGCCCGCCGTGTTGAGACCATCGGTTGTGATGGGAACACGATTCCAGGCCCACGCGTAGAGCGGAGACGCAGGCCCACGAACCGCGATGTCGCCCTTTGCGTGTTCACGAATCGTGGTGGGGTGACCGCTGACAAAGGTCGTGAGCCATTCACCCGTTGCATCGGTGCAGTGGAGGTGGAAGCTCGAAGACAGCTCCGGGTTTTTCACCGCGGAAAGGATGGGCATCAACACGGTGAGGAGTTCATCGATGCCGTCTACTGCGGATGCGTCGTCGAAAGTGTCAATCGCGTTACCTGCCGCGTTCTGTGCGTCCCAACGATGGATCTCGACCTCATGGGCCATTCGTCGTTGCCAAAAACTATTGGTGAAGTTTTCACCGCTGAAATTCCACGAAGGGCCATCGGGATCGCATGTGGAAAGCGTGGCGCAGATCGTTTCAAGGATCTCGTCGAAAGCATCGAAGATGGTCTCGTCTCGGGGAAGGCTTACAAAAGCGTCCTCAGCCGGAGGCGTCATCATCCCGTCGGCGACGCAGAGATTGGTCCGTTGCAGCACCTTGCCGGTGTGACCGAGAAGACGGCCAACGGTCCAGCCCGGGCAATGCTCGACGGGTGCCTCAAGGCCAGCAGTGCGGGCGGCTGCGGAAAGGCGCATGCCTTCAGTGCGGAGAGTTGCGATGTGATCCATCGCGTTGTTCTACACGGTGCGAGGCCTACTGGCTCTCGTTCTTGCTCTTGGGCCGAACCGAATCTCGCTAATGCCGATACCGTCACCCCTATGACAACTGGCGGCGAACCGATCGGCGAAAAGCCCCGAAGCCCGTTGTGTCCGCATGTCATCAAGCGGCCTGTGATGACACAGGTCTGGCGCGACGTCACGTTTGCGCACTGGCCCGTGCCCATTGCTGCAGTCGAGGCTCTTCTTCCTCCGGGTCTTGATGCGGACACATTTCATGGCCAGGCGTGGGTGTCACTTGTGGGATTCGAAATGGACGCGTTGCGGTTGCGCGGACTTCCCGCAATTCCAACGACACACCA
Organism: Actinomycetota bacterium; assembly: GCA_009699125.1. Taxonomy (GTDB): domain Bacteria; phylum Actinomycetota; class Acidimicrobiia; order Acidimicrobiales; family Acidimicrobilacustridaceae; genus Acidimicrobilacustris. Next base: position 12,452 of record WLOT01000027.1, read on the forward strand.
GTTTCTCGAGTTCAACGTTCGTACCTACGTCGTGGGTCCCGAAGGTCCAGGCGTGTGGTTCTGTTCGCTCGATGTCGCGCAGTGGCTTCCCGCATTGGTCGCGCGCATTGGATTCGCACTTCCATATGACAAGGGTGCGGTTGAAGTGAGTCACGACCGCTCGCGAATTGTGTGGACAGTTGATCGAGCATGGCCCGAGCGTGCACAGGGAAGTCTTGCTGTCTCAGTCGAAACTGATGACGTCGCGGCTGTTACTGATGATGCACTTGCAACGTTCCTGACCGCGCGCTGGCGCTTGTATGCCAAGACCCGTGGTGGTCGTTTAGTGACCGCACCGGTTGAGCATGAACCGTGGCCGCTTACGTCGGCTCGTTTCATTGGGGCCGATACGGGTCTCGCTTCGATTGCAGGATTCGATGTGCAAGGTGATCCGATCGTTCATCACGCTTCTGCTGTTCGAGTTCGCGTTGGTCTTCCGAAGCTGCTTCCGCTTCGACGAGCCCGAGGTCCTGTCACGGTGTGGTTCGACGAAGATTGTGGCGTGTGTTCGGCCTCGGTTCGTTGGCTGATGAAGCGCACTGATTCCTCGGTGACGTTCCGACCCAACCGAGAACTCGATGACACCGCCCTTCTGAGCGCCTCGGCCGATGCCATCGTCGTGACTGCTTCGGGGGAGTCGTGGACGGCAATTGAGGCAGTAGCCACGATTCTCGATCGGTCGGGCTGGTTGGGTCGAGTGGGGGCCTTTGGTCTGCGATTGCCAGGGATTCACGCTGTGGCGGGACTGGTCTATCGATGGGTGGCGGCGAACCGGGCTCGGCTTTCGGCCCGCTTGGGACTTGCCTCAGGTTGCGATCTCCCGAAAAGTACCTCTTGACAAAGTAACTTTCAGCAAAGCAATATGAGGGAGTCCGCAGAACGCCCAAGAGGCACCGCAGGAGGAACCCCATGACGCCAACGCAGAAGGCCGCCGCAAACAGTGATGTCACGCCGGCCGAAGAAGATCTTCCGAACATGATTTCGGTCGATGACCACGTCATGGAGCCCAAGGAACTCTGGCAGGAGCAACTGCCGGCGTCGCTGCGTGAACGCGGCCCTCGCACCGTGCGCGAGAAGGTCAAGCTTTCGTTCAAGGGTGGCCACTATGGCTTCGAACGCAATGCCGAAGACGGCCAATGGTGCGATGTTTGGTTGTTCGACGATCTCGTCACGCCCACCGGTCTGCTCCACGCTCCTGCGGGCGTGCCGCGCGACGAACAGCGCAACATTCCTGCGGTCTACGAAGATTTTCGCGACGGAACCTGGGATCAAACCGCACGCCTTGCCGACATGGACCTCAATCACGTCGATGCAGCTATCAACTACCCAAACATTTTTCCGCGCTTTGCCGGTCAAGGTTTCCTTGAGCGCTCCGACAAAGACCTCGCGCTCACTTGTTTGCGTATTTACAACGACTGGATGATTGACGACTGGTGCGCCGGTGCCGGCAAGGGTCGACTCATTCCGCTCACACTTGTTCCGCTTTGGGACCCTCACCTTGCCGCCGAAGAAGTTCGCCGTTGTGCCGCCAAGGGCAGTTACGCAATTGCGTTTAGTGAAAACGTCGCAAAGCTCGGACAGCCCTCGCTCTATACCGGAGCATGGGATGTCCTGTGGGAGGCATGTCAGGAAACCGATACCAGTGTGTCGATGCACATTGGGTCGTCGTCCTCGATGCCGACGACCTCTGATGACGCACCGCTGGCAACGTCAATGTCGATGTATGCACAAAACGCGCAAGGTTCACTGTGTGATTGGGTGTTCTCGGGTTCTCTTGAACGATTCCCCGACCTCACGATTGCCTACGCCGAAAGCCAAGTGGGCTGGATGCCGTTCCAGCTTGAGCGCATGGACGCGGTGTGGCGAGACGGACGTGGCGATGTTGACAACGTAAAAACACTGCCCAGTGAACAGGTCAAGGGACGCGTCTATGGCTGCGTGTTCGATGATCTTCACGGATTAATCAATCGAGATGCAGTTGGAACCGATCACATCTTGTGGGAAACCGACTATCCACATTCAGACGGAACGTTCCCTCACTCTCGAAAGATCGCACACGAGTTGTTCACCGCTGCGGGCATGAACGCGCAAGAGTGCCGGATGGTGTTGCGTTCGAACGCAGTGAAGGCGTACGGCCTTGATCGCTTTGGCGTGAAGCCCTAGTGGCTGAGCAATTCTCTGGCACCGACGGGCTTCTTGGTCACGTCGTCCGTCTCAACGTGGCGGTCGATCGTGTGCTGAACGAGACCGTTGGTGCGTCGGGTATTTCTGTCGCCGACTACCTCGTGCTTGGTGTTGTTCGGCGATCGCCGGATCACCGCAGTGCCCCGACTGCTATTTGTGAGGTGCTCGGTCGCACCACCGGCGGAATGTCGCTCACGCTCGATCGCCTTGAGAGCGCCGGCCTCGTTCGGCGCCTGCCTGATCCAGGCGATCGCCGCCGGGTGGTTGTCGAAGCAACGACGACGGGGATCGACCTTGCCAAGCGGGTAAACGCTGATCTGCACGCGTGGGAAGACTCCCTTGGTCTCTCTGACGATGAGCGGGCCACTCTCGCCCGGGTAATCGGACGCCTCACTGAAGCCATCGACGACGCTTCTGATCACATCGCAGCCGCTGTTTCCTAGAGGCTGATCCTGCGGGCATTCGGGTCTTGAGGGCTTGCCCTGCTAGAAAAACAGGGCTCCCGCCTCTGGACAAGGTCCATTGCTGGTGGGGCTTCATCACCTAGTCGGGTGATGAT
>WLOT01000028.1 GCA_009699125.1 Actinomycetota bacterium
ATGGAGACCGCGTCTTCTCGGGCCTCTCCGTGGGGACCGTAGTGGCGAAGGCCACTTCGACCACCAGCAAGTTCACCGATGGTGTCCCGGATGACAACGCGATCAAGATCGGCGTCGCCAAGCGTGCCGGTCGTTTCTATGCCATCGCCAACGATGACTTTGGAGCCGATGTGTTCGCCTTCGATCACTGTCGCGATTGCAACGGGACGGTGGTCGTTGACAGCGGCGCGCCAAAGTTCATAGATCGACTCGGACATGTCGTCTACCAATCCAACGGTTCGATGAACAGATGGATGGTCCCACCGCAGGTGAGACCCACGGCGAATGCCTCGTCGTCGCTATAGCCAAAAGTGACGACGCGACGATCCCCTGTCGCGAGGATGTCGAGAGCTTCGGAAACCACTGCACCTTCGACACAACCGCCCGAAACGGATCCCGCTACCTCACCCGTATCGGCAACAGCCATCGACGCGCCAGGAAGCCTCGGACCCGAGCCTTCGATATCGACGACGCGAGCAAGCGCAACACGATGACCGCTTCGGCGCCATCGATCTATGTCATCCATGATTTCCTTCATCGGGTCACCTCCTCGGGCCTCGACGCGAACCTTGATCGTACGGGGCCTGCACCGTCGCTTGAGAGGATGGAAGACAGGCGATCAAGGGAAGCAAGAGAATGACCGTCGATGAAATCATCGACGAAGGGCAGGGCCGCTGCCATGCCTCGGGCCAATGGCGCGTAGCCATCAGAGGCCTTCAACGGATTCACCCAAACAATCCGATGAGCGACCCGCGAAAGTCGAGCCATCTCACACTCCATCTGCTCAGGATCGCCGCGATCCCAACCATCGGACAGGATCACAACGATTGCGCCGCGGGCCATCCCCTTCGTGCCCCACTCATCGTTGAATCGACGAAGACCCTCACCGAGACGAGTTCCACCCGACCAGTCCTCGACCGAGTCCGCCGCGCGCTGGAGCGCTTGGTCGGGATCTCGAGTGTCGAGTTCCCGCGTCAGTCGGGTCAAGCGCGTACCCAACGCAAATGCCTCTACCTGACCTCGGGCCGACACCGCTGCGTGCGCGTAACGGATGAGAGACCGACTGTAAGAAGCCATCGAACCGCTGATATCGGCGATGATCACAACCCGACGAGCCACACGCGTTCGTTGCAATGTTCGGCGCTTGATGGGTTCACCGCCAGTTCGTAGAGACTCGCGAACGGTGCGGCGAAGATCAGGAACACCAAAGGTTCGTTTCGATGGACGACGCCGGCGCGACCGACGCGTCGTCGCATTGAGACGCAGTTCGGCGATCAGGCGATCGACTTCGAAACGCTCCTCGTCATCAAGATCAGCAAAGTCCATCGACCGAAGTGTTTCGGTTCGGCTGAAGCGAAGCACAGCACCATCGTCGGTCTCGGCGTCAGCGGACTCTGGCTGCTCGCCATCGAGATTCTCGTCATCGTCGACGAGGAGCGGTTTCGGGGCACCTGACACCATCTCGGTCAGACTGATTTCCGTTCCAAGAATCCAATGTCGATAGACACGGTCGTAGATGTCGATATCGATCGGCGAATGCGTCAACGTCGCCCGACCACACCAATACAGGGATCGGAGATCGTCGCCAACAATCCCTACAGCCTCAGTAAAGGCAATGAGGTTCCCAACCGGCACCGAGAGACCTGCTGTTCGAAGCAGTTCAACGAGTCCCAAGATTCCTTCGTCGTTCATCGCTGCTGATCAGTCGGTCTTTATGGCGGAATCAACCAGCGCGTCGATCCCGTGAGCGCGAACCCGTTCGGCGTCTTCGCGATATTTCACCACTGCACCAAGCGACGCGTCGACTGCAGAAGCGTCGAGTTCAGTGCGACCCAACGCAGTAAGTGCCATCACCCAATCGATCGTCTCGGCGACGCCCGGAGGTTTGAACAAACCAATCGTCCGGAGTTCGGCCACAAGCCGCGAGACCTGACGCGAGAGAAGTTCGTTTGCTCCAGGAACGCGTGATTGCACAATCGCGATCTCACGTTCAAGATCGGGATGCTCTACCCAGTGATACAAACAACGACGCTTCAGCGCGTCGTGTACGTCGCGGGTTCGGTTCGAGGTGATGATCACGATTGGTGGAACAGTTGCGCGAAACGTGCCGAGTTCGGGGATTGTCACCGCGTTGTCGGCAAGCACTTCCAGCAGAAACGCCTCGAACTCGTCATCAGCGCGATCGAGCTCATCGATCAGTAGTACTGGCGCAATGCGGTGACGATCGGAGATCGCGTCAAGCAGCGGGCGACGCACGAGGAAGCGTTCGCTGTAGAGCTCATTTTCGACAACAGCGACATCAGCACTGATCGTTCCAGCAGCCTCAGCGGCCCGAAGATGAAGTAACTGACGTGGGTAATCCCATTCGTAGAGTGCCTGAGATGCGTCGAGTCCTTCGTAGCACTGGAGGCGAAGCATCTCGCCACCAGTCAATGCGCTGAGCGCCTTCGCTACTTCGGTCTTCCCGACACCAGGTTCCCCTTCAAGAAGAAGAGGACGACCCATGGTCAGCGAAAGAAAGATTGCGGTCGCAAGACCCTCGTCGGCCAGATAGCCGTTAGCGGCAAGACCGGAAACAACCTCGGAGACTGATGTGGGGGTAGTGGAACTCACGCTCGGCAGGCTACCGGTGGTCACCTCGAACCTTCGAAGTGAACCTCAGGCCGTGGCCCAGACAATGAGTTCGGCGCCTTCAGGGCCAGCGATGATCGCATGGGGGCCCTCGTCGGTCAGGCGAAGGGCGTCCCCTTCAGCGAGCGCATCTGACTCATTGAGCACCGCCGAACCGAGCGCCACAAAGACGTGAACATGAGGCGCGACGGGCACTGAGACGGACTCCCCCGCCTTGAGCCGACCCGCGTACATCACCGCGTCGCGTTGATTGATGACAATGACCGCGCCGCTGTCTGGACCACCAGCGATCGCAACAAGCCCGCCCGCATCCAACAAGTGGCCAACCTCTTGCTGCTCGTAGCCCGGCTCAATGCCCTGTGTATCGGGCGGTACCCACATCTGCACAAAATGAGCCTCGACGTCGGGGTTCGGATTGTGTTCCGAATGACGGATACCAGTGCCTGCAGACATGCGCTGAGCAAGCCCGGGACGAATGATTCCGTGATTGCCGAGGGTGTCGGAATGTTCAACTTCGCCTGAAAGCACCCACGTGATGATTTCCATGTCGGCATGGCCGTGCGTACCGAAACCAGTTGCTGGAGCAACTCGGTCGTCATTGCTTACGAGCAAGAGCCCGTGGTTCGTATTCGAATGATCAACATACGATCCGAAACTGAAACTGTGTTTCGAGTCGAGCCATCCGATCTGCGTTTCGCCTCGGGAACTTGCTTTGCGGATCTCGATGGTCACGGCTCGCTCAACCCCTCAGGAACAACACGTAGAAGACGAGGAACATCCCGACAGTGACCCCGACCGATGCGACAAGAGTCCACTTCGCTGAACTCTGCCAGCGTTGTTTGGTCGCAGGAACTTCGCGTGGTTTGGGGTTTATCGGTTGGGTCATCGTGGGAGATTCAGCTCAGAGTCCGGTGACCGCGCGCCATACGCGTTCTGCGGTGTAGGGCATGTCGAGATGCGTGACGCCGAACGGCGACAGTGCGTCGATAACCGCGCTCTGGACAGCAGGTGTGCCGCCGATAGCGCCCGATTCGCCAATGCCCTTTGCGCCAAGCGGATTCACCGGCGAAGGAGTCTCGAGCGGAACGAGATCGAAACTCGGGAACTCTGCTGCCGATCCAAACGCGTAATCAGCAAAGTTTGAGGTCTGCGGATTTCCGTCCTCGTCGTACATCATGTGTTCGAACAATGCCTGTCCGACACCTTGAGCGATGCCGCCGTGGCGCTGGCCTTCGACAATGAGCGGGTTCAAGATGCGTCCGGCGTCGTCGCAGGTGACGATGCGACGCAACGTGACCTTGCCGGTTTCGGTGTCGACCTCGACCTCGGCCACATGTGCGCCGAACGGGAATGTCGCGTTCTCGGCACTAAAGGTGAGTGACGCTTCGATTGGCAGGCCCATCGCACCAGCACCGATCGGATCCACGATGTCGCCAGCTGTTCCGACCTCGGCCCAGGTCTTGGAAACGCTTGGAGTGCCAGCAACGTGGAAGACACCGCGATCCATATCGAGTTCGATGTCGGCAGCGTTTGCCTCGAGGAGTTCGGCAGCGACCTGGCGTGCCTTGTCGACGACCTGACCAGTTGCGGTCCAGACCGCGGAACCGCCCAACTGCAAGGAGCGAGAGCCCATCGTGCCCATACCTTCGGCAACTCGATCGGTATCGCCGGCAACAACTTCGATGGCATCCATGGGAATACCAGTGAGGTCGCTGGCCAGCATCGCCCACGCCGTGTTGTGACCTTGCCCGTGCGATGAAGAGCCGGTGTACACCGTGAGTCCACCGTTCTTGCGAAGCACAACCTTGGCGAATTCGCCATGGCTGCCTGCGGGACCGGCAGTGATCTCGACATAGACGCAAACGCCAATGCCGAGTTGCACCGGATCGCCAGCCGCGCGACGAGCGGCTTGTTCAGCGCGCAATCCTTCGTAGTCAGCTTCGGCAAGCGCAAGATCGAGTGCGGCCTGGTAGTTGCCGCTGTCGTAAATCGCGCCGGTTGGTGTGGTGAACGGAAACGCATCAGCAGCAATGAGGTTGCGGCGACGAACCTCAACCGGGTCCATTCCGATTTCGGCGGCAAATAGGTCGAACGCCCGTTCAATCGCCGCAGTCGCCTCTGGACGACCTGCACCGCGATAGGCCTCAATCGGTGTGGTGTTTGTCATCACTGACTTGGTATTGCACTCGACCTTTGGGATGTCATAGGTCCCCGGGGCCATGGTGCGCGTCATAAACGGGAGGAAGGTGCCCATGCCCGGATACGCGCCGACGTCCTGCAGAACGGTGAGTCGATAGGCCTCGACCTTGCCATCCCTCGATCCACCGATTTCGATCTTGTGGACCTGACCGCGACCATGCGGCATCGACACCATTGACTCGCTGCGCGACTCGGCCCAACGGATTGGCCGGTCAACTTTGCGCGAAACCCACGGCAGCAAGAGTTCATCGGTCTGCAGATTGATCTTGGCGCCGAACCCGCCGCCAACAGCAGGAGCGATCACATGGACCTGCTCCGGCTCAAGTTCGTACACCCCAGCGAGCTTGCCCTTCACCGAATGCGGAGCTTGGGTGGACACCCAAGCGATGAGACGACCTTCGTGCCACACAACCGCGACACCACGAGGCTCAAGAGGGGCAACAGCAACGCGCTGGTTGATGATGTCGCGAGTAACGACAACGTCGCAGCCATCGAACAGTTCTTCGGTGTAGCCAAACGGAACTTCGAGCGCCGTGTTGGAACCATGCTCTGGGTGCAGAATCACCTGATCGGTCGCAGCAAACACGGGGTCGACGACTGCGTCGAGGGGATCGAAGTCGATAATGACGAGTTCCGAGGCATCCTCGGCGGCAACAGCGGTCTCAGCGACGATGACCGCAATTGCCTCGCCGACGTAACGAACGACGTCAGTGGCGAGCCATGGTCGGGCGAGAATGTCCGGGATCATGCCGGGAATAGCAGGAGGCGGGGCAGAAAGATCGCCAGACTCGGCCAAATCCGCGGCGGTAAAGACAGCCACGACACCCGCGGCTTCGCGGGCTTCTGAAACATCGAGTTCAGTGATGCGCGCATGAGCGATCGTCGAACGCACGAAGTGAACATGGAGCGCACCTTCAAGCAATGGCTCTTGAAGGTCGGCGGTGTATCGGGCCTCGCCAGTTAGAAACAGCGGGTCTTCCCGACGCTGTACACGGGTTCCCATCACGCTCATGTGGTCCACTCCCCCTCGAGATGCCGTTGCGGCAATTAGAGGTTAGTGGACGTCTGTCGGGAACCTTCTCAGCGGGCGAGCGAGGAACCCAAGCCCTCAAACGGCCATGCGTCAGGGACCCGGACCGGATCCCGAGCCTCGGGAAGCAGGTGGTACACCTCTTCACCGGCTTTGGCGTAGCCATACTGCTCGCGGGCAATGCGTTCGATCTCCGTATCGGTCTTGAGTGCATCGGCCTGAGCCTGAGCATCGGCGTTGGCCTGATCGAGTTCGGCCAATCGCTGTTCAGCGGTCGCAGCAGTTCGGCGCTGATCAAGCAATGTGCGGGTCGGGGCAAGGAATGCGACGACGGCCACCGTCAGGATCACCAAGATGACGGGCGCGACGATCCATGTTGATCGAGCCAGCAAAGATCGCTGAGCTTTGGCGTGCTTGGGCCCCGACGACTTCGCGGGCGCGTCAGAGCGCTTCCGCGGCGCGGAGGATTCCGCGCGTGATCGACGGGGAAGACGAGCCATGACTAGCGGCCAACCTGCTTGATAGCGGCAGCGCCCCAGTAGGCGGCAGCATCGCCGAGATCGTCTTCGATTCGAAGCAGCTGGTTGTACTTTGCGACGCGATCACTTCGAGCCGGAGCACCGGTTTTGATCTGCCCACAATTTGTCGCCACGGCAAGGTCGGCGATGGTGGTGTCTTCTGTCTCGCCCGACCGATGCGACATCACGGCGGTATAGCCCGCACGCGTTGCCATAGCGACTGACTCAAGCGTTTCTGTGAGCGAACCGATTTGGTTGACCTTCACGAGAATCGAGTTGGCCACACCGGCTTCGATGCCACGAGACAACCGCTCAACGTTCGTGACGAACAGATCGTCACCGACAAGCTGAACCTTGTCGCCGATCGCGGCGGTGAGCTTCGACCAGCCGTCCCAATCTTCCTCGGCCATTCCATCTTCGATCGAGACAATCGGATACTTGGAAACGAGTTCCTGGAGATACCCGACCATTTCCGCCGGGGCCAGTGATCGGCCTTCGCCGGCAAGGACGTAGTTGCCGTCCTTATAGAACTCGGTAGAAGCAGCATCAAGGGCAATCGCGATGTCGGTGCCAGGAGTGAATCCCGCCTTTTCGATTGCTTCGAGCAGCAGCTTCACGGCGTCTTCGTTTGAGGCGAGGTTCGGTGCGAATCCGCCTTCATCGCCGATCGCGGTGGAGAGATTGCGATCGTGGAGAACCTTCTTGAGCACGTGGTAGGTCTCGGCGCCCCAGCGAAGTGCTTCAGAGAACGACGCTGCGCCCACAGGCATGATCATGAACTCTTGGATGTCGACGTTGTTGTCGGCATGTTCTCCGCCATTGAGCACGTTCATCATCGGGACGGGAAGCACATGCGCATTCACGCCGCCGACATAGCGGTAGAGCGGCACAGCGAGTTCATCGGCAGCGGCACGAGCTACGGCAAGCGACACACCAAGAATTGCGTTCGCGCCGAGTCGACTCTTGTTGTCGGTGCCATCGAGTTCGAGAAGTACGCGGTCGATGTCGCGCTGATCAAGCGCGTCGAATCCGACAAGCGCGTCGTAAATCTCGTCGTCGACATGAGCAACGGCATCGAGCACGCCTTTGCCCATGTAGCGAGCTTCGCCGTCGCGGAGTTCAACGGCCTCAAACGCGCCGGTCGATGCACCAGAGGGAACCATCGCTCGACCATTCGCACCCGATTCGAGGATGACTTCGACCTCGACGGTCGGGTTACCGCGGCTGTCGAGGACCTCGCGGCCGGCGATGTGTTCGATGATGCTCATGGGATCGGGGGCTCCTCGTCGATGGGGCTTCGGTGGAAGTTTTCCACGTCGACGCGCGAGCAGTGGGGACGGTCAGAGACCCGCGCGTCCACCTAGTTCAGCACTCCGAGCGGCATCGCGGTAGTTCACCGCTGCCGCGCGCAATGCGGTCTCGGGATCGACCCCGGCACGCCGGGCTTCATCCACGATCGCGAACAGCAGCGCGCCAGTGGTTTGATCGTCGATCGTCGCCCCAAAGTCGAGAAGTGCCGCCTCGACCGAGGCCGGAACAGGCAGAGCAATCGGATCAAGGCCTGTCAGCGCTCCGGCCTTCTTTTGGATCTTGAGCGCGTAGAGGAGGGCGGGGATCGCGTCGGGAACACCGTCGAAGACGCTCTCGCGCCCCTTCTCGTCTTTTTTGATCTGTTCCCAATTGCGCACGACAGCGTCGGAGTCTTCAGCATCAACGTCACCAAAGACATGCGGGTGACGCGACCGCAATTTGTCGTGCACGTTGAGAGCGACGTCAGCAATCGTGAACTGGCCTTGTTCCGCCGCCAACTGGCTATGGAAGAGCACCTGGAAAAGCAGGTCGCCGAGTTCTTCTTCCAGATGTTCATAGCCAGTGCCGGCGTCGACGTCGAGTTGATCGATTGCTTCAAGTACTTCGTAGGACTCTTCAAGAAGATGTCGACGAAGAGATTCATGGGTCTGTTCACGGTCCCACGGGCATTCAGCGCGCAAGAGAGCGACTAATTCCGCGAATCGAACAAACTCCTGAGCAACCGGAGCAGCAAGATGCGGAATGTAAATCGAAGTGAGATGGTCGGCTGCCACGCGATCGAGATCCGCCCACGGAATCTCCTTCACGACTTCATCGGGAAGCCCAAGTCGCTGCAACACCGTCACAGTGGCGTCAGGAGCAAGGCACGAATCGATTCCGGCATCAAGGGCGAGCTTCACGTCGGAGAGCACATCGGCCGAGTCACACTGCGCCACCAACAGCGGACCGCGCTCCCCCGCCGCCTCAGCGGCAAACCGATGACCATCGATGATGCGCACGCCCACCGAAACGGGATCGATTCCGAGACGAGCCCATGTGAGATCGAGGAACGAAAGTGCCGGAATGATCTCGACCTCGCAACGAGGATCCGCCAGGAGTAATTCCACCGTGTGTTCCGCAACGATCGGAGATCCAGGGACGGCGTAAAGGATTTCGCCGCTTTCGAGCGCAGCGCTGATCAATCGTTCGACGATGGCCGGATAGACGTCGTCAATCGACGACGCCGATTCATAGACATCGTCGAATGACGTTGCTGCTTCCATAACAACAGCAGCCGGGTGCCGACGTGTTCGGACGAATTGTGTCCCGATCCCGTTTATCGCTTCACGGGTGCCGACGGTCAGGAGTTCAACATCGCCAGGTCCCAGCCCAACGATGACAACTCTCGGCATCATCGGAAGGTGCAGATCACTGCAACGGAAGTCCGGCGACCGTGGTCGGGGTAGCGCCCGACGGCGCGTTGATCCTGCCAGTGGCCGCATCAAACTGTCCGTAACGCTGATTGACCGACACCTTCGCTGTTGCAGCGATTCGCACCAATTCAGCGCTGACAATCGCATCAGCATTGTCAACTACCGACTGCTTCAGCGAATCTTTCAGTTGTTCAAAGGTCAACTTGCCGCGAGCTGAAACGAGAACGAGGTGATAGCCGAACTTGGTCTTCACTGGCTCGCCGACAACGCCAATCGGCTGATTCCAGGCAGCGTTATCGAATTCCGTTACGTAGGTGCCCTTGGGGCTACACGGAAGAGTGCCACCTGACTCCGCAGAACCCGTGTCTTGCGACTTTGCCGCGGCAATCGTTGCGAAATTGGATGTTCCCTTGAGCTGCGACTGGATGTCTTTGATTGCTGTCAGAGCGGTCGCATACTGAGCGTCGGTCGCAGCGGCGTTACTCGAGCCAGAACCAGCAAGTACAAGGATGTGGCTCGCGCAGACGAGATCTCCTTGATATTGGTCTTTGGTCGCCTCGTAAAGATTACGAAGGCCCTCGTCGGTCTGAGCCTCGGCTACTACAGCCGCCCCGAGAACGTTCTGTGCAGCAACACCGTCAATAAGTGTTTGCTGATAACTCTTTGGAAGTTCGCCGAACACCGAACTGCCGGCGCCATTGGTGAAGTTCTGCTCGAGAAGCGACTTGGCGCTTGCTCGATCGGCATCGGTGACGGTAAGGCCACGCTCGTCGACACCAACCTGGGCGAGTTGAAGGTTCAACTGATCATTCAGAAAAGCGGCGGTGTAAGAGGTCGCCCATGAGTTGCCATCGGTCGACTTGAGCTCGCTTGCTCCTCCCGACGTCGAATACACCTTGGCGAATGCTTCGAGTTGTGACTGGAACTCACTGTCGGACAGCGTCCAGTTGTCAACGGTCAGTGCAGTTGGGTTCACCGCCGAACATGAGGTGCCCACGAGGGAAATCACGAGGGCGAGCAGGATGGCGGCGATGGAGATGTTGCGCGTCGTCTTCACAAGGTTGCTCACACTAACGGAGCCAGCAGCGGGCCTGGCAGTCATCCCTCGTCCGCGGGCACGAGGTCGGCGAAGGCAGAGACGAGGTCTTCAATAATCGACCCCGCCGAGTTGAGATGAAGCTGCAATTGCTGAGGCTCGGGCTTGTAGACCGAACCCTTGTAGAGCCGATCAAGCCGGATCGTGGCCGATGTTCGCAGCGCCAGCGGCGAGATGCGGGCAACAAATTTGGGCCCGCCAAATCCGGGCCCCTTGGTCACGGTGACGTCGGTAACTCCAGTCCTGACGCACTCAGCCCGGAGGCGAGCAACTTCAAGGAGCGCTTCCGCGTCGGCAGGAACCGGCCCGTAGCGGTCTTCCCACTCGGCCCGAATATCGGCAACCTCAGCCGCCGAGGTCACAGCGGCGAGACGTCGGTATGCCTCGAGTCGCAGGTCTTCACGTTCGACGTAGGACGCAGGCAGCGATGCATCGACCGGAAGCTCAAGTTTGATTTCGGCTGGTTCGGGAATCGGCTCCCCCTTCAGCTCGGCGACTGCTTCAGTGACCATCTGGCAATAGAGGTCGTATCCAACCGATGAGATGTGACCGCTTTGTCCGCTACCAAGCAAGTTGCCTGCACCTCGAATTTCAAGGTCGCGCATTGCGATGCGGAATCCTGATCCGAGTTCGGTGGCTTCACCAATTGTGCGAAGCCGCTCGAAAGCTTGTTCGGTGAGAGCGCGATCGGGAGGAAAGAACAAATAGGCATAGGCGCGACTTCCCGAACGACCGACGCGTCCGCGCAACTGATGAAGCTGTCCGAGCCCAAGTAGATCGGCGCGATCGACCACCAACGTGTTCACCGTCGGCATGTCGATACCCGATTCGATGATGGTGGTGCAGACGAGCACATCGAATGCGCCTTCCCAGAAATCGAGAACAACTTTTTCAAGTGTCCCTTCATCCATCTGTCCGTGAGCAACAGCAATCCGCGCTTCGGGTACGAGCTCACCGAGATGGGCCGCAACGCGCTCAATGTCTTGGACACGGTTATGCACGAAGAACACTTGGCCTTCACGGAGCAACTCGCGCCGGATCGATTCGGCGACGGCGCGCTCGTCGTATTCGCCGACGTAGGTGAGAATCGGCTGACGTTCGCTCGGAGGCGTATTCAACAAGGTGAGATCTCGAATACCCGTGAGGCTCATCTCGAGTGTTCTCGGGATAGGCGTGGCCGAAAGCGTGAGCACATCAACGCCAACTTTGAGGCCCTTGATGGCTTCTTTGTGTGAAACACCAAAGCGCTGTTCTTCGTCGACGACCAGTAGCCCCAGGTCCTTAAAGGCCAGCCCATCGGCCAGGAGTCGGTGCGTTCCAATCACAACATCGACATCACCGGATTCAAGATCGGCAATGACTTTCTTGGCCTGCGCATTCGTCAAGAACCGGCTGAGCATCTCGACTCGGACGGGATAACCAGCGAATCGTTCGCTAAATGTTTGGAGATGCTGCTGAGCAAGAAGTGTCGTCGGAACGAGCACCGCTGCCTGCTTGCCGTCTTGCACGGCTTTGAAAACTGCCCGAACTGCAACTTCGGTTTTTCCGAAACCAACGTCACCACAAACAAGGCGGTCCATCGGAGACTCGCCTTCCATATCCGCCTTTACCTCGGCGATCGCAGTCTTCTGATCTGGGGTGGGTTCGTAGGGAAACGACTCTTCGAGTTCGTGCTGCCAAGGCGTATCAGGAGCGAACGCATGGCCAGGAGCGTGAATTCGCTTTTGGTAGAGGACCACGAGTTCCTGCGCGATCTCGGTGACGGCTTCGCGAACTCGGGCCTTGTTCTTCTGCCATTCGCCACCGCCGAGACGACTCAAGCTGGGCGAATCGCTGCCGGTAAAGGGCCGCACCGCATCGACCTGATCGCTTGGAACGTACAGACGGTCATCGCCGCGGTATTCGAGAAGTAGGTAGTCACGCTCAACACCGCCGATTGCGCGCTTGACCATTCCGCCGTACCGACCAACACCGTGCTGATAGTGAACGACGAAATCACCAGGCGCGAGGTCATCGAAGTGTCCTTGCGCAACCGCTTTACGCGGCCGCGCGCGTCGATGGGCCCGGCGGCGACCAGTGACATCAGATTCCGCAAGAAGTGCAAGGCCTATCTGCGGCAACCGAACGCCACGCTCAAGAGGAGCGACCACGACATGGCCACCCGGCGCAGAAAGGTCTTCATGTCCGCGTTCATCAAAAGAAAGATGAACCCCTTGGTCGCCTAGCAATGTCACTAACCGATCAGCAGAACCGCTTCCATCCGCAGCGACAACAACCGTTGCGCCATCAGCGAGCATCGAACGCAACTGATCAACCAGCACAGTTCCGTCACCAACAACGGGATCCCACCCCGATGCTCCAACGACAGCAGTGTTCGGTGAATCGGGAACATCAAGCACTGTCCACATTGGCGCTGTCGTGCGACCGAGAAGTCGTTCGAATGGGACGTGGAGCTGCGGAAACGATCCTTCTGCTCCCCACGTTCGCGACAGCGACTGCTCGAGGTCGTGCTCCTCAGCGAGGATGTCCCCGGCACGATCGCGCATTCGGCGAGGTTCGATCAGAAGAATCTGGGCGTCGTCACGAAGCAGATCAAAAAGAACATCAGGATCATCAGCGCTGTCGTCGACCAACCACGGCAACCAACTCTCCATGCCGTCAAACATCTGGCCTTCAGAAAGTCGCTCCCACTGTTCGCGACCCCACGGCTGTGTTCCAACAAGTGCGGATGCGCGTTCACGGACCTCGTCAGTTGGCAGAAGTTCGCGACACGGAAAGATTGTTGTTTCCGCGACAGAAACGGTTGCTCGCTGATCAGCGATCGAAAACTCGGTGAGGCGATCAACTTCGTCGCCCCATAAATCGATACGGACCGGAACGTCAGCTGTGCTCGGATAAATATCGACAATTGAACCGCGCACCGCGACCTCGCCCCGGTGTTCCACCTGCACTTCGCGTCGGTAACCAAAACGAACAAGTTGCTCGATCAGTTCGACGGGATCAGCAACGTCACCAACGCCAATCGTGATCGGTTCGATTTCACCAACATGAGGGCCAAGCCGCTGAACCAGCGCACGAACCGGGGCCACGATGACTGCCGGCGCTCGTTCCGGCTCGTGGAGACGCCACAGGACCCGCGAACGCCGGCCCATCGTGTCGATCGCTGGACTCACTCGTTCGAACGGAAGGGTTTCCCAAGCCGGGAAGAGTTCGACCTCATCAGCGCCAAGGAACGCGGCAAGGTCGTGGACCAGTCGCTCGGCTTCTGCGGTCGTGGGCACTGCGACCACGACTGGCCGGCGTTCGGACCGGTCGACCAAAGAAGAAATCGTGATGGCTCGGGCTGGTTCCGGGATGACGATGGAGCCTTCACGGCGCCCCAGGACCGAGACGAGCGCGGGCTCATCAGCCATCATCGGAATCAGATCGGACAGAGCCATAGGACCTCAGGACACGCGGATATGCCCGGCACGAATCGAGCCGGGGGTGAGTAGGTGAGGCTACCCAGCCGAGGCCGCTTCACCGGCCCTCGGGGAGCCGCAAGAGTTCATTCAGGTTTCGCCGCTGTGAATCCCGTCTCTGGTGATTGCGCTCGGGGCCTCTATGGGTGTCAACTAGCCGATGTATGACTGCACCCACAGAGAGTCAAAGTTCGACCGGCCCCGCACCATTACCGCCGGCAACTCAAACCAATATTCCCGAGAGTCGCTCCTTCCGCTTTAAGAGCAAGATTCTCGGACGAGCGCTCACCACCGATCAGCTCGAGCACGAGCGACTGGGCAAGCCCACCGCTCTCGCCGTATTTGCTTCCGATGCGCTTTCCTCAACTGCGTATGCAACCGAAGAGATCCTTCACACACTTCTGGTCGTCGGTGGCGTCGGCATGTTGGCCTTCGGCAAGATCATGCCGATCACCATCGCAGTGGTCATCGTTCTCGTCATCGTGATGTTTAGTTATCGCCAAACCATCAAGGCCTACCCATCGGCCGGCGGCGCATACATCGTTACGAAAGACAACCTCGGAGTCCTCCCCGCTCAGGTTGCCGGCGTTTCGCTCTTGCTCGATTACATCTTGGTTGTGGCCGTATCGGTTTCCGCCGGTACCGCTGCCCTGTACTCGGTGTTCTCAGATCTGTACCCATATCGCGTCCCGATTGCGCTGTTTTTCATTGCGGTTATTGCGGTCGGCAATCTCCGAGGCGTCAAGGAATCAGGCAAGCTCTTTGCTGTTCCGACCTACGCGTTCGTCGCTGCAATGTTCATCATGATTGGCTTCGGAGTCTTTAAGGCCACGGTCGGCGGAGGTCTCAATCCAATCCCGCTCGACCAACTTGACCCCGCACAGATCCACGAGATCGAAGGCGCCGGAGTCATCGGTTGGTTCCTTTTGCTTCGAGCGTTCGCCTCCGGCGGCGCTGCACTTACGGGTATCGAGGCGGTCTCAAACGGCGTGCCGGCGTTCCGTGACCCAACGTGGAAGAACGCTCGGTCAACCCTCATGGTCATGGGCACAATGCTCGCGTTCATGTTCCTCGGCGTTTCTTGGCTTGCTTCTCAACTCCAAACCGTTCCGGTGGAGGGCAAGACCGTGATCGCCCAGATCGCCGACGCGGTCTACGGAACCAGCGGATTCGGACAGGTCATGTTCGTCTTCACACAGTTCGCCACAATGCTCATTCTCGTGTTGGCCGCCAACACAGGCTTCGCCGATTTCCCTCGCCTCGCCCATTTCCAAGCTGAAGATTCTTTCCTGCCCCGTCAGCTCACGAAGCGAGGACACCGCCTGGTGTTCTCAAACGGCATCCTCGCCCTTGCTGGTGTTGCTGCAGTGCTCGTCGTCATCCTGGGCGCCGACGTCACAAAACTGATTCCGCTTTACGCCGTTGGCGTATTCACCAGCTTCACGCTTTCGCAAACTGGCATGGCTCGACGCCATCTCCGTTTGAGGGAGCCCGGCTGGAAAACTGGACTGCTCATCAATGGCGCTGG